>NZ_JAMYTH010000018.1:0-127066 GCF_040322415.1 Mesorhizobium sp. M0152
CACACCCCACACGAGATCACCCTCTGTCTCTTTGTATCTGAGAAGGGTATAAGAGACATCGCCCACTCGCCTACTCCCCTACTCCCCTACTAGAGTACTGCCCTACTCCCCTACTCCCCTACTCCCCTACTGCCCTACTGCCCTACTCCCCTACTCCCATTCATTTTCGGGGTTACATCGGGCAAAACTCTTCCCTATAAGGCCCTCCTAGCCTGATACCAGAATCGCGAGCACAACCGGCCGGGTCTTCCCGTCCCGGTTTTTTGTGCAAGCCGCCCGCCGAACGGAACTTTTCGACATGCCAAGACGCACTGACATCAAGTCGATCCTGATCATCGGGGCCGGCCCCATCGTCATCGGCCAGGCTTGCGAATTCGATTACTCCGGCACCCAGGCCTGCAAGGCGCTGAAGGAGGAAGGGTTCCGCGTCATCCTGGTCAATTCCAACCCGGCCACCATCATGACCGACCCGGAACTGGCCGACGCCACCTATATCGAGCCGATCACGCCGGAAGTGGTGGCCAAGATCATCGCCAAGGAGCGGCCGGACGCGCTGCTGCCGACCATGGGCGGACAGACCGCGCTCAACACCGCTCTGTCGCTGCGCCGCATGGGCGTGCTGGAGCGCTACAATGTCGAGATGATCGGCGCCGACGCGCATGCCATCGACAAGGCCGAGGACCGCGCGCTGTTTCGCGAGGCGATGAAGAAGATCGGCCTGGAAACGCCGAAGTCGATGCTGGCCAACGCCACCGACGTCAAGAACGCCGACCGCAAGACGCACGAGGCCGAGCGCGCCGCGCTGAAAGCCGAGGAACCCGAAAATCTCGACGCCGCGCTCGACGCGCTGGAGACGCGCTGGAACCTCGGCGAAGGCGACCGCAAGCAGCGCTACATCAGCCATGGCATGGCGATCGCGGCCCAGGCGCTCGACCATGTCGGCCTGCCGGCCATCATCCGCCCGTCCTTCACCATGGGCGGCACCGGCGGCGGCATCGCCTACAACCGCGCCGAATTCTACGACATCGTCCAGTCCGGCCTCGACGCCTCGCCGACCACCGAAGTGCTGATCGAGGAAAGCGTGCTCGGCTGGAAGGAATATGAGATGGAGGTCGTCCGCGACAAGGCGGACAATTGCATCATCGTCTGCTCGATCGAGAACATCGACCCGATGGGCGTGCATACGGGCGATAGCATCACCGTCGCCCCTGCCCTGACGCTGACCGACAAGGAATACCAGATGATGCGCAACGCCTCGATCGCGGTGCTGCGCGAGATCGGCGTCGAGACCGGCGGCTCCAACGTGCAGTTCGCCGTCAACCCGGCCGACGGCCGCCTCGTGGTCATCGAGATGAACCCGCGCGTTTCGCGCTCGTCGGCCCTGGCTTCGAAGGCGACCGGTTTCCCCATCGCCAAGATCGCCGCGAAACTCGCCGTCGGCTACACGCTGGACGAGCTGGAGAACGACATCACCGGCGGCGCGACGCCCGCCTCCTTCGAGCCGTCGATCGACTACGTCGTCACGAAAATCCCGCGCTTCGCCTTCGAGAAATTCCCCGGCGCCGAGCCGGTGCTGACCACCGCCATGAAGTCGGTCGGCGAAGTCATGGCCATCGGCCGCACCTTCCAGGAATCCTTGCAGAAGGCGCTGCGCGGACTGGAGACCGGCCTCACCGGCCTCGACGAGATCGAGATCCCCGGCCTCGGCCATGGGACCGCGATCGCCAGCCATGCCGACGACCGCAACGCCATCCGCGCAGCACTTGGCACGCCGACGCCCGACCGGCTGCGCATGGTGGCGCAGGCGATCCGCATGGGCACCTCGCTGGAAGACGTGCACGCCATGTGCAAGATCGACCCGTGGTTCCTCGAGCAGATCGCCGGGATCCTGGCCATGGAAGCCCGCATCCGCGAACACGGCATCCCCGAGGACGCGGTCAATCTGCGCATGCTGAAGGCGATGGGCTTTTCCGACGCCCGCCTCGCGTCGCTGACGAAGACCGACGCCGAAGTGATTCAGAAGGCTCGCGAAAAGCTCGACGTTCATCCGGTTTATAAGCGCATCGACACCTGCGCCGCCGAGTTCGCCTCGCCCACCGCCTACATGTATTCGACCTATGAAGTTCCCTTCGCCGGCGCGCTGGCCAACGAAGCGCAGGTCTCGTCGCGCAAGAAGGTGGTCATCCTCGGCGGCGGTCCCAACCGCATCGGACAGGGCATCGAGTTCGACTATTGCTGCTGCCACGCAGCCTTCGCGCTGCGCGACGCCGGCTATGAAGCGATCATGATCAACTGCAACCCGGAGACGGTCTCGACCGACTACGACACCTCGGACCGGCTCTATTTCGAGCCGCTGACGGCGGAGGACGTGCTGGAGATCCTGCGCGCCGAGCAGGCGTCGGGCGAGCTGGTCGGCGTCATCGTCCAGTTCGGCGGCCAGACGCCGCTGAAGCTCGCCGACGCGCTGGAGAAGGCCGGCATCCCGATCCTCGGCACCTCGCCCGACATGATCGACCTGGCCGAAGACCGCGACCGCTTCCAGAAGCTGCTGCACAAGCTCAACCTCAGCCAGCCGAAGAACGGCATCGCCTATTCGGTCGAGCAGGCCCGCCTCGTCGCCGGCGAGCTCGGCTTCCCGCTGGTGGTGCGCCCGTCCTATGTGCTGGGCGGCCGCGCCATGCAGATCATCCATGACGAGGGCATGCTGCAATCCTACCTGCTCGACACCGTGCCCGGCCTGGTGCCGGAGGACATCAAGCAGAAATATCCCAACGACAAGACCGGCCAGATCAACACGCTGCTGGGCAAGAACCCGCTGCTGTTCGACACTTATTTGTCGGGCGCCATCGAGGTCGATGTCGACTGTCTCTGCGACGGCAAGGCCACCTTCGTGTCGGGCATTCTCGAACACATCGAGGAGGCCGGTATCCATTCAGGCGACAGCGCCTGCTCGCTCCCCGTTCACTCGCTGCCTTCCGATCTGGTTGACGAGCTGGAGCGCCAGACCGCTAGCCTTGCCCGCGCGCTCAATGTCGGCGGCCTGATGAACGTGCAATACGCAATCAAGGACGGCACGGTCTATGTGCTGGAGGTCAATCCGCGCGCATCGCGCACCGTGCCCTTCGTCGCCAAGACCATCGGCCGTCCCATCGCCAAGATCGCCGCCCGCATCATGGCCGGCGAGAGCCTGGAAGACGCCTTCGCCCACTACGGCGCCATGCCCGACCCCAGGAACCCCGGTCACATCGCGGTCAAGGAGGCGGTCTTCCCCTTCGCCCGCTTCCCCGGCGTCGACATATTGCTCGGCCCGGAAATGCGCTCGACCGGCGAGGTCATGGGCCTCGACCGCGATTTCGCGCTCGCCTTCGCCAAGAGCCAGTTGGGGGCCGGCGTCGACCTGCCACGCTCCGGCACGCTGTTCGTGTCGGTGCGCGACGAGGACAAGAAAGGCATATTGCCGGCGGTCAAGCGGCTCGCCGGCCTCGGCTTCAAGGTGATGGCCACCTCAGGCACCGCCCGCTTCCTCGCCGAAAATGGCGTCGTCGCGGAGAAAATAAACAAGGTGCTCGAAGGCCGCCCCCACATCGAGGACGCCATCCGCAACCGCCAGGTCCAGATCGTCTTCAACACGACGGATGGCCAGAAAGCGGTGTCGGACTCGAAATCGCTGCGGCGAGCAACACTGATGCAGAAAGTGCCGTATTACACGACGCTGTCCGGCGCGGCGGCCGTGGCGGAAGCGATTGCAGCGCTGAAGGCGGGGAGCCTAGAGGTCAGGCCGCTGCAGGAATATTTCAGCTAGTTCCAGCTTGGTTGAGCTTTGGGTGGATGCTGACACAGCGATCTATTTCTCGTCGAGCTCCTCATTTACGCCTGAGCTCGAAAAAACCGATATCCCTTTAATCAACTCTTTCATCTCGACCGAAATTTCCTCGTTACGCATTGCATCTATTATCGCGGTCGGAGTCACGCTTATTTTGTATTCATCTTGCAGGGCCTGATTTACGGAACTTAGCGCGTCCTTCCCCGGGATAAGCCCCATTCTCAAATCCGGATTATCCCAAAATTTATCAAACTCATCCATCGCAGCTTCGCTCACCGTCGCATCGTTCAAGCCCGGAGAATTCTGCCTTTCAAATCGCCGGCGATTAGAGAGAAATTGCCCAGCAACATAGTTCTTTTTCTCCAATGAGAATTTATTCAAAACAGCATCTGCGATTGGGACATATGCTTTCGCAGTACCACCGCGACGCAGCACCTCTGAAATTTTGTTGGCTGCGGCTCTATCTATCGCGGCGGGAACCAGCAAAAAGTTCTCAATCTCTTTCCTGCGATGGAGCGTCACCAGTTCCGAAAATTTGCCGCAAGCTTCCTTAATAGCGATACATTCATCTTCGCTTCGATACTCTCGATCAAAAACGATTGCTGATGCTATCTTCCCACCTAGTGTCAACTCCATGCCAGCCTTGATATTCTTTGCTCTCTCCGGGTTAAAGCCCTCCACGGGTATGACCGCAAAATTCCCGCGATTGCCTACCTCCGCAAACCCCAGCTTGCCGGCAAACTTCCCGAGTATCTGGAAATCCTTTCCTTCAACAAATAGGGCGCGCCGCGTCTTCGCCAATTGAGTTAGAATAGGGTTCAAGTTGGACCCAAGAGAGGAGAATACATCTCCCAATTGCGAGGGATTTTTAACACGCTGCGCCTGCCGCCTTTTCTTGTTCACGACGACGATATCATCCGCCTCGGCCTCGGTTATTATCTCGGTCGAATGGGTAGCGATAAGTATGTCCGGGCCAATATTTCTAAGTAGAGTAAGCAACTGACGTTGAAGTTCGGAATGCAGATAGATATCAGGTTCGTCAATCAGAAATAGAGAGTTTTTGCTGGACTGAATCAAATGAGTCAGCATCTGGCACCAGACTTGGAATCCAAAGCCTGCCCAAAAAATCTCCCTAGGGATTCTTGATTCAGGGCAAAACATAAATAGTCTTGCGTTTTTGTGTGAATAGTCGACTACCGGCTTTTCGATATCCATACCGGGCCAAGTTCGACCCAAGACCTCGCGAAATTCCTCGAATTTCTCCGGGTAATGATGCCAGATGTTTCGAAAATTTCTAGCAGATCTATAATTAAAAAGTGCCAGTCTAGCGGCTTCCTTTTCGTATAGAACTTCATTGTGATCGACCGGACCCAATATAGGAACGAATCCGATCGGGCAATTGAAATGCCTTAGGAATTCCTTTGGAGAATGGGGTGTCTTGCCATTGTTGTTAGTTGCTATTAGGTGGCAGGATCCTGCTTCAGGAAAAAATAGCAGAAGTTCGTTCTTGTTTGATAAATTAAACTTGATAGAGGCCGGCTGGCTGTCATCATAGTTGTAAAATATGTTTTCTTCGGCAATCGATATAGCGGCAAGATCAACGACGTACCCATAGACCGACCCTTGAGGGCCGCTTACGACTTCCGCCTTTCTTGAGGTAGCTTTTCGCAACGCAGAGGCCAGTATCCTAAACGCGGCCAAGATCGTTGATTTCCCGGCGTTATTTGGACCAACAAGTATGTTAAAATTTCTCAAATGCAGAGTAAATTTTTCAAAAGCTTTAAAGTGATTGAATTCCACTCGCGTAAATCTATGTAAGTCTGTCATTTCGAAATCCAAAACTTCTGCTGCAAATTGAGTGACTGAGTACTTTGGTCTGCTGCTGTTAGTTGATTAACAGCCAACATGCGAAACCCTAAGTCAATTCGGTCGTAGCGGTTTTTGTAGCCTTGCTCTTGGCTCTTTCCAATTTGTTTACAGCCTTCCGCAGTCTGGCAACCGCTTCCTTCGCCTTTTCACCCTCGATGGTGTCTCGCTTGATCACTTCATTTTCGATCAGCAGCGACAGGTTCTCGCCGCCGACTTTGATGTCTGGAAAGAGCTTCCGGATTTCGCGGCGCACAACCGAGATCACCGGTTCTGATCGGATAATCGCCGAAACCGTAAACTTGTTGAAAAGCTGGGCCTGCTGGTGAAACGCGTCCATCGCGTCGATTGTCAGCCCTTCCTTGGCAAACAGGAACAGGCACTGCAAATGATCTTCATTTTTGGGATTCATGTCAGCAAGAGCGATTCGACACACTTCCTCATGGCTGATCTGGTTTGCCACATAAATACGGACCAGCCGCCATTCGATTGCATTGGTGAGGATCACCCAGTGAATGCCTTGATGAGCCCCATAGTCAATAACTTGCCTCAGGTGATTGTCAGCCAAGCTGCTTCCAGCTGATTTCACCTCGACAAGCAATCGCAGTTTTCCTGCGATCCTTATCGCGAGATCGCAGTATGTCGACTTGATCTGGTGTTCGGATGTCAATTCGTCATATTTATCATAGCCAAAAACCTCAGCCAGGATGTCCTTGATCAAGGTAACGGTGTCGGCTTCCGCGACATCGGATTTCTGCTGAGCCAGCGCGATTCGCTGATATTTCTTGAGATTCGACGCGACGCGTTCGACGAATTTCTTCGGTAATTTGTTCAATGACTCGCCCTCCCTATCCCCAACGGGAATTGAGAACGAGTTTACTTGAAAGACAAGTAAAAACTTATGCTAGAAATCGCCGGCCCTTCACAGGCCCAGGACGTCCGAAGCTCGAAAAAACCAAGCAATTGACCTTTCATCCGCTAAGCGAAGGCTTCTCTCCCCTCACCCCACCGCCACACACTCGATCTCGATATCAAACTCCATCGGCCAAGACGCCACCGGCACGAAACTCCGCGCCGGCGGGTTCACGCTGAAATACCGGGCATAAACCCGGTTGATCGCGTTGTAGAAGCCGGAATTGACGGCGTAGATGCGCACCATCACCACGTTTTCCAGCGAGGTGCCGGCCGCTTCCAGGCAATGTTTCAGCGCCTTCAGCGACGCCTCGGTCTGCACCTCGATGTCGCCGCGCACCATCTCGCCGGTCACCATGTCCACCGGCGGCGTCGCCGAGATGAACACGAAGCCGTTGGCCCTCACCGCGGTCGAGCAGGGCAAGCCGAGCGACCGCACCTTGTCCGACATGACGGGCACTTCGATGACTTCCTTTTTCATGGTGATGCTCCCTGGGTTTGGGGGAGCTTATCCGCCCGGCTTGGGGAGGCCAGTGCCGGCGCGTGGTTTGGTCAGAAAAAACCGATGAACCGCCCGGCGACGAGCACGCAGATCCACAGCAGCATCGAAAGCAGAACGGTCCCGCCTGCCGGCTCGTCGGTCACGCGCCGGAAGCGCGTGAAGGCGAGGAAGTTGACGCCGGCGATAAGGATGAGCGCCATCTTGGCGAGGAAAATCGGCATCGCCGCATAGGTGCTCGCCTTGACTGAAAACAGCAGCGAGCCCGTGACGAGCGCGCCCGCGAACGCAACCAGCGCGGTGCGGCGCAGCAGCGCGACGAACGCCGCGCGCGGCAGCGAGCGGAAGGCTCCGCAGATCCTGAGGTCCATGAGGAAGACGCTGGTCAGCAGCGCCCCGATCGACATTATGTGCAGCGCGTTGACGATGGGGTAGGCGAAGGACGAGCCCTTCAGCCACCGCGCCAAGGCGAGTTGCTCGATGCCGGCGGCCTTGTTAATGACATCCATGCGCGCCACTCTTGCCTCTCCCGGCCGCTCCTCCCGCGGAAATCGGCTGAAGATGGACCCGAGCATCCCGAGGCAGACGATGAGCAGTATGAAAGACCGTCAGGAAGGCTTCGAAAAGAAGTTTGCGATGGATGAGGAAACCAAGTTCAGGGCCATGGCGCGCCGTAACAAGCTGCTCGGCCTGTGGGCCGCCGAAAAGCTCGGCAAATCCGGTGCGGACGCCGACGCCTATGCCAAGGAAGTGGTGCACGCCGACTTCGAAGAGGCAGGCGACAGCGACGTGTTCCGCAAGCTGCGCGCCGATTTCGACGCGGCCGGCATCGCCCAGTCGGATTCCCAGATACGCGCTGCCATGGAAGACCTGCTGGCGACCGCGGTCGAGCAAATCAGAACGAGTTGAGCAAGCGTTCCTGGATAGGCCGGTGCCGCCCCTCATCTGGCTGCCGCCATCTTCTCCCCGTATAGTGACGGGGAGAAGGGACTTGGCCGCTACGCAGGCGCTGGTTCTGCAACGTAGGAGATTGGCGAAATCATCGGCGCAGGCTTTTTTCTCCCCGTCGTTATACGGGGAGAAATGCCCGGCAGGGCAATGAGGGGCGGCGCCAACACCGCTATTTTGACGCGCGCGCCGTATCTCAACGGAAGCAGGCTCCCCTCAACCCTGATGCGCGGCACCCAGTTCCTTCACGTGCTTCTCGTGCATCTTCAGCGTCGGCAGGGTCTTCTTGGCGAATTCCTTCATCGCCGGGTCGTCGCCCGATTTGGCGTAAGTGCTGAACAAGGCGACGGCATCCTTGTGGGCTTCGGCCTGCATGGTGATGTATTTGCCGTCGAAGTCCTTGCCGCTGGCGGCCTTGAGTTCATCGAGCTGGCCCTGCTCATTCGCCTGCAGCACCGGGCCGGCCGGCTTGGTCGAGGCGGTGGTCTGGCCTTGGGCGAGTGCCGCCTTGAAGTCCTCGCCGGCCTTGGTGTGGTCCTTGATCATCTGTTTGGCGAAGGCCTTGACGTCGGCCGAGGCGGATTTCTGCTCGGCCAGCTTGCTCGACTCGATCTCGAACTCGTTGGCGCTGGGCACCGTCTTGACGAAGGTCTGGGTGTCGACCTTGCTGTCGGTCGCCAACGGCGTCGTTTGGGCGGTGGATTGGGTAAGCGCGGCGGGCGCGCCGGCGAGCAAGGCCGCGGCTGTCATGGTCAGAAGCGTTTTCATCTCCATATCCTCCGATCGGATCATGTTCCCTCGGATAGGCAAACGCGGCAAATGCGGCGAGGTTGCGCTTTCCTCGCTCTTGTCGTCGTGGGAGACGATGCCTGCACCTAGAACGGTTCAGCGTTTCACGGAAACACTGAAGCCGTTCTATCTCTTTGTTTTGACGCAATTCCGGACGGAAAACCGTTTCACACTTTTCCTGGAATTGTTCTAATGGCAGCAGGCCTCGCCATATTGCAGCTGCTCGTTCCAGTTCGGCCGGCCTTGCGGGGTGAAATCCATCAGGTTCCACAGGATCTCGCAGGTGCCGATGGCGCGCGGGTCCTGCCCGGGCTCCGGCGGCGCAAAGCCAAGCTCCGACGACCAGAAATGGCGGATGCCGTCGTGATCGCGATGGAATACCGACAGCAGCGGGATCTGCGCACCGTCAGGCGCCTCCGCATTGTAGTCGCGCTTGAAGCCGTTGGCGGCCGACGACACCAGCTGCATGTTCTTCCAGCCGCGGTCGCGGCCGAACGCAACCAGGTTTTCGAGCGCGGTTTTCGCCACCACGGCGAAGTTGAAGCCGGCGGCTTCCAGATGGCCAACGGCGCCGTCGAACTGGTCGAGCAGCGCCGTGCAGGAGGGGCATGGCTGGTCCTGCCTGGAAAGCTTCGCCGTGGCGCCGCTGGTCGCCACGTCGCGCGTCTCCAGCGGATGGCGCGGGAACATCATCTGGTAGAGGATCAGCGTGTCCTTGCCGGGCGCGAACAGCTCCGACAGTTTTATCTTCGCCGGCCTGCCATCGGCATCAAGCCCGTCAAACGCATAATCCTGTGGCACCAGCCCGCCCGGCGGCAGCGCGCGCCGCGCCTCGGCGACGTCCTCCATGGCGCGGCGCAGCGCGATTTCCTTCTTCAGCAGTCTTTCGCGGGCGGTGCGGTATCTGGCGGATTCGTTGGGAAAGGTGATCATGATCGGCTCCTTGGGTCACGGCCGGCGTCCCGGCGCGGTTGCTCTATGACCCAAGGACGGTTCGCGACGGCCGGCTCCGACATTTCGGCACACGGCGCGGCGATGACGCAGCACGCCTTTCCCGAAAAAGACGCCGAGAAAACTACTGCGCCGCCGGCACCGGGCAATCCGTGTCGGCATCCTTGCAATCGAGGTAGCGCTGAAAATCCTTCAGCCTGATATCGGTGAGGGTCTCCTGGCAACCGGAAACGACCATCGGGTACATGCTTCCGGCTGCATCGCGCGGGCCGCCCTGAAACCTGCATTCGGCGTCGCGGAAGGCGACCCAGGCGCGCTGCGCGGCGACGAGCAGCTTCTTCGACGCCGCGTCGCTCTTCAGCCGGCCCTCGATCTGCCTGTAGGCATCGTTGAGCTTCTTGTCGGCCGCTTCGAACGCCTTGCCCGCGCACTCGTTCATGGTCGTCTGGTCCTGCGCGTTGGCGCAGTCATCGGCCCTTGCCGCGCCGGCAAAAAGCGGAACGGCGAGGATCAAGGTGGCCAGGCCGGTTCTGGAAAGCAACAGCCGCATGATGTTTTCTCCGGTTTCAATCGAGCACTCGCCCACGAGGCCGCAAGACCGAAGCTTAACGCCAGAACTATTGCCGGCAAGACCAGGCCTGCCGCCTTGGTGGACGTTTCCTTTACTTGCCGGATCAGGCCTGGGATGTCAGTCCATAGTACAGGCGCCTCACCCCTTGACCCCGCCGGCGGTAAGGCCGGAGACGATCTTGCGCTGAAAAATCAGCACCAGCACCACGAGCGGCACCGTGACGATCACCGATGCGGCCATGATGTTACCCCAAGGGATCTCGAACTGCGAATTGCCGGAGAGCAGCGCGATCGCCACCGGCACGGTCCGCTGCGCGTTATTGGAGGTGAATGTCAGGGCAAAGAGGAACTCGTTCCAGGCGCCGATGAAGGCCAAGAGCCCGGTGGTCGCCAGCGCCGGCCACATCAGCGGCAGGAAGATGCGCGTGATGATGATCCACGGCGTCGCGCCGTCGAGGATCGCCGCTTCCTCGACCTCGACCGGCAGGTCGCGCACGAACGCCGTCAATACCCAGACGGTGAACGGCAAGGTGAAGATCATGTAGGAGAAGATCAGCGCGAACAGCGAGTTGTAGAGGCCGAAGGTCCGCACCAGCTCGAACAGCCCGGCCAGCACCGCCACCTGCGGGAACATCGACACCGACAGGATGGCGAAGAGCAGCGCCGAGCGGCCGCGGAAGCGTACGCGCGCCAGCGCGTAGGCCGCGGTGACGCCGAGGAACAGCGAGAGCGCGACGACCGCGCCCGAGACCACCAGCGAGTTCACGAGGTTGTGCGCGAAGGCGCCTTCGGTCAGCACGTTCCTGTAATTGCCGAGGCTGAACGTCTGCGGCCACAGGTCGGGCTGGAAGAGCTCGGTGCCCGATTTCAGGCTGGTGACGATGGCGTAGTAGAACGGGAACACCGCGACGACGACGATCGCCAGCACCAGCAGGTAGAAGGCCGCGCGCCTCAGGATCCACATGTCAGCGGCCCTCCATTTCAGCGTCCTCCGTCCAGGCTGACCCGGCCGATCCGGATATAGGCCATGGTGAGAAGGGCAAGAATGAGGAACAGCAGCGTCGAAGCGGCCGAGCCATAGGCGAACTTGTCGAACTCGAACAGGTTCTCACGCGCAAACACCGACATCGACTTGGTGTGCACATTGTTGGGCGTCAGCACATAGATCAGGTCGAAGATGCGCAGCGCGTCGAGCGCGCGGAAGATCACCGCCACCATCACCGCCGGGCGGATCAGCGGCAAGGTCACCCGCCAGAAGACTTGCCACGGGTTGGCGCCGTCGAGCTTCGCGACCTCGATGATCTCGCGCGGCAGCATCTGCAGCGCCGCCAGGATGAGCAGCGCCATGAACGGCGTCGTCTTCCAGATGTCGACGATCAGCACCGCCGCCATCGCCGTGTCGGCGTTGGCTGTCCAGGCGATTTTGTCGTCGATCAGGCCGAGATTGAGCAGAACCACATTGATGATGCCGAACTGGTCGTTGAGCATCCATTGCCACATCTTGGCCGAGACGATGGTCGGGATCGCCCATGGGATGAGGATCGCCGCCCTGACGATGCCGCGGCCCGGGAAATCGGCATTGAGCACCAGCGCGACGATCATGCCGAAGATCGTCTCGCAGGTCACGGAGATCACCGCGAAACGCACCGTGTTCCACACGGCGTTCCACCAGACCGGGTCGGCCAGCACGCCATCGTAGAGCACGCGGCCGCTCGGCATGCGGAGCACCGAGAAGTAATTGGCCAAGCCTGCCCATTGGCGGGCGTCGAGGTCGGCCAGCGAAGCGTCGGTGAAGCTGAAATAGACGGTGCGGGCGAGCGGCCAGCCGGCGGCGGCGGCGAGCACCAAGAGCATCGGCGTCAGGAACAGCCAGGCCGAGCGCACGCGCTGGCGCATCAGCCGCGGGCGCGGGCGGTGGGTCGCGGCGGTTTCAGTCATCGGCTCCGCTTCTGTCATCCCTTCCGCTGGGCGGGATATGGAGGCGCGTTGTGGCGTCACCAGCCGCGACCTTTCAGCCTGGTCAGCATTGCCTCGAGGTCGGCCAGATTGTCGCCGGCGGCGCCATCGCCCGACAGCGTGTTGTGGACGGCGTTCCAGAACTGGCTCGACGCCTCGTTGTATCTGATCTTGGCCGCGGCCGAGGGACGCGGCACCGCACTGAGGAAGATCTGCTTCCAGCGCGGAACGATCGGCTGTTGCCTGGCGATGTCGGCGTCGTCATAGAGCGCCTGGATGGTCGGCAGGCTGGAGTTCCTCAGCGCGCGGTATTTCTGCATCGCGGGCGAGGCGATGAACTTGACCAGCCCGATCGCCGCGTCCGGGTGCCTGGAATATTTGGACACAGCGAGATTCCACCCGCCCAGCACTGCCGCTGCCCGCGCGCCTTCGCCGCTGCCGGCCGGCAACGGTGCGACGTCGAACTTGCCCTTGATCGGCGATCCCTCTGAATTGCCGAGCGCATAGGCGTAGGGCCAGTTGCGCATGAAGACCGCATTGCCGGTCTGCCACACGCCGCGCGATTCCTCTTCCTGATAGGCCAACACGCCGGGCGGCGCGATGGTCCCGACCCAGCCCCTGGCCATGTCGAGCGCTGCCGCCGCTTTTGAATTGTTGATGGAGATGGTGCCGTCCGGCTCGATGATCTGGCCGCCGCCGTTCGACATCACCCATTCGAGCGCATTGCAGGTAAGCCCCTCATAGGCATTGCCCTGGAAGACGAAGCCCCAGATATCCTTGTTGCCGGCAGCCCGCTCCTTGTCCATGACCAGCCTGGCGGTCTCGGTCAGCTCCTTCCAGGTGGCAGGCACCTTGGCGCCGTATTTGTCGAGCAGGTCCTTGCGGTAGTAGAGCGCCGGCGCATCGGTGAAGATCGGCAGCGCCACCAGCTTGCCGTTGACAGTCTGCGACTGAATGATCGAGGGGAAATGGGCGCCGACGACATCCTTGGTTGCCGCGGTCAGGTCGACGAGCTGGCTGGCTAGCTGCGGCGCCCAGATCACGTCGGTCTGGTAGACGTCGATGTCGCTGTTGCCGGCGGCAAGCCACAGCCGGTACTGGCCGAACTGGTCGGTCCCGGATGCTGGCATGACGACGATGCTGACCGTGTTGCCGCTGTCCTTCTCATAGCGGTCGAGGATTTCACGCAGCACCTTGATGCCGATGCCGGTGTCGCCCGAGACGATCGACAGCTCGACGGCTCGCGCCGGGGCGGCCGCAATCATCGCGGCAGCAACCAACGCGGCAAATGCGTGAAAGAGCCTCATGGCGCGGAGGATCTCCTCTGGAACGGCGACGCAAGCCTTCCAAGCGCCGGAAGCTCGTCGGACCCCTCCACCGTTCATTGAATGCGGAGCGGCGCTCTGGGTTCCCGAACCAAGCCGGTGAGCAGCGATGGACCGGGCCTCGGCGGCCTCAGCCTTCCCAGGCGACGGGCTGCATCCCCAGCCGCTCGTAGAGCCTGACGGCGGCGGCGTTCTCAACCGTGTTGGTCTTGAGATCGACACGCTCGGCGCCTCGTTCGCGAAAGATGGCAAAGACATGCCACATTAGCGCTTCCGCAACGCCTCGACCGCGTGCTTCGGGGTGAACGGCGAGATCCCTGACGAAGGCGCTCGCCCGGCACAGCGCCGCCGCCGCCAGCCGCCCCTTGGCGTCGATGACGAGGAAATACAGCGTTGGGTCGAATTCGGGGTCGCCTGATATACGCGGCCACCATTCGTCGAACGGGCCGTCGGCGCCATCGTCGAAAACTTCGGTCAAAAGCGCGTGCAGGGGCAGTGCGTCGCCGGGCTCGAAGCAACGCATGACGAAGCCCTCCGGCCAATGCGGCGCGACAAGCGTCTCGTCGAGGATCTTGCGCAGCCGGATGTCATTCGGAGCCGGCGGGCGCGGTTCAGACATTGCGCTCAGGCGTCGGGCTGCAGACGGCGGCGCTGGCGGTCCGTGCCGAGGCCGGTCGCATCGAGCAAGCCTTTACGCTTGGCGTCGAAGTAGTAACCGGTCTGGTAAAGCCAGTCGGCGCGCTTGGCATTGCCGTCCGACACCAGCCAGGCGCCGCGCAGATATTTGACCGCGTATTTGAGATTGGTCTCGGCGTCGAACAGGCCCCTCGCCGGTCCGTCGTAGCCCATGCCGCGCGCGGTCGCGTGCTTGATCTGCATCAGCCCCCAATGGCCATTGTTGTAGGCCTTGGGATTGTAGGTGCTTTCGCGGTTGACGACATGGCGCACCAAATCCACCGGCACCTGGTAGAGCGCGGCGTATTTCTGGATCAGCCGGTCGATGTCGCCGCGCACGCCGGTCGCATGCTCCTCTTCGGCCGGTGCAGCCGGGAACTGCACAAGGGCAGCCGGATTGCGCGGCACGACATAGGCGGCCTGCTGCACACCGGGCATGGCTTTCATGTCGCCCTTTGCGGTTGCCGGCACGACAAGCCCGGCCTCCGTATAGGTCGCGGTCGCATATGTCTCGGCCGACTTGGCCGGCAGACCTGCCCTAGCTGGCGGCGGCGCCTGCCAGGCGTTGGCGGTCATCACGGCGGATGTAGCCGGTGCAGCCGGGGTCGATCCGGCAAAGGCGGCGGTCACTGCGGCCGGCTGCGCGGCCGGATCGAGTGCCGGCCCGGCAGGGCCGGGCGCCTGCTCGGCCGTCTGGACAGGTGCGACGCCTGACGATTCCGGCAGCACCGCAACCGTCTCCGGCAGCGGCAACGTGAAGCCGGCGTCTGCGCCGGCGACAGTCGCGGTTTCGGTCAGGGATGGCGCCGCCTTCATCTGCGAGGTCGAGGTACAGCCGCTGATGCCGGCCGTCGCCACGATCACGCCGATCGCGATAAGGGTTTGTTTTGCTGGCAAGCCGCGCTCGGGTCCGGTTTGTCGGGTGTTAAGAATTCCCTTACACCAGCGATTCATGACCGGCAATCAGGGCCACCAGGTGGTTTTCGGGTGGCGAGGCTCGAGGCCTGATGCCATATTGTTCCGGATATGTACCGGCGCGAATCCCGGTTTTCGCCACTTTGCGGAAAGGAGCGCATCATGGAAACGAGGTCTTCGATCACAGCTGGCCACACAGTGTTAGAAACAGTGATCGGATTCATGGGCATCGCCTGGAGCGAAAAGGGGCTGATCCGGCTCTGCCTGCCCGAACGCAGCCGCGAGGCGGTGGAGCGGCGGCTGATGCGCCATGCCGGTGTTTCCGCCTCCACCGCGCAGCCGCCATGGGTGGTCGAGCTGATCGCCGCGATCAAGGCTTACGCCGCTGGCGAGGACGTCGACTTCACCGGCTTTCCGGTCGATCTCGACGGCGTGGACGATTTCCGCCTCGCCATCTACGGCGAGGCGCGAAAACTCGGCTTCGGCGAAACCACCACCTATGGCGAACTCGCCAAGCGAGCCGGCCATGCCGGCCTGCCGCGCGAAACCGGGGCCGCCCTTGGCGCCAACCCGGTGCCGCTGGTCATCCCTTGCCACCGCATCCTTGCCGCCGGCGGCAAGATCGGCGGTTTCTCGGCGCCGGGCGGCTCCGTCACCAAGGAAAAGATGCTGGCCATGGAAGGCGTGCGCGTCGGCCCGCCGCCGCCGGCGCAGGTTTCCTTCGGGTTCTGAACCAGCGTTGGGCCAGCGCGCCAGGGGCCTGGATCATGGGTTGTGAGGCGCGCGAGCATCGGCTATCGCGCATCCCCGGCCGCCCTCCTCGGAGGTACCTTCGTAAGGTTAGCGGATCGGATCGAGGGTCGGCGCTTTGTCAGCCCCACTTCATCTCGCCCTTGGCGACCTTGGATCCAACGTCGAGGGCGACCCCCATGCCGAGGCCGGGGAACCGCGCCTCCATGGCAGTTTTCAGCGCCGCGCTGTCGGCTGCCTTGTTCAGCTCTTCCTCGAAGGCGAGGAGATAGGTTTTGGTGAATTCCACGGCCGAAGGACCAGTCTCGGCATCGGGCGTCATATGGCCAGGCACCACGACGGCCGGGTGGCGGGCGGCAACGGCATCCAGCGTCTTGACCCAGGCGGCACGACTTTCCCTGGTCTGCGTGTCGGCGGTCCAGACATGAACACCCGCGAAGATCATCACGCCGCCGAACACGGCATTGAGCGACGGCACGAACAGGTACCGGCGATTGGCGAGTCCATCCTCTGCATTGACGATCTCGATCGTCTCGCCGTCGATCGTGAGCGTTGCATCGTCGTACGCCTCGGGCAGGACGATGTCGGTCAGCGCCTGAGGGCCGTTTTCCTTCAATTGCGGGCCCCAGACCGCGAGCTTCTTCTCCACGCTGTCCTTGATGGCTTCGAGGGTGGCTGAAGCGGCGATCACCCTTGCCTCCGGGAAGGCTTCCCGCACCGGCTTCAAGCTGAAGTAGTAATCGGGATCGGACTGGCTGACATAGATAGTGGTCAGCTTCTTGCCGGTAGCCTTGATGGCGTCCGCGAGCGCCTTGCCGTCCGGATAGGTGAAGCCGCCATCGATCAACAGGGCCTCGCTCGGCCCGGACAGCAGCACCGGCGCGCGGAAGAAGCCGTTCGGACCCGCCGGGAAATGTTTCCAGTCAAGCTTGCTGCCGGCGGCCTGGCCGCGCCCGGCGGAAGCGAGGACGGCGATTGCGCCGATGGCCAATGAGATCTTCATGATCTGTCTTCTTGTGAACATGGAATAGCTCCTCGAATGGAATGGAATTGGGTCGCGGTGGCAATCCGCGGGTCCACCGCTGATTGAGAGAACAGTGGGGAAGGTAGCCTCGCCGGATTGATTGATAAATTGCCTGTAATAATACAGACTGTATTCTGCAAGCTTACAATCAGCCGAAGACATCCCCGTGGAACCAATCAACCTCAACCGCCTCGCCTATTTTTCCACCGTCATCGACGCGGGTTCGTTTACGCGGGCAGCCCAGCGGCTTGGCATCACGAAGGCCGTCGTCAGCCAGCAGGTCGCCCGTCTTGAAGCCGAATTGCAGACCACGCTCGTCGTGCGCACGACGCGGAGGCTCGAGCCGACCGAGGCAGGCCGCCTTCTGCACGCACGTTGCGTCATGATCCTGCGGGATGTCGAGGAGGCAGTCGCCGAGGTCGGCGAGGGCAACACCGAAGTGGCTGGTGTACTGCGCGTTTCCGCGTCCAATGATTATGGAGCGATCGTGGTGGCTCCGATCGCCGCCCGTTTTCGGCAGAAATTTCCGGCCTGCGGCGTCGAATTGTCCATTTCCGATGCCATAATTGATTTGATCGGTAGCAAGATGGACCTGTCCATTCGGGTCGGCTGGCTGGAGGACTCCAGCCTGCAGGCGCGCCGCATCGGCACCTTCCGGCAAATCCTGGTGGCTTCGCGGGATTTTGCCGCCAAGGTCACGATGGACCAACCGGAAGATATCTCTTCCTTGCCGCTCGTTGCCAATTCCGGCCTTCGCAAGCCGTTCACCTGGAGCTTTACCCGAGGTGATTTCGAGCGGCGCACCGTCACCATGGGCGAGACCTTCTCCATCAACTCGACACCGGCCGTGCTGGAAGCGACGCTCGCCGGCGGCGGACTGGCGGTTCTGCCGGACTATCTGGCCGCCGACTATCTATCGAAGGGCCGTCTCGTCCATATGCTCCCTGACTGGGCGCTGCCCTCCGGCGGCATTCACGTGGTCTACCCGCCCGGGCGCTTTCGTCCGCAGAAGGTGACGCGGTTCGTGTCCATGCTCATGGAACAGATCCGCGAATGAAAGCGCATGCCGCCGAGCGGCGCGGCTGTTCAGTTGAACGAACGGTGTGTGGCCGATGTCTGGCCTAGTTGTTGTGAAAGAACCGGCGGCGGAAACGCCGGTCATTGTCCGGGCGCTTGCAGATATAGACCGGACAGGACCTGGTGTCGGCGCTCGGCACGTAGGCGCGCGTCCTCACCTCGCCCATGGTGCAGAACTGCTGGCTCTGCACATAGCGGTCGTAGAGCGGCAGACCGGGTACTCGTGTCGACTGATAGCGCAGGACGACGGCGCCCTGGCGTGCGATCGTCGCCTGGACGCGATCGCAGCTCATGCGCGTCGGGTCGTAGCGCGAGATCGCCTGCGCCTCGGCGGCCACCAGCGTCAGGCAGGCGGCAAGCAGAATGGTTTTCATGGTTCCCTCCCCTGATCCGCTATCCAAGGACGGCGCGATCTGCCATAACGGTTTCACCAGATTGGGGCGGCTGTTGGGCGGCCTCCGATCACGGCTTTCTCACGCAGTCTTGTTTTTTGTGCGGAAGCAGCCTATATCTGGTTCATTGATATTTCGGCCGATCGATCCGGGCCTCGCGATAATCGCGTTTGCTGACGTCTATCTCCAAAATCTCGATACAAACCGGCTGGACTTCGGTCCAGTCAAACTAAAGCAAATGTGAAGGATTATCAAAATGGCAACAGGAACGGTCAAGTGGTTCAACGCCACCAAGGGCTTCGGCTTCATCCAGCCTGACAGCGGCGGCGCGGACGTTTTCGTCCACATCTCCGCAGTTGAGCGCGCTGGGCTGTCGACCTTGGTCGAAGGCCAGAAGATCAACTTCGAGATCGAGCAGGACCGCCGCACCGGCAAGTCGTCCGCTGGGTCTCTGAGCAAGGCAGCCTGATTTTGCGAATGGCGCGCGCCGGGCGCCAGCCCGGGGCGCGCGGCAAGTCACGGATGTACTGACGGTCGCGTGAGAAGCGCGCCGGAGCGGAAAGACCCGACAAGCTGGATCAGCAGATAGCTGCCAGCCCGGACCGGACGCTCCCGATCAGGCTACCAAGCATGGGAAGGCGGGATTTTGTCCCGCCTTTTTGCTGTCTGGGGTTCAGATGCCGCCGGACCAATGGTACCGCTCATGGTACTTTTGGCCGAGTAGTGGTATTATTGAGTTATGAGCAAGCTTGAGCAAATCGAAAAATCCGTCGCCGAACTGAGTCCCGAGGAACTGAAGGCGTTCGCCGCCTGGTTCGAGGCACTTCAGGCGGACATGTGGGATCGGCAGATCGAGGCCGACGCGAAGTTGGGCCGATTGGACAAGCTCGCCGAACAGGCACTGGCCGACCATCGCGCTGGCCGGACCGGCCGCTGTGAATCACGTCGCCTCTCGATCATTCTGGGAGGCTTATGAAAAACTACCATCGTCAATCAGAGCAAAGGCCGACAGGCGTTTTGCCAGACTGTACTCCGACCCTTTTCATCCATCATTGCATTTCAAGCAGGTCGGACGCTATTGGTCGGCGCAGTTGACGAAAGCTATCGGCTGTTGCGGTCCGCGACAATGATGATGTCATCTGGTTCTGGATCGGCACCCATTCCGACTACGACCATCTCTTGAAGTAGCAAATCTCACCCAGGCAGCCTATTCATGCCACCGGCCGAAGGCCGCAAGCCACCCCGGGGGCATCGCGCCTGTTGGCGCGCCCCGTCCGGAGCAGCCTGCGAAGCGGCGGCGGCGTGAGGACAAAATTAAGGCAACCACTCTATCGGCACATGCCCCGGATCCGCCTCCACTCTCTCTAGCCAGGCCACGACGGCGGGATAAGCGTCGAGTTGGAAGCCGCCCTGCTCCGCGGTGTGCGTATACGCATAGAGCGCGATGTCGGCGACGCTGAGCGCGCCGCCGGCGAAGAAGGCGTTGTCTTCCAGATATTTGTTCATCACGCCGAGCGCCTTGTTGCCGCGCTCCAGCGTCACCGCCAACCGCTCCGGCGTCGCATCCCCGGCTCTTTCGGGAAAGGTCAGCAGCGCCTTGCGCACGGCGATGTAGGGTTCGTGGCTGTATTGCTCGAAGAACAGCCATTGATAGGCTAGCCCCCGCTCATATCTGTCCGCCGGCAGGAACCGCGTTCCTTCGGCGAGATAGAGCAGGATGGCATTGGATTCGGCCAGCCGCCGGCCGTCGTCGAGCTCGAGCAAAGGCACCATGGCGTTCGGGTTCTTGGCGATAAAATCGGCTTTTCGCGTGTCGCCAGTGTGCGAGCTGACCTCGACATTGGTGAAGGCAAGGCCAAGCTTGGCCATCAGCAGGCGCGGCTTATAGCAATTGCCGCTGTCGATCATGCCGTACAGTATGGTCATTGATGTTCCCCGGAGCATTGGCCGAGGCGATTATCGCAGCGGTGGCGTCCTCAACCAATGATTTGTTTTGGCGCGACCATCAGCGCCGCTGATATATAACAAGCGCGCGGCGATCGCGAAGCATCGGTGACGGCGCGGTAGAAATTACCCGAACAGCGGAATGACCTTGCTGTCCCTGCCGAGCAGAGCGTCGACCGACAACGGCTTTTCCTCGAAAATCGTGCCGGCCAGCGCCGGGCGGGCGAGAAGAAAACCCTGCAGCAGGTCGACGCCGCCTTCGAGCGCGACGCGCAGATGGGTGGGTTGCTCGATGCCTTCGACCAACACCTTGGCGCCACGGTCGTGCAGGCTGGAAACCAGCGGGCGAAAGAACCGTTCGGCGGCGGCGTGACGGCAGAACTCAGCGAACCAGCCGCCGTCGATCTTGACGATGTCGGGCTTGAGCAGGCTCACCCGCTCCTCGGTCGAGTGGCCGGTGCCGAAGTCGTCGATGGCGATGCGGATGCCGTCGCGCCGCATTTCACGCGCCAGCCGGGCAAGCAGCGCGTCGTCGGCCGCCTGTTCTGTGATTTCGCAGACCAGCATGGCGGGAGCGAGGCCAAGCTCGCCGAGATGTCTGCTCATCATCCGGATTTCGGCCAGCGCCCGCCCGGCATGGTCGTTGATCATCGGGTTATAGTTGAAGAACAGGTCGAGCCCGTCGTCGACCCCGATGTTGCCAAAATTTCTCAAATGCAGAACCCGGCACATGGTCTCGACAAACAGCCGGTCCGCCGCGGCGATGCCTTCGAAGAATGTTCTCGGCGCCGTTGGTCGGCCGGCGCGGTGCGGCTCGATCAGGGCTTCCACCGCGACCGCGTGCAAGGCCCGGCCGCGTGGGGCGAAAATCGGTTGGTAAGCGCTACGCAGGCGGAAGTCGCCATGGACGCCATATACGATGCCGATCTCGTCGGTGAAAATCGCATCGCCGACATTGCGCCGCCGCTCGGCCCTCATGGCGTTACCTTGCGGCCGAAGGCTTTCACCGGCCGCGCGCCATGCGGCGCGGTGGAGAGATGGGCAGGCGCGTTGCCGGCGGCAGCTGGGGCGGACTCCGACTTGCTGTTGCCGAAAACCCGGAAGCTGGTCGGCGCCAGTTCCGGCCGTGCCAGCACGAATCCTTGCACCATCGAAGCCCCCGATTTCTCGGCGAGCTCCAGCTGCCAGCTTTCCTCGATGCCTTCGAACACCGTGCGGATGCCTTGCTCCTCGAAGCTTTTCACCATCGTGGTCAGCAGCGCGAACCCGGCGCCGGACTCCATCAGCTGCGTAATCCAGTAGGCGTCGAACTTGACGATGTCGGGCTTCAATTCCTTGACACGACTGATGTCGGAATCATCGGCGCCATAGTCATCGACGGCGATGCGAAAGCCATTGCCCCTGAGCGCGGCGACGAAACCGTACAGGGTCTCCTGCGATGCCGATTTCTGCTCGGTCACCTCGCACACGACGCGACCGGGATCGATGCCGGCCTCATGCAGCACCAGCCGCATTTCGCGCAAGGCATTGTCGGCAACGGCCCGCTCGGTGAACACCGATGGGTCGAAATTGACGAAGACCGACGCCTCCTCAGGCAAGCAGGCGCCGGCATTGAGCAGATGCAGCGTCCTGGTCAGCGCCTCGACATGCAGGCGATCGGCGGCCGGGCACGTGCTGAAGAAGCTCATCGGCGATTGCGGCTCGCCGTCCCGAAACGGCCGAATCAGCCCTTCGAAGGCGACAACCGACAGCTTGCCTTCCTTGAAGGCGAAGATCGGCTGGAAGGCGCTTTGCAGCGTGTAGATGCCCCAGACACCTGTGGAGGTGCCGTCATCATGACGGATGATATGGGCAAGCCCGATGCTGCGCGACACGGTTCCTCGCTTCCGCGAATTGGCGGAAATGGACTGCGATCCTGCCATGCAAGCCTCTACCGCCCGTTAATAAACTTATCGTTGCCGATCACGGCTCATTGACCGCATCGCCGATCTGGCCCAGCCGACAAAGCTTGCACTGGCGGGAATGTTGCGACATGAGAAGCGCCGCGGCCGCTGCTGGCCGCGCCGATCCTTTCAGGAGAGACAAAAGGTCATGGCCTTTCTTGCCGACACACTTTCCCGCGTGAAGCCCTCCGCCACCATCGCGGTGACGCAGAAAGCGCGCGAGTTGAAAAATGCCGGCCGTGACGTGATTGGCCTGGGCGCCGGCGAACCGGATTTCGACACGCCCGACAACATCAAGAACGCGGCGATCGAGGCGATCCGCCGCGGCGAAACCAAGTACCCGCCGGTTTCGGGCATCGCGCCGCTGCGCGAGGCGATCGCGAAAAAGTTCAAGCGCGAGAACAATCTCGACTACAGGCCCGAGCAGACCATTGTCGGCACCGGCGGCAAGCAGATCCTGTTCAACGCCTTCATGGCGACGCTGAACCCCGGCGACGAGGTCATCATTCCCCGCCCCTACTGGGTCAGCTACCCCGAAATGGTAGCGATCTGCGGCGGCAACTCGGTGTTCGCCGACACCTCGATCGACAATGGTTTCAAACTGACCCCCGAAGTGCTCGAAAGAGCCATCACGCCGAAGACCAAATGGCTGCTGATGAATTCGCCGTCGAACCCGTCCGGCGCCGCCTACACGCAAGCCGAATTGCGCGCGCTGGCCGACGTGCTGTTGAAGCATCCGCATGTCTGGACGCTGACCGACGACATGTACGAGCACCTGACCTATGGCGACTTCATCTTCAAGACCATCGCCGAGGTCGAGCCGAAACTCTATGAGCGCACGCTGACCATGAACGGCGTCTCGAAGGCCTATGCCATGACCGGCTGGCGCATCGGCTATGCAGCCGGTCCCGTCCAGCTGATCAAGGCGATGGACATGATCCAGGGCCAGCAGACATCGGGGGCCTGCACCATCGCGCAATGGGCCTCGGTGGAAGCGCTCAACGGCCCGCAGGACTTCATCGCCAGGAACAAGGCGATCTTTCAAGGCAGGCGCGACCTCGTCGTGTCGATGCTCAACCAGGCGCGCGGCATCACATGCCCGTCGCCGGAAGGCGCATTCTACGTCTACCCGTCCTGCGCCCAGCTGATCGGCAAGAAGACGAAAACCGGCAAGGTCATCGACAACGACGAGGTCTTCTGTTCGGAACTGCTCGAGGCCGAGGGCGTCGCGGTCGTCTTCGGTTCGGCCTTCGGCCTCGGCCCCAACTTCCGCATCTCCTACGCCACCTCGGAGGCCCTGCTGGAGGAGGCCTGCACGCGCATCCAGCGCTTCACGGCATCGCTGACCTGATCAGAACTCATCGTCAAAACCCGGCCAAGCGCCGGGTTTTTGACGGGCTCGACCCAGCGCTCAGCCGCCATATTGCGCCGGCGTGACCGCTTCCAGCCAGTCGACATGCACGCCGTCCAGTGCCTCCTGCATGGCGATATGGGTCACCGTCGTTTTCGACGCCGCGCCATGCCAATGCTTCTCCCCGGGCTCGAACGAGATGACATCGCCGGCCCTGATCTCCTGCACCGGACCGCCCCAAGTCTGGGCAAGGCCTGCGCCTGAGGTGACATAGAGCGTCTGGCCCAACGGATGCGTGTGCCAATGCGTGCGCGCGCCCGGCTCGAAACTGACCAGCGTCGCCCGCAGCCGCGCCGGTGCCTCCTTCTCGATGATCGGCGTCTGCTGAACCCGGCCGGTGAAGTATTTTTCCGGCGCTATGATGGTCGGCACGCTGCCGCAGGCAATGATCTTCATGCTGGTGATCCCGAAGCCGTAAGCAGATGGGGGATAAAATCGCTCGCCCTCAGTTTCGACCGATGTCGGCCAACGCGCAACAGGTTCCGGCCGGTGGCTCCGCATCCGATCGACGCATGACGCCACGGCGACCGATTTCTATTTTCCTTGCCCTGCCGGCAAACAAGTGGGACGATGGTTTCGGGCAGGTGGCGACATGAAAAAAACCCCGCCCGCGACGGTCGAACAGGCCGGCCGCCGCTCAGGACCGATCGACCACGCCTGAACCATGAATGCCAGTCGGTCCTACGGGAAACGCCTGAGTGGAGGTCAGTCATGGGTACTCGCGCCGGAGGACGACGCACGGGACCGAAATGCATTGCCATAGTCGGTCCCTTCGCAAGCGGTAAGACGACACTTCTCGAAGCCATATTGGCCCGCACGGGCGCAATTCCCCGACAAAATCCCGTTTCATCAGGCAACACCGTTTCAGATCATTCGCCAGAGGCGCGCGCCCATGCCATGAGCGTCGAGGCGACAATCGCCACCACCGAATTCATGGGCGAGCCGTTCACCTTCCTCGATTGTCCAGGCTCTATCGAATTTTCCTTCGAAGCCGAACCGGTTCTGGCCGCCTGCGACCTCGCCGTTGTCGTGGCCGAGGCCGACGAAAAGAAGATTCCCGCCCTGCAGCTCATCATGCGCAAGCTCGACGATCTCGGCGTGCCGCGCCTGCTGTTCCTCAACAAGGTCGACAAGGCGACAGCGGGCGTGCGCGACACACTGAAGATGCTGCAGCCGGCAAGCTCGGTGCCATTGCTCCTGCGCCAGATTCCGCTGCGCAAGGACGGCGTCGTCATCGGCTCGATCGACCTGGCGCTGGAGCGCGCCTACATCTACCGCGAATATGCCGAAAGCGAGGTGGCCCAGATACCGGGCGACGACAAGGCGCGGGAGCTGGAGGCACGCTTCTCCATGCTGGAGACGCTGGCCGACCATGACGACCAGCTGATGGAACAATTGCTGGAAGAGATCAAGCCGCCGAAGGACGCCATCTTCGACGATCTTGCCGCCGATCTGCGCGAGGGCGCGGTGACGCCGGTGCTGATCGGCAGCGCCGAAAAGGGCAACGGCGTGCTGCGCCTCTTGAAAGCGATCCGCCACGACGCGCCCGATATCGAGGCGACCCGCAAGCGGCTCGGCGCGGCCGACGGCAACGCCACCGTGGTCCAGGTGATGAAGACCATCCACACGCCTCATGGCGGCAAGCTGTCGGTGTCGCGTATCCTGTCCGGTCAGGTCGCCGACGGCTCCGAACTCTGGCTGCCCGGCGGCGGTTCCGCCAAGGTCTCCGGCATCTACAGGATGCTCGGCAAGGACCAGGTCAAGCTTACCGCCGCGAAAGCCGGCGACACCGTGGCGCTCGGCAAGCTGGACGACGTCAAGACCGGCCAGACGCTGACTTCGGCCAAGGGCGGCACCAAGCAGTTGTTCGATGGCGCACCGCCGCAACCGGTCTTCGCCTTCGCGCTGCGCCCCAAGGAGCGCAAGGACGAGGTGAAGATGTCGGCGGCCATCCAGCGCCTGGCCGAGGAAGACCCCTCGCTCAGCCTGCACCATAACCAGGATTCGGCCGAGACCGTGCTGTCGGGCCATGGCGAGATGCACCTGCGCGTCGTGCGCGAGCGGCTGGAGGGCAAGAACCAGATCCCGGTCGAGGGCCATGCGCCGGCGGTGCCTTATCGCGAGACGATCCGCAAATCCGTGCAGCAGCGCGGCCGCCACAAGAAACAGTCCGGCGGCCACGGCCAGTTCGGCGACGTGGTGATCGAGATCAAGCCGCTGCCCCGCGGCTCCGGTTTTCAGTTCACCGACACCATCACCGGCGGCGTCGTACCGAAGACCTATATCCAGTCGGTCGAGACCGGCGTGCGCGATTACCTGAAGTCCGGCCCGCTCGGCTTTCCTGTCGTCGATGTCGCCGTCAACCTGTCGGACGGGTCCTACCATGCGGTCGATTCCTCCGACATGGCTTTCCAGATGGCGGCGAAGCTGGCGATGAAGGAAGGCATGGCGGCGTGCTCGCCGGTGCTTCTGGAGCCGGTGATGAAGGTCGAGATCGTCACGCCCTCGGACGCGACGTCGAAGATCATCGCGTTGATCCCGCAGCGGCGCGGCCAGATTCTCGGCTATGACGCGCGTCCCGACTGGCCGGGATGGGATGTCGTGGAGGCGACCATGCCGCAGGCCGAGATCGGCGACTTGATCGTCGAGTTGCGTTCGGCAACCGCGGGCGTGGCTAGCTATCGCGCCGTCTTCGACCACATGGCGGAGCTCACCGGCCGTCTCGCCGACGAGGCGCTGAATGCCAGCGGCAAGGCAGCCTGATCGCTATCGGTGCAATGCCGCCCTCGAATCTTGGTTCGAGGGCGGGCGAAAATGAAAACGACGCCCGGAGAGCCGGGCGTCGTTTTTGTTTGCGGACCGTTTTCTTGGGAGGAGAAACGGCAGGTCCGCCGCATGCACAGTCGCCGAGCTTCGGCAAAAAAAGGTTCGGACGCGGTAGCCGCCTGAGCCCGGGTCGTCCGAGTGATGCCCCCATCTCCCGTCCGAACCACACCGCGTCCTACTGTCTGCTTACCAGTGGAAGAGCCATTTGTCATGTTACCAAAGGTTACATGACACTGTTACGCGGCTATTCATGTGAATTTTTCGGCCGGCCCGGCTGGATCCGGGCAACAAAAAAGCCGGATCAATGAAGATCCGGCTGAGTTTGATTGGAAGTGCCTGTTAAGGCTAACCTCCAGAGGGGAACACTCTAGGGCGCTAATGGGAGGAGAACGCGCCCAGGAGATGGTCTATATATGTGCTCACCATGCCCAAGAAACAAGCATCTATTTTGCAACACACGCATGCAAAAAGACGCAGGCTGTGGTCTAACCCGCTTCGGGAGCCTATAGGACCAGCAAAATCGTGGAAAATGAGCGGCACGATGGGACATTTGTGGCCGCTAAAATGCAAATCGCAGCCGAGTTTGCTCCAAAACATTCAAAATACCAAATGACGTGGAATCGGGCAACAGCCGTTCAATTGTGAGGCATCCACGCAAGGTATAGCCAATGCGTCCTTTTTCAGCGATTGCCGGCAGTGCCATTTTCCTGATTGCGGCACCCGGCGTGGTCGCCGGACTTGTACCCTGGCTGCTCAGCGACCGCTGGAGCTTGCCTTGGTCGCGGGTGCCGGGCTTTGTCCTCGCCGGCGGCCTCCTTGTCGCCGCCGCGAGCGCCGTACTGCTGCATGCCTTCGCCCGATTCGCACTGGAAGGGCTGGGTACGCCCGCCCCGGTCGCGCCGACCGAGCGGCTGGTGATCGGCGGCATCTACCGCCATGTCCGCAACCCGATGTATGTCGCCGTGTTGTCGATCATCCTCGGCCAGGCGCTGCTGTTTTCGAGCTGGACGCTGGTCGCCTATGCCATCATCGCTGCGATCGCCATGGGGTCTTTCGTCAGGCTCTACGAGGAGCCGACGCTCGCCAGCCGCTACGGCGCCGAATACGAGACCTATCGACGCAACGTGCCCGGCTGGCTGCCGCGGCTGAGGCCCTGGCGGGGATAGAGACACACGTCAGGGACAGGCAGGGCCGCGCCAGCCTCGTCAAAACGACCAGCTACGCGCCTTCGCGATGATGAAATCGCGGAACACATGCAGCTTCGCCTGGTTCTTCATCGCGTCCGGATAGGCGAAGTAGGTGTCGAAGGACGGCACTTCCGTCTCCGGCAGCAACTGCACCAGGCCGGAATCCTTGGAGATCACATAATCGGGCAGCATGGCGATGCCGGCGCCGCCCTCCACCGCCCGCTTGATCGACAGGATGTCGTTGATCTGCAAGGTCGGCACGCGCTGGCCGCCCTCGAAATCGCCGACCGTCTCCAGCCAGTTCAACTCCGACAGATGCGACGGCACCGGCACGCCGAAGGTGACGATGCGATGGGCCTTCAGCTCTGCCACCGAAGCCGGCTTGCCATGCTTGGCGACATAGGAAGGGGCGGCGTAAAGATGGAAATGCACGGTGAACAGGCGGCGCTGGATCAGGTCCGGCTGCTGCGGTTGGCGCAGCCGGATGGCGCAATCGGCCTGGCGCATGGTGAGGTCGAGTTCCTCATTGGCGAGGATCAATTGCAGGCTGATTTCGGGGTAAAGCTCGATGAATTCCTGCACCCGCTCGGTCAGCCAGCCGGCGCCAAGCCCCACCGTCGTGGTCACCCGGAGCACGCCGGACGGCCGGTCCTTGGTCTCGGTCAGGCGCGACTTGATGGTCTCGAGCTTCATCAGCACGTCGTGCGCCGTGCGGAACAGCATTTCGCCCTGCTCGGTCAGCACCAGGCCGCGGGCATGACGGTTGAACAGCGGCACGCCGACGTCATGCTCGAGAGCGCTGACCTGCCGCGAGATCGCCGATTGCGACAGATGCAAGGTCTCGGCCGCATGCGTAAACGATCCCGCTTCCGCCGCAGCGTGAAACACGCGTAGCTTGTCCCAGTCCAACGCCATGATACCCCTCGTTCCGCTTTGGCGTCTGAATGAAAAATCAGGCTTTTACACGGCGTTTCTAAGCCGTTTCACAAGCGGCCCCTATTCCGCTGCCTCACGATGCACCTCGATGCCGGCCAGATATTTCTCCGCTTCGAGCGCGGCCATACAGCCGAGCCCCGCCGCCGTCACCGCCTGGCGGTAGATGTCGTCGGTCACGTCGCCGGCCGCGAACACGCCGGGCACGTCGGTGCGCGTCGAATCCGGTGCGGTCCACAGATAGCCGTTCGGCTTCTGCTTCAGCTTGCCGGCAAACAGCTCGACCGCCGGCGCATGGCCGATCGCCACGAACACGCCGTCGACCTTCAGCAGCGTTTCCTGTCCGGTCACAGCGTTGCGCAACTTCAACCCCTCGACCGAGGGCGGCAAGGGCGTCTTGCCGGGACGGCCGGTGATCTCGTCGACCACCGTGTCCCAGATGACGTGGACATTATCCTTCCTCAACAGCCGCTCGCGCAAGATGCGCTCCGCGCGGAAGTCGCTGCGCCGGTGAATGACGGTCACGCTCTTGGCGAGGTTCGACAGATAAAGCGCCTCTTCCACCGCCGAATTGCCGCCGCCGACCACCGCCACATCCTTGCCGCGATAGAAGAAGCCGTCGCAGGTCGCGCAGGCGGACACGCCGAAGCCCATGAAGGTCTGCTCGCTTGGAATGCCCAGCCATTTGGCCTGCGCGCCGGTGGCGATGATCAGCGCGTCGGCCGTGTAGGTGGTGCCGGAATCGCCCTTGGCGCGGAACGGCCGCACGTTGAGGTCGACCTCGGTAATGATGTCGTTGACGATGTCGGTGCCGACATGCTCGGCCTGCTTCAGCATCTGTTCCATCAGCCAGGGGCCCTGGATGGGATCGGCGAAGCCGGGATAGTTCTCGACATCGGTAGTGATCATCAATTGGCCGCCCTGCTGCAGGCCGGCGACGAGCATCGGCTTCAGCATGGCGCGGGCGGCATAGATCGCCGCGGTGTAGCCGGCCGGGCCGGAACCGATGATGAGAACAGGCGCGTGCTTGGTGTTCATGAAAAGCCTCTGCGAGGGCTGCCGGGCGATTGCGGCATGGAAAAACTCGTCGATGTCGCGCGTAATGTAAGTGTTGCCCACGATGCCAGCAAGGCAAGTTGACATTCGTCCCCGGAAAGCTTTGCCGCGGCGGATGCCGCGAAATATTCCTGGCGAGGGATGGAATGGACAGCGAAGTCGTTTAATCACAAAATCGCGCAAGATTCTTTCGTCACCCTGAACATCGCGAGCCCGCAATGCCGCTCAAGGCCGACCTCGACGCCATCGACTGGAAGATCCTGCGCGAATTGCAGAGCGACGGCCGCATGACCAATGTCGAATTGTCGAACCGCGTCGGCATTTCGGCGCCGCCCTGTCTGCGCCGCGTCAAACGGCTGGAGGAAAGCGGTATCATCCGCGGCTATCGCGCCCTGCTCAACGCGCCGGCGCTCGGCCTCGACGTCGTCGCCTTCTGCCTGGTCGGACTGCATCACCAGGCAGATGCCGAGCTTCGCACCTTCGCCGAGCGCACACGCGGCTGGCCGATCGTTCGCGACGCCTGGATGGTGTCGGGTGAATCCGACTTCCTGCTGCATTGCGTGGCAAGCGACCTCGGCACCTTCCAGACCTTCGTCATCGAAGACCTGACCTCGACGCCGAATGTCGACACGGTGCGCACCGCGCTCACCATCCGCCGGGTCAAGGATGAGGGCCTGGTCTCGTTCGAGCGGATTTGAGGTCGGTCGGGCCCCAACACGCCTGCCCATGCGAAATTCGGACTTCCGCCACACCGCCGCCGCGTTGGTATCCGACAGACTGAGATACAAGGCTGGACCGCTCTGTCCGGACTTTAACCGCTCAATCGGGCAGTCTGGTTGGTTTCTGAAGCAATTCCAGAAAAAATGTGCAACGGTTTTCCGTCCGGGATTGGGGAAAGGGATGACGCAGCCAGCGTAAATCCCGAGGACGACATGGCATGGGAAGGGGAACCATGACTCGATTTTCTAGCCCGATTTCGGCGCTGGTCATCTGCATGAACGAGGCCGACATGATCGGCCAGTGCCTGGAGAGCATCGACTTCTGCGCAGAGATCATCATCGTCGATTCCGGCTCCACCGACGGCACGGTCGCCTGTGTGGAAAGCTACATCGCCAAGGGCTATCCAATAAGGCTGCTGCATAATGCGTGGCCGGGTTTCCCGCGCCAGCGGCAATTCGCGCTCGACCACGCCAGCCAGCCCTGGTGCCTTGCGATCGAAGCCGACGAGGCCGTGGACGGCACGCTCCGGCAGTCGATCATCGCCGTCACGCAACCCGGCAGCGACGCCGTCGACGGATGGTACATCAGACGCAGAGACAAGTTGAAAGGTTACGGCTATGCGCACCGCTGGGTGCTGCACAACCGGCTGCTGCGCCTTTTCCGTCGTGACAAGGCCACCATGGATCTCAGTTTGCGGGTGCATGAATCGTTCGAAGTCCCCGGCGAAACTCGCACGATCGACAGTGGGGTTCTCCTGCATCGTCGCGAAGTGACCGTGGCGGAGGATCTGGCGAGAGCCAACACCTACTCCAGCCTCAAGGTCGCCACGCTGGTCGAGAAGGGCAAGAAGCCTGGCCTGGTGCGGCTGGTGCTCTCGCCGCTCGGCAACTTCCTGAAATTCTATCTGGCCAAGCGCTACTTCCTGTGCGGCCGGCATGGTTTCGTCTATTCGATGTCGGTGATGATCTATTCGTTCGCCACCGAGGCCAAACTCTACGAAGCCTCCCAAGACAACGATCCGGCGTGACTTGTCAGGCTTGGGAACTACGATCCGGGCCAAGCTTTTCGATGGCGGCGAGCAGGCCGCCGAGGTCGCTGCTGTCGCGCAAGGGCTTGATGGCGAAGCCGGGTTGGCCCGCCGCGTCCCCATCGACCAGCCAGCCCTGCGACAGTCCGGCGCGTTGGCCCGCCCGCATGTCGGCCAGCTTGTCGCCGACGATAAGGGACCGCTGGAGATCGAGGCCGAGGCGCTTGCCCGCCTCGATCAGCATGCCCGGATTGGGCTTGCGCATCGGATGGTCGGATGCGCCGAGCGGCCCGACGCCGGCTTCGTGATACGCGCAGGCAAGCACCATGTCCACGAACGCCCCCTGATCGCGCAACAGGTCGAGCACGCGGCCGTTCACCGCGGCAAAGACGCTCCAATCGAAATAGCCGCGCGCGATGCCGGACTGGTTGGTCACCACGACCACAGGGATCCCGGCCCGGTTGGCGGCAGCGATTGCAGGCACCATCTGCGGCCGGAGTTCAATCTCGGCGGGGTCGCTGGGGTAATCGGTATCGACATTGATGGTGCCGTCGCGGTCGAGGAACAGCGCCGGCTTGCGTCCCGGGAAAACCCGGTCGCCGACCCGCTCGACCCACAGGCCCGGCTCGGTCAGCGGGTGCTGCATCCCTGCCTTGTCAGCCATTTGAGAGGCGCGCTTCGACCACCTCGCAGAGATGATGGTAGAGACATAGGTGCCCTTGCTGGATGATCGGCGTCGAGGTCGAGGGCACATTGAGCAGGATATCGCAGAGCGGCTTCAGCTTGCCGCCAGTGTCGCCGGTCAGGCCGATCACCGTCATGCTCATCATTCGCGCCTGCTCGGCGGCGGCCAGGATGCTCGGCGAATTGCCGCTGGTCGAGATCGCCAGAAGCACGCCGCCGGCCGAGCCATGCGCCTCGACCTGGCGCGCAAACACCGTGTCGAAGCCATAGTCGTTGCCCCAGGCGGTCAGCACCGCGGCATTGGCCGGCAGCGCGATGACATTGTAGGCCTTGCGCTCCTTGAGGAAGCGGCCGACCAACTCGCCGGCGATGTGGATGGCGTCGCTGGCCGAACCGCCATTGCCAGCGATCAGCAAAGCTTTGCCTTGCGAAAGCGCCGTCACGACGGCGCTCGCCGCCCGCTCCATCTCGCCGGTCAGGTCGCGCTCGGCCATGGCCGTGATCGCGGCCGCCGAGCGGACCAGGTAATCGTTCAGTTCAGACATGAAACCCTCAGTTGGTGGTGCCGCCGGCGCGCAATTTGCCGATGGTGCTGGTGGTGCTTTTGCCGGCGACGAGATCGACCAGCACGATGCGCCCGCCGGCCTTCTGCACCACGTCCGCGCCGACCACGGTGTCGACCGTATAATCCGCGCCCTTGACCAGTATATCGGGCAGCAGCGCTTCGATGAGCGCCAGCGGCGTATCCTCCTCGAACACCACGACCGCGTCGACCGAGGCAAGCGCCGCGAGCACGCAGGCCCGGTCATGCTGATCGTTGACCGGTCGCCCTGGCCCCTTCAGCCGCCGCACAGAGGCGTCGCTGTTGAGGCCGAGCACCAGCCGGTCGCACTGGCTGCGCGCCGCGTGCAGCAGGCTGACATGGCCGGCATGCAGTATATCGAAGCAGCCATTGGTGAATCCGACGCTCAGCCCCTCCTCCTTCCACGCCGCCACCATGCGCGCGGCCGATGCGGCATCGAGGATGGCGTCCTTGTGGGTGGTCGGTCCATGCGAGCGGAACAGCGCGCCGGAGAGTTCCTCGACCGTCAGCCGCGCAGTGCCGCGTTTTCCGACGACCACGCCGCCGGCCGCATTGGCGATCGAGGCCGCCGCGACAGGATCGGCGCCCGCCGCCAGTGCCAGCGCGAAGCTCGCGATCACAGTATCGCCGGCGCCCGAGACGTCGAACACTTCGCGCGCCTGGGTGGCGATGTGGCGCGCTTCGGCCGGATCGACCACGCTCATGCCCTTTTCGCTGCGGGTGGCAACGACGAACTCGAAACCATGTGCCGAGATCAACTCCCGCGCGGCCGCCACGATCTCGTCATCGGCGAACACCGCATGGCCGACAGCTTCGCCTAGCTCCTTGCGGTTGGGCGTGATGGCGGTCGCCCCTGAATAGCGGGCATAATCGCGGCCCTTGGGGTCGACCAGCACCGGCTTTCCCGCCTCGCGGCAAATGGCGATCAACTCGGCGGCGACGCCGTCGAGCAGGACGCCCTTGCCGTAATCGGACAGGATGACGATGTCGGCGCGCGTCAGAGCCGCGCGGAAATGGCTCACCAGGCCCGCTCGCTCCGCCGCGCCGAGCGGCTTGATTTCTTCTTCGTCGAAGCGCAGCACCTGCTGGTTCAGCGCGCTGAAGCGGCTCTTCGACGACGTCATGCGGTCGCGCTCCCGCGTCAGGCCTGCCGTGTCGGCGCCGAGATCACCGAGCATCCGCATCAGGCTGTCGCCGGCCGTGTCGGTGCCGATCACCGAGACCGGAATGGCACGCGCCCCAAGCGAGATGATGTTGGCCACGACGTTGCCGGCACCGCCCATGGCCGAGCTTTCGCCGCGCCCATGCAGCACTGGGATCGGCGCCTCCGGCGAGATCCGCTCGATCACGCCGTTGACGAAACGATCGAGGATGATGTCGCCGACCACCAGCACGGTGGCCTGCCCGAACCGCGCAATGGCGCGGTGCAGGGGTTCGGGAGAAGGTGGATTGTGCTTGATCATGTCACTGGCAACGCGCGGGAAGGTCGATCTCAATCTTGCTGGTCATCATCAATTGACGGGCCGGATCGTTCATGGCGAAGCCGATATACCGCAAATCCATACAGCGCAACGGCAGGACATGACTACGACGACTGAGCTGTCAGCTCTTCTGCAGGGCAACGTGGACGCCCAGCCCGACCAGCACCGCGCCGCCGGCCCGCTGCATCAGGCGCTGCGCACGGCTGGAACGCCGCAGCCGGCCGATCACCGCGCCGGCCAGGAACACGCAGACGACGTCGGCAGAAGAGAACATCAGGTTGACGATGGTGCCTAGCGCGACGAATTGCAGCCAGATCGGGAATGCCGCCGAGGCGTCGATGAACTGAGGCAGGAACGCCATGAAGAAGATCGCGGTCTTGGGATTGAGCACCTCGACGGCGATGCTTTCGAAAAACGCGCGTCGGGCCGATTTGCGCTCGATCATCGGCAGCGCCGTGTCGCCTTCTACGCGCTTGCGGAACAAGGAAACCCCGAGCCAGACCAGGTAGAGCGCGCCGATCAGCTTGACCGCCATGTAAAGCGGCGGCACCGCATGAAACAGCACGGACAGGCCGGCAGCGGCGGCAAAGACATGGACATAGCCGCCGAGATGAATGCCGAGCGCCGCCGTCAGCCCCGACCAGCGCCCACGCGCCATCGTCTGCGCGGCTGCATAGAGCATGGCCGGGCCGGGAATATAGGCGAAGATCGCCGTAGTGGCGAAAAACGCGATGAGCAATTCGGTCGACGGCATTTTTGTCCCCTGGTAATTGCGTCTCTGACAGGCTGCGCTTTGCTCCATGTTGGCGATAGCACAGATGTATCTTCGAATTCGTCCTATTGCCCTTTCGAGGCGTTGGCGCCGCCCCTTGCCCGTCCTCCGCAGCAGTTGCGGAAGGGAGCCCTTCCTCTCCCCCGTCGATCGGGGGAGAGGTGTCGAGCGAAGCTCGACGGAGTGGGGGTCGACCCTTGGGCGCAAGGCGAGGCGATCCTTGCGCCTGGTGCCCTTCTTATGTCCGTTCGCAGCGGTTGCCAGGTGGTTCCCCCACTCCGTCTCGGCTTCGCCGAGTCACCTCTCCCCCCTTGGGAGGGAGAGGAAAGGAGCCTGGGTTTAATCACGATCCAACTCGGCAGCGTATTCTTCAAGCATCTCGACATGTTCGGACGGGGCGTCCTTAGCCGCGTAGGCGCGGCGGCTGTCGTTGGCGAATTGAGCCTCGTAGGCCTCGATGCTCATCAGGACGTATCTCGGTTTGTTGTGACGAGTGATGGAGACGGGCTGCTGGCTGGCGGCCGCAAGCACGTCTCCAAGATTCTGTTTCAGATCGGTGGATGGATAGTGTTTCATAGCCACTCCGTTTTGTGCATAATAGACAAAACAGACAAAATAGACAAGCACGGAAACAAGGGCACAAGGCAATCGCCTGCTTTGTCGACAGCCCGGCTGGCCTCCCCTATAAGGACCGGAATCGCAAGCAACCAGAGGCCTTCATGATCATCGTCACGGGCGGCGCCGGCATGATCGGCTCCAATATCGTCGCCGCGCTCAATGCCGAGGGGCATGACGACATCCTCATCGTCGACGACCTCACCGACGGCCACAAGATCGTCAATCTCGCCGATCTCAGGATCGCCGACTATCTCGACAAGGACGATTTCCTGGCCCGGCTTGAAGCTGGCGAGCTCGGCCGCATCGAGGCCGTCTTCCACCAGGGCGCCTGCTCGACCACCACCGAATGGAACGGCAAGTTCATGATGGAGGTGAATTTTGCTTATTCGAAGCGGCTGTTGCATGCCTGCCAGGCGCTGCGCGTGCCGTTCCTCTATGCCTCCTCGGCTTCCGTCTACGGCGGCGGCGCCGAGTTTCGCGAGGATCCGGCGCTGGAACGGCCGCTCAATGTCTACGCCTATTCCAAGAAACTGTTCGACGACTATGTCAGGCGCACCATCTTCGATACCGATCATTCGCAGGTTGCGGGCCTGCGCTACTTCAATGTCTACGGCCCGCGCGAAGCGCACAAGGGCGCCATGGCCTCGGTCGCCTTTCATTTGTTCAACCAGGTCGAACGCGGTGAGAACCCGAAACTGTTCGGTGCCTATGACGGCTTCGGGCCGGGCGAACAAAGCCGCGATTTCATCCATGTCGGCGACGTCGCCGACGTCAATCTGTGGCTGTGGAAACGCGGCTCGAGCGGCATCTTCAACTGTGGCACCGGCCGCGCCCAACCCTTCCGCGCCATCGCCGAAACCGTCATCGATGCGTTGGGCAAGGGCGAGATCGAGTTCGTCGAATTTCCCGACCACCTCAAGGGCAGCTACCAGAGCTTCACGCAAGCTGATATGTCCCGTTTGCGCGCGGCCGGTTACAATGGCCAATTCCGAACCGTCGAAACCGGCGTCAGAGACTATGTCGAATGGCTGAAAGCCCAACGATCCTCGTGATCGGCCCACGCTGGGTGGGCGATATGGTGATGGCGCAGTGCCTGTTCTCGGCGCTGAAGCAGCTCTATCCCAACGCCGCGATCGACGTGCTGGCGCCGGCCTGGGCGGCACCGCTGGTCAAGCGCATGCCGGAAATCCGCCAGCAGATCAACTTTCCGCTGAAGCCCGGCGCGCTGGAATTCACCCATCGCCGCCGCTTCGGTCGCCTGCTGCGCGGCCGCTACGACATGGCCTATATCCTGCCGGGCAGCTGGAAATCGGCGCTGATCCCGTTCTTTGCCCGCATTCCGCGCCGTTTCGGTCATCTGCGCGAAATGCGCTATGGCTTGCTGACCGACATCGTGCCGCTGCCCGAGGCTGTGAAGCGGCGCACCGCGCAGGCCTATTTCGGCCTCGCCCAGGGCGGGAGCTTTCGCGCGCCCAGTTTGACCGTGGACGCGAAAAACCAGGCTGCCCTGCTCGACCGTTTTGGATTGGCGCCACAGAAATTCATGGCATTGATGCCCGGCGCCGAGTTCGGCCCGGCCAAGCGCTGGCCCAGCGAAAGCTATGCCGGCCTTGCCCGCGATTTCATGGGAAAGGGCTTCAAGGTCGCGCTGTTCGGCTCGAAGAACGATCGCGATGTGACCGCGGAGATCGCAGCGCTTGCCCCCGGCATTGTCGATCTTGCCGGCCAGACGCGTCTGGAAGATGCCATCGATCTGATTGCAGCCGCCAGGCTGGCCGTCTCCAATGACAGCGGGCTGATGCATGTCGCCGCCGCCGTCGGCACGCCGATCGTCGCCGTCTACGGTTCGACGTCGCCTGAAAACACGCCACCGCTGGCCGATCGGCGCGAACTGGTCTGGCTCGGCCTCTCCTGCTCGCCATGCCACCAGAAGGTCTGCCCGCTCGGCCATCTCAATTGCCTGAAAACGCTCGAGGTCGGGCAGGTCGCCGCGGCGGCGGACCGCCTGCTGGACCTCCCGGCCGCGGCATGAAAGTCCTTATCGTCAAGACCTCGTCGATGGGCGATGTGATCCACACTTTCCCGGCCGTCGAGGATGCAAGCCTCAACCGACCGGACGTGTCTTTCGATTGGTGCGTCGAAGAGGCGTTCGCCGGCATCGTGGCGCTGCATCCGGCGATCGGCAGGATTCATACCGTCGCGATCAGGCGCTGGCGCAAGGCACTGTTTGATGGCCGCACCTGGCGCGAGGCGGCCGCCTTGCGCCGCTCGTTGCGCGCGTGCCGCTACGATCTGGTCATCGATGCGCAGGGCCTGCTGAAATCGGCCCTGGTGGCACGACAGGCGGGAGCGGCGATTGCCGGCTTCGACCGCTCGAGCGCGCGCGAACCTTCGGCGACGCTGTTCTACGATGTCACATACGCCGTACCGCGCGATCTGCATGCCATCGAACGGACGCGGCGGCTGTTCGGGCTGGCGCTCGGCTATCAGCCTGACCTTTCGACGCTCAACTCCGGCATTGTCCCGCCATCCGGCACTTTGGCCGCCATTGCCGGAAAAACCGCCTTCCTGCTGCACGGCACCAGCCGCGAGGACAAGAAGTGGCCGGTCGGAAACTGGATCGGAACCGCCCGCCTGCTGGTTGAAAGGGGAATGACGCCGGTCACCACCTGGTCGAACGCGAACGAGAAGGCAGTCGCCGAAGCGATTGCCGGGGCTGTTCCGTCGACAATCGTGGTGCCCAAATCGCCGCTGGCCGACATTGCCGCCATTCTCGGCCGCTCGACGCTGGTGATCGGCGCCGATACGGGGCTGACCCATCTCGCCAGCGCTTTCGGCCTGCCGACGGTCGCGGTATTCCTGGCGACCGAGCCGGGTTTGACAGGCCCAAATGGGCCCTATGCGTCGACGCTGCTGGCCGTGGCGGGTGGGCGTGTGACGCCGGCGGACGTGGTGGCGGAGGCTGAGAGGCTGCTGGAGCGCCAAGCTGTTGCCCAGACTGACAAGAGTTGATTTTATCAATTAATTCAACCGGAAAGGATTGTGCTGCCCCTCATCCGCCTGCCGGCACCTTCTCCCCGTATAGTGACGGGGAGAAGAGCGCTGAACGCAAAGTCGGCGCCTGGTTTGCAAAGCTGAAAATTAGCGAAATCATCAATGAAAGCATCTCCCCGTCACTATACGGGGAGATGTGCCCGGCAGGGCGATGAGGGGCAGCGCAATCCAGGCTCGAAAAACGCAGATCAGCGCCCCTCAAATCCTAAATAAACTGCACCTGGACGATCTCGTAGCCTCTGGCGCCACCCGGCGCGTTGACCTCGATGGCGTCGCCGACTTCCTTGCCGATCAGCGCGCGGGCGATCGGCGATGAGATCGAGATGCGGCCGGACTTCACGTCGGCTTCCTGATCGCCGACGATCTGATAGGTCTTCTTCTCCTCGGTGTCCTCGTCGACCAGCACCACGGTGGCGCCGAACTTGACCTTGTCGCCGCTGAGTTTGGTGACATCGATCACCTCGGCGCGCGCAATAAGGTCCTCGAGCTCGTTGACACGGCCCTCATTGAGGCTCTGCGCCTCTTTGGCGGCATGGTATTCGGCATTCTCGGACAGGTCGCCATGCGAGCGCGCCTCGGAGATCGCCTCGATAATGCGAGGCCGCTCTTCCTGCTGGCGCCAACGCAGTTCTTCCTTCAATGACGCGAACCCCTCGCCTGTCATCGGGACCTTGTTCATGATGCCTGACCTTTCCTGCCACCGCCCCCGCGTTTCGGGGGAAGCCTTGTCGTTGGGTATAAAAAGAAAACGGTCCGGCAGCCTCGGGCTAACGGAACCGTTTCACCGCAATTTCCCTGAATATAGCAATCTCCGCGGGTTTTTCACGCTCAAAAATCGGTTTTGCAAAAATCATCCCCGCTTTCAGCGGGTGGAGCTGCCAGCGAGGCAGTCGGCGACAAAAAAACGGCCGCGATTGGCTCGCGGCCGTTTGGAGAGTCTTGGGAGGAGCCGGATCAGCTTCTCATGAAATGATCGATCTGCTCGGCCAGCATGCCGTATTCGCGCGAGCCCTTGCCGGTCCGCTTCTCGATCTCCATCAGCTGCTGCTGGGCGCCGGCCAGATCGCCGATCTGGAGATGCGCCTCGCCGAGATATTCGCGCACCAGCGTGTAATTCGGATCGATGCGCAGCGCTTCCTCGTAATAGCCGAGGCCGACGGCAACGCGGCCGGAATGTCGGTGCGAATAGCCGAGATAGTTGAGAATGCGCGGATCCTGCTTGTCGGCGGCAAGGCTGAGCACGGCGATAGCCTCGTCATAGCGACCGGCCATCGCGAGATCGTGGCCCGCATCGTAGATGCTGTCGTCGTCCAGCATGCCTTCCTGGGGTGCGACGCACTTCTTCTTCTTCTTGTCCCAGACCATGCCCTTCTTGCATTGGGTCGTCGTACTAGTGTCGACACCGCTGCCGGCGGCAAACACCGGAACGGCAAGGAACTGCAGAGCGATAAGCGCGCTCGCCGCCTGGATCAGCACTCTTTTTTGCATCAAAGCCTCCTGGAGGGGTGAGAATAGAACACTAACGGCGGGCTGCTTGCTTTTCGTCCCGGAAAAAACGCGTGCGGGAGAACATCAGGTGACGGATGCCGCAAATCCGCTATCATCGGGCAAACGACTGACGGAGACGGCCCGTGCAGCGGCAACTTGAAAAGGACTGGGAACTTTCGATCGGCCCCGACACCGTACGCCTGTTCATCCTCAAGGCCAAGGCGGTCAGCGCCGCCCTCAACGAAGACTATGCCGACGGCGCCGAGCACGAGGTCGAACTCGATGGACAAGCGCATGCCAACCATCATCACGACGGGCTGGCCGAGGAAAGTTCGGGAAACCTTACCGAGGAAGAACTGCGCGAGCTGATCAATGACCTCAATGTCGATGAAGCGGCCGAGCTGGTGGCGCTCGTCTGGGTCGGCCGCGGCGACTATGACGGCTCCGAATGGGAGGACGCGCTTGCCGCGGCGCGCGAGCGCACCAACAAGCGCACGGCGAAGTATCTGCTCGGCATGCCGCTGCTTGCCGATTGGCTGGAACAGGGACTGGAAGCGATCGGCGCGTAACGCAGTGGTAACCGATTGTGATCGCTCCGAAATGCCTTGCCAGGCAACTTCGGCATGGCCGCGCCGTTTTCGGAGGCAATGGCGACGCTGAGCTTTTCCCGAAAATGCAGAATCGCATGGGCCACCATGGCCGTCACCGCTCTGCTGGCGACGCCGGCCGATGCCAGACATCGTCACAGGCATTACGCGCCCCCGACATCGCGTGTCGAACAGCCCCTGACACCGCGGGTCGACCAGCCGCTGGAAGCGCGCGGCAAGCATCGGCTCAAGCGGAAGCCGGCTCGGCAGAAAGCGTTGGACCCGACACCTGCCGACGTTCCGGTGCCCGAACCGCGTCCCACGGACGCTCCAAGCACGCAAGACCGGGTGACGCAAACACCAGGGAGCAACGGCGCGTCAGATCGCTTCGACGAAGAAAAATCCGGTCGCACGATGCAAGCACGCCCCGAACCGGCCGATGGCGCGGAACCCGAGCCTCCGGCCGTAGCGCCCGCGCCGACGCCAAAACCCGACATCACGGAACCGGACGTCGAGCCGCCTGCCGTCGCCCCGCAGCCGCCGCGAAAGCCGGCGGACACAGGCGCCGGGAAGATGCTCGCCGATCCGCGCTCGGCCGATCTGCCCGGCGACAAGATGCCCGACGGGGAAGTTGCCTGCCGCGAGCGGCTGAAAACGCTCGGCGTCGAGTTCGAGGAGCACAAGGCCGAAAGCAATCCCGAAATCGGCTGCTCCATCCCCTACCCCATCGTGTTGAAGACGCTCGGCAAGTCGATCGATATCGCCCCCGGCCCTGAACTCAATTGCGCAATGGCCGAGGCGGCGGCGCGTTTTGCCGCCGATATCGTCCAGCCGGCGGCGAAAGCCGAATTCGGCGCCGACCTGAAGTCGATCGGCCAGGCCTCGGCCTTTGTCTGCCGGCCGCGCCACGGCGCCGGGAAACTATCGGAACATGCCTTCGGCAATGCGCTCGATATCGCCGGTTTCACGCTGTCCGACGGCAAAAAGATTGAAGTCGGCCCCGTACCGCCCGAAAAGGAGGGCAGGTTTCTAAACGCCGTGCGCAAGGCCGCCTGCGGGCCGTTCAAGACCGTGCTCGGACCCGGAGCCGACGCCGATCATTCCCTGCATTTCCATCTCGACCTCGAGCCGCGCCGCCATGGCGGCACCTTCTGCCAGTGAGCAATCGCCGCTGAAAGAATGCTTGCCTCAATTCAGCCGCAGGCGTGAACGCGGCCGCTGAGTTTTCCTTTACCCTTGATCGTTAAAATGCCGGACATCTGGGGACAGGGATTCCGCCAATGGCCGGCAAATTTCGCGCCGTCTTTTCCGCTGCCATGCGCCGACCGAAGCCTTTCGCGATAATGGCGGGCCTGCTTGCCCTCGCGGCCGTCTCGGCTTGCAACACCGGCAGCGTGCTGTCTTTGCAGCCCGCCGTCGACGTCGGGTCGCAGACTGCCGCCGTGCCGCAATATACGGGCATGCAGCAGCTCGTCCCTTCCAATCCCTATATGACGCAGGCCGCCTACCCGCGCATGGACGAGCCGATGTCGCCGGTCGAGCAGATGCCGGCCAGCGAGACCGATTGCCGCCAGCAATTGAAGCGCCTCGACGTCGCCTATACCGACCTGGCGCCGATCCATGAAGGCCAGTGCGGCATCGATTATCCGGTCAAGGTCTCGGCCATCGGCAGCATCCAGATGAAGCCGGCCGCGACGCTGACCTGCGACATGGCCGCCACCTTTGCCGGCTGGACGAAGAACGAACTCGTTCCTTCCGCCCGCTGGCGTTATTTCTCCGGCGTCAGGACCATCCACCAGGGTTCCAGCTATTCCTGCCGCAAAATCGCCGGCGAAGGGGTGCTTTCGGAGCACGGCAAGGGCAATGCGCTCGACGTCATGAGCATCGAGCTCAACAATGGCGACGACATCGACGTGCGCAAGCCCGGCCTGTTCGCCTTTCGCACGCGCGGCTTCCTCAACAATGCGCGCGCCGACGGCTGCCAGTATTTCACCACGGTGCTCGGCCCCGGCTACAACTACGACCACCGCAACCATTTTCATTTCGACATCAAGAACCGCAAGAACGGCTACCGCGCCTGCCGCTAGGAAAAAGAGCAGGCAGGCTGAGTGCTACTGGTGGAAGAGTAATGTCTCAATTTGAAATATCGGCGCCCGACTTTTTGTAAGGGGCGATCGCAGGCGACATTTTCAGCGTCTTGCGGATGCGAATGAAGTTGTGGGTTAGCTTTTCGAGCCGGCTGGGGCGATTGTGCCAGGAACGATATCCGTATTCTGAGCCACCTTGATGCGCCACCCCGACTGCCCTTCTTGGACAATCAGAAGCAATATGCCTTTCCTAACTCCGGCCGGGGCCCCGTCCGGGGCAGATGCTCCCGTTAGGGTCCAAGTGTAGTGAACGGCAGCAAGCCCAGGAGCCAATTCCACAACCGAAGAGACTTCGCCTTCCAATCGGCTATCCCGAAACATGGTAGCATGAGTAGCTCGGTGCGCCGCTTCGATTTCGGATCGGTTCTTCCACCAAACACCTACCACGTTGACGAAACTGGCATCGGAAGCGAACAGAGACGCGAACTCATTCATATCATGCCGGTTCCAAGCGTCCGCAAAAGCAGTAGCGACATGCTCGGGCTTGCTAATCGTCACGCTACGTCTCCTTCATAGGCGTTCGGGCCGGATCGCGACGACGGCGCGCTCAAATTTCAAACTGAGGTTCGGGACCGGGGTCCGGCTCGACACGCTCGACCCTCGCGACAAGATCGGCGGTCAGCGCCATTGACCTCTTGCCTGCCGGCTCCCGCTTCATTGCTGCCTCCGCGCAAAGAACGGCCGACGATAGACTTGCGGAGCGCGGATGGCCATTGATTTCCAGGATCTGTCAGGCAACAGATATCGCACGGATCGAGCGGCATTCATGAGCCAACGAAGCCTTCGAGGGCGCACAATCAACTTGATGGCCGCCTTGCTGGCCGCCTATCTGGCGCTCGCCTATTTCGCGGCGCCGGAATTCTGGACATTCAGGGATCGCGGCTTTCGCGGCCAGCGCTTCGAGATGGTCACGCACACGCCACAGGGCATTCCCGGCGATCCCATCAATGTCGGCCTTGTCGGCATGCGGAAGGAGGTGGTCCATGCCTTCGCCGCCGCCGGCTGGGACACCGCCGACGCCGTCACCTTGAAAACCGCGATCGAGATCGGTGAAAGCGTCCTGTTCGACCACCCCTACCCCGACGCGCCGGTCAGCCGGCTGCTGTTCGACGGCCGCGCCCAGGACCTCGCCTTCGAAAAGCCGGTCGGCGGCAGCGCCGACCGGCGTCATCATGTCCGCTTCTGGCAGACCGCTGCGACCGGCGATGACGGCCGGCCGCTGTGGCTGGGCTCGGCCAGCTTCGATCGCGGCGTTGGCCTTAGCCATGACACCGGCGCCATCACCCATCACATCGGCCCCGACATCGACGCCGAACGCGATTTTTTGATGCGTGACCTGGCGACCGCCGGAATGCTGATCTCGACCGACGACATAGCGGGCATCGGCGCAACGACCACCGGCCGCAATGGCGGTGGCGATCCCTACTTCACCGACGGCGAGGCTGAAATCGGCGTCTTGAAACAACTGCCGTGACGCGGGCTAGGTCGTGGCGATCACGACCTTTCCGAACGGGCCCTTCTCTAGATGCTGGAAGGCTTGCGTCACCTCTTCGAAGCCGAAGACCTTGTCCACCACCGGCCTGATGCCGAGCACCTCGATCGCCTGGTTCATCCGCTCGAAGGCGCGGCGGTGGCCGATCGATATGCCTTGCACGACGATCCGATTGCGCAGGAACGGCACGATTGGAAAGCTGAGTTCCATGCTGCCCAGCAGGCCGATGACCGACAGGCGGCCGTCTGCGGCCAGCGCATCGAGCGATCGCCGCGCATTGTCGCCGCCGACCATCTCCAGGACATGGTTGACGCCGGTCCCACCCGTCAGGTCACGCGCGGCTTCATCCCATGCAGGCTGGGTGCGATAGTTGATCACCTGCCAGGCGCCGAGTTTCCTGGCCCGCTCGAGCTTGTCGTCGCTGCTCGAAGTGACGATGGCGCGCAGGCCGAAAGCCTTGGCGAATTGCAATGCAAACAGCGATACGCCGCCGGTGCCCTGGATGAGAACGGTCTGGCCGGGCACCGGCCTTGTCGCCTCGGCCATCGCGAACCAGGCCGTCAGCGCCGCGATCGGCAACGTCGAAGCCTCGGCGTCGCTGAGCGAGGGCGGCGCCAGCACGGCGGCATCCTCGTGAAGGAGCACATAGTCGGACAAGGTGCCGGGCAGTGACGATCCCAAAGTGTGCTGGTGGAGCACCGGCGGCGCGTCGCCGTCCGGCCAGTCGGCGATCACTTGGCCCAGCACGCGCTGCCCAAGCTGGAAACGGCTGACCGCGCTGCCGACGGCAACGACCTCGCCCACCGCATCCGATGTCGGCACGAAGGGAAAGACGAGGTCCGGGATCAGCACGCCGTCGACGATCATCCGGTCCTTGTAGTTCAGCGATATCGCCTTGATCCGCACCAGCAGCTCATGAGACCCGGGTGCGGGTACTTTTCCCTGCGCCGGTTGCAGCTTGGGCAAGCCGAAACCGGTCATCTGCCAGGATCTGTTGATATCGCTGTTCATCTCGTCTGCTCCGGATGGATGGGGTGGCTGGCGAGATATTTACGTCATTTCACTATGGAAAAAAGCGCTTCCATGCAGCATAATTGGAAACGAATTGGAGATCATTACGCTACAATGGGAACACATCCATGGAATCCGCCGATCTGCAAGGCATCGTCGCCTTCGTTCAAACGGTCGAAGCCGGCAGCTTCACCGGCGCCGGAGAACGGCTGCGCGTGACGAAGTCGGCGGTTGGCAAATCGATCGCACAGCTGGAGCAGCGGCTTGGCGTTCGCCTGCTAAACCGCACCACCCGCAGCCTGAGCCCGACCAGCGAAGGCTTGAGCTATTACGAAGCCTGCGTCAGGGCACTGTGCGAAATCGAAGCTGCCCAGTCGCTGCTTGCCTCGCGCCGGCAGGTGCCCTCGGGCCGGCTTCGAGTCGACCTGCCGTCGGCCTTCGGCCAGCGCTGCGTTGCCCCTGTTTTGTTCGACATTTCCAAGCGCTACCCCGATTTGGCGATGGAGATCTCCTTCAACGACCGCCGCGTCGATCTCATCGAAGAAGGCATCGACCTGGCAATTCGCATGGGCGAGCTCGACGACAGCCTGTCGCTCGCGGCGCGGCGGCTCTACGTCCAGCGTTCGGCCGTGTTGGCTGCCCCCGCCTATCTCGACGAGCACGGCAGGCCGCCGACGATCGAGGAACTCGCCGGCCACAAGCTGATCGGCTACACCCGCAACGGCATCGCCCATCCTTGGACCATAAGGCAGGCCGACGGCCATATCGGAAAGTTCACACCGCGAGCAAGGCTGGTCCTCGACAATGGCGAGCCGATGCTCGACGCCGCCCTTGCCGGCTGCGGCATCACCTTCCTGCCAACATGGCTGGCGGCGGACAGCCTCAAGAGCGGCGCGCTCGAAATGGTGCTGTCGGACCGCCTCGTCGAAAACATTGCCGTCCACGCCGTATGGCCGGTGACACGGGCAGTGACACCGAAGGTCCGCGTCGTCGTCGACGCCCTGGTCGAGCACTTTTCGGCGCCGCCCTGGGACGCCGCGTGAGCGAGGCGACCCTCATTGTCTAAAAATGCCGGCGGACTATTTTCGAAGACCGCGCCACAATGCTATTGAGCCCTCATGCTATACGTCGAAATTGCCATCGTGGTCGTCCTCATCTGCGTAAACGGCCTTTTGGCGATGTCGGAACTCGCCATCGTTTCGTCGCGCCCAGCCCGGTTGAAGGCGATGATCGACCGTAACGTCAAGGGCGCCGGACGCGCCCTGGCGCTCGGCTCCAATCCCGGCAAGTTCCTGTCTTCGGTGCAGATCGGCATTACGCTGGTCGGCGTGCTCTCCGGCGCCTTTTCGGGCGCCACGCTGGGTCAGCGCCTAGCGCAGTTCCTGGCATCGACCGGCATCCGTGAAAGCGTCGCCGACCCGCTCGGCGTCGGCATCGTCGTTGCAATCATCACCTATGGCTCGCTGATCATCGGCGAACTGGTGCCCAAGCAGATCGCACTGCGCGATCCCGAGCGGGTCGCGGTGCGAGCGGCGCCGGCCATGACCATCCTTGCCACCGTCTCGGCCCCCTTGGTTTTCCTGCTCGACATATCCGGCCGCGCCATACTGTGGCTGCTCGGCCAGCGCGGCGAAAGCGAGGAGAAGGTCACCGACGAGGAGATCAAGATGCTGGTTGCCGAGGCCGAGCATCACGGCACCATCGAATCCGACGAGCGGCGCATGATCGCCGGCGTCATGCGGCTTGGCGATCGCGCCGTACGGGCGGTGATGACACCGCGCACCGAGGTTGACTGGATCAATTTGCAGACCGACGAGGCAGCGATCCGCAAGCTCTTGGTGGACACCCAGCATTCGCGCCTGCCGGCGGGCGACGGTGGCGTCGATGTCATGATCGGCGTCGTCCAGACCCGCGACGTGCTGGCGGCGCTGCTTGCCGGCCGCACGCTCGATCCACGCAAGCATGTGCGCGCCGCTCCCATTGTTTATGACCAGGCCGACGCGCTGGATGTGCTGCAGAAGCTGAAGGAATCCGACGTGCCGATGGCGCTGGTGCATGACGAATACGGCCACTTCGAAGGCATCGTCACTCCCGCCGACATTCTCGAAGCCATCACCGGCGTGTTCCGCTCCGACCTCGATGCCGGCGAGGAGGAGAACGCCGTCAAGCGCGAGGACGGCTCATGGCTGCTCGCCGGCTACATGCAGGCCGACGAGATGGCCGAAGTTCTCGGCTTCGACCTGCCGGAAAACCGCGACTATGAGACCGTCGCCGGCTATGTGCTGTCGCACTTGCACCATCTGCCGGCGACCGGCGAATGCGTCGACGCGCAAGGCTGGCGCTTCGAAGTGGTCGACCTCGACGGCCGCCGCATCGACAAGCTGATCGCCACCCGCCTGCCCGGCGGCCACCGCGAAATGGTGCGCTGAGTTTTCGAGACTAAGTGTTCGGGCTGATCAAATCGCGACTTCGATCGGCTCGGCAAGTCTGGGGTTCGACCGCGCGGCGATCAGGCAGCTGGTCACGATCAGGCCGGCTCCGGCCAGCGTGGTCCAGGTCACTGCCTCGTCGAAAAAGAAAAAGCCGAGCGCGATCGCCCAGATGAAGGCCGAGTATTCCGTCGGGATCAGATATTGCGCCTCGGCGCGAGCATAGGCCCAGCTCATCAGGAACTGGCCGGCGAGCGACAGTGCCGTCACCCCGGCCAGGGGAAGCCAGAGATTGCCCGGCAGGGCAATGGCGAGCCAAGGGGCGGCAGACCCAAGCATGAGCGCAACGCAAAGGTTCTGGAACAGCATGATTTCGATCGGCTTAGCCACCAGCGCCTGCTGCCGCGCGAGGATCAGGTTGTAGGCATAGAACACCGTCGAAACCAGCACCGCCGCCGTGCCGAGCAAGGCATCCCTGGCATAGTCTGAGTGTCCGAACTGGCCGGCCACGATGATTGCGACGCCCGCAATGCCGGCCAGCGAGGCCCAGATCGCCTTGCGCTGTATCCTCTCGCCCAGCAGCAGCGCGGCCAGCAGGAGCGCAAACAGCGGCGCCACGAAACTGAGCCCGATCGCCTCCGCGAGCGGCAGCCTTGCGAGCCCCCAAAAAAAGCACAGCAGGACAATGCCGACAACCACCGCACGCAGTGCATGCAGCCTCAGCACCGAGGAAGCAGGAAGCGAGCGCGACCCCGCCAACCAGCCCGCGCCCGCGACCACGGTCGCCAGCATGCTGCGCCAAAGCACTGTATTGTAGACGCCGACCGCGATGACCAGCACCTTCATCGCCGCATCCATGCCGGACAGCAGGAAGATGCCAAGCGCGCAGACGAGCACCGGGATCATGGGGGAGACGGCGCCGGCCAGGCTGGATGATTTCACGCGGGCTCACTCGAGGTGACGGATGCAACCCGACATATCAGGGCAAAACGGCGGGGCCAGATGGCAGCCGCGCCCATATGGCAGTCCAACCGGCCTTTGCGCCTTGTCCATGCGCTCAAGACCCGCCTGATCGGCGCAGTGGCCGCAAGCCTGCTTTTGTAGGTGGTGTAGGTGCGGCTGCCAAGGCATCGCCCACCGTATCGTAGATGATGTCGGCGCCTCTGATAATTGAAAAGGGCGGCGCAAGCGCCGCCCCGTATCCTTGGGAGGATGATTTCGAAGATCAGGCCGCCTTGATTTCCTCGGCGAGAACGTCCGCCTGACGGGCGGTCTTGAGGGCCTTGGCCCACCAGGCGACGTCGTTGACCAGCGCGGTGGCGGCCTCGTTCAGATGCTCGAGGTCTTCGAGCTTCTTCTCGCCCTGGCGGACGGCGAGGAAATCGCCCCAGGCGATGTGGACGGCCGACTTGACCGGCGCCATCTGCAATTCGACTGCATGAAGGCGCAGCTGCTCGACGGCGCGGGCACCGCCGACGCTGCCATAGCCGACGAAGCCGGCCGGCTTCTTGTTCCACTCGTTGGCGGCGTAGTCGATCGCGTTCTTCAGCACGGCCGTCGGGCCGTGATTGTATTCGGCGGCGGTGAAGATGAAGCCGTCATATTCGGCGACCTTCTTCTGCCAGCGCTGCGCCACCTCGTTCGTCGACGGCACCCAGGCGGAGGACGCGACCTCGTCGAAGAACGGCAGCGGGAAGTCGCGCAGGTCGACAATCTCGACATTGATGTCGGCATGCGATTTGGCGATCTCGGCGATCCATTGGGTCGGCACATCGGCGAAGCGTGCGGCGCGGGTCGAACCGACGACGATGGCGATCTTGGGTTTTGACATGGGGCTCTCCTAGCAAGCGATTCCGGGGCAAGTTAAAGCTGGTATCGTTTGGATACCGGCGCTATATGAGATACTGTCAACTCGCAGCGCAAGGAGGCACCTTTTTGTTACTGAGGAACCCGCTTAACACCGAGGACTGCCGCGCCGTTTCGGAAATTCTGCAGCGCGTCGGCGACAAATGGACCGTTCTGGTGGTCGGCAAGCTCGGCAACGGACCCCTGCGTTTCAACGAGCTGCGCGCGGCTGTCGGCGGCATCTCGCAGAAGATGCTGACCACCACCTTGCGCGGGCTGGAGCGTGACGGCTTCGTCACCCGCACCGTGTTCCCGACCATTCCGCCGCGCGTCGACTATGAACTGACCGAACTCGGCCATGAATTGCTGATTCCGGTCAGCGCGCTCGGCGAATGGGCGCGCAGGAACACGCAGCGCGTGCGGGCTGCACGCGAAAAATTCGACGTCATGCATGGCTGAAACCCTTGTGCCGCAAGGGATGCCACCCGGCGTGACTTCAGCTGGAACTGGTTCGAGGTTCCAATTCGGCCGCTCGGATCGTGGCCTTGTTGCGCGGCTCGCATGCCTCGTGCCGATCCTCTAGCCGCTGCCGCTTCAAGCTCCTGAGATGCTGTTGTCGCATCGAACGGCTGCGCAGATCTCACACCGCGCGACCCGCTCGCCGCGGGCCCGATGGTCATGCGTGCACGCCGCGAAGGAGACATCCTTCGTCACCTCCGCGTAAGCGGTCATGCCGAGCAGGCAGACCAGCGCGACCAGGGCTGCCACGAGGCAGCCGTTCAGCATGTGTTGACGCATTGTCTTCTCCACGCCGGTAGAATCGGCCACGGAGGCAACCAGCGGATGTCGCGAAAGGCATCGCCCCGCGCGAGCCGTGTTACAAATGGAGAATTGGCTCCCGTCAGCTTTCCGCTGGAACCGCCTTCGGCTTGCCGTCGCTATCCAGCGCCACCATGACGAAATCGGCGTGCGTAACCTTTTCCATCAGGTCGGAGAGATAGCGCTGTGCCCAGGCCTCGACCTTGAGCGTCATCGAGGTGCGGCCGACGCGCTCGACATGGGTGTAGATGCACAGCGTGTCGCCGATCTTCATCGGCTTTGCGAAGGACATCTCCTTCACCGCCGCCGTCACCACGCGGCCCCTGGCGCGCTCCGCGGCGCGGATGCCGCAGGCAAGGTCCATCTGCGCCATCACCCAGCCGCCGAAGATGTCGCCGGCCGCATTGGCGTCCGAAGGCATGGCGAGCGTGCGCAGCGTCAGATCGCCGATCGGCCGCCCGTCCGCGTAGTGCACCATGCGAGAAATCCTTCGAGACCGGTTGCCCCCTCGATCCCGTATCGTCACGGCGCCAACAGGTCAACGCGGCAAAGTTTCGATTGGCCGCTAGAAGTAGCGCGCCAAGTTCGAACGGATACGATCGAGAACGGTATCCCCGGAAACGTCGGGAACGAATACCTTGCCCGTGATCGCCTCGTAAGCCCGGGCGTAGATCCGCGAGGCCTGTTCGACGATCTCGTCGGGTATGGCGGGGATCGGGTCCTTGTAGGGATCGCACCGCGCCGACACCCACGACCGGATGAAATCCTTGTCGAAGCTCTCCGGTCGCGTGCCACTCGCAAGCGCCTGTTCATAGCTCGCCGCGATCCAGTACCGGCTGCTGTCGGGCGTGTGGATTTCGTCGGCCAGGATGATCGTCCTGTTTTTGTCGATGCCGAATTCGTATTTCGTGTCGGCGAGGATTAGGCCACGCTCGGCGGCACGCGCCTGGCCGCGGGCGAACAGGTTCAAGGCGTAGTCCGAGACCGTGTTCCACTGCGCCTGCGTGAGAAGGCCCTGCTCGATGATCTCTGCCCTGGACAGCGGCTCGTCATGGCCGCCATGCGCCGCCTTGCTCGTCGGCGTGATGACAGCTTCGGCCAATTTCTCATTGTCACGCAGCCCGTCCGGCAGGCTCATTCCGTACATGTCACGCTCGCCGCGCCGGTAGCGGGTCAGGATCGAGGTGCTGGTGGTCCCCGCCAGGTATCCGCGCACGACGATCTCGACCGGAAGAATGTCGAGCCTTGTGCCGACGACGACGTTGGGGTCGGGATATTCGAGAACATGGTTGGGGCAGATATCGGCAGTTTCTTCGAACCAGTAGCGGGCCGTCTGCGTGAGGATCTCTCCCTTGAACGGGATCGACGTCAGGATGGTGTCGAAGGCGCTGAGACGGTCGGTGGCGATGATGATGCGCCTGCCGTCCGCCAGATCGTAGTTTTCGCGGACTTTGCCGCTGTAGTGGCCCGGCAATTCGGGAATGAAGGCATCCGACAGGGTACGCATGTGATTTCCCGCCTTGCGGAGATTGGCTGATACCATCGCATAAGCCTTCGACCCCTTGCATATCAAGCGGGACCATTTGGTTGTCTTCAATTCGAACCGCACATCGGCGGTCGCTTTTTTCACAACCGATGCCGGAAGGCGCGGCGACGCGGCGGACCCGGTCCGTCTAGGCTGGCGCCAGTTTTCCGGAGCCGTACCTATCATCATGCAGACCTATGATTTCATCATCGTCGGCTCCGGCTCGGCCGGCTCGGTGCTCGCCGACAAGCTCTCGGCCTCGGGCCGCTTCTCGGTGCTGGTGCTGGAAGCCGGCGGCACCGACCGCCGCTTTTACGTGCAGATGCCGCTCGGCTACGGCAAGACCTTCTTCGATCCGGCGGTGAACTGGAACTACAAGGCCGAACCGGACCCCGGCTTGGCGGGCAATGCCGACCATTGGCCGCGCGGCAAGCTGCTCGGCGGGTCGAGCTCGATCAACGCCATGGTCTGGATCAGGGGCGCGCGCGAGGATTTCGACGACTGGCGGGCCGCCGGCAATTCCGGCTGGGGCTATGACGACTTGCTGCCGGCCTTCAAGGCGCTCGAGGACAATCAGGCCGGCGCCGACAAATGGCGCGGCACAGGCGGCCCGCTGCATGTCACCGACTGCTCGAACGCCGTCCACCCGCTGACCAGGCGCTACCTCGCCGCCGGCCAGCAGGCTGGCCTGCCGCTCAATCCCGATTTCAATGGTGCCAATCAGGAAGGCGTCGGCGTCTATCAGATCTCGACCCGCAATGGCCGCCGCATGTCGGCGGCCCGCGCCTTCCTGCGCCCGGCGATGAAGCGCGGCAATGTCCGTGTCGAGACGAATGCGCTGGCGACCAGGGTGCTGTTCGAGGGCAAGCGCGCCGTCGGTATCGAGTATCTACGGAATGGCGAGACGAAGACGGCGCGTGCCGGCCGCGAAATCATTCTTTCCGCCGGATCGATCAATTCGCCACAGCTCTTGCAGCTATCGGGCGTCGGCCCCTCCGCCCTGCTCAAGGGGCTTGGCATTCCCGTCATCCATGCCAACGAAAATGTCGGCGCTCATCTGCAGGACCACGTCGGCATCAACTACACCTTCAAGGGCAGGCTGCCGACGCTCAACCAGATCCTGCGACCCTGGTGGGGCAAGCTGCTGGTCGGCATGCAGTATATCCTGACCCGCTCCGGCCCGCTGTCGCTGTCGATGAACAATGCCGGCGGCTTCTTCCGCACCGACCCGGCGTTTTCGCGTCCCAACATGCAGCTCTATTTCCAGGCGTTCTCGACCGTTATCCCAAAGAGCGGCCAGCGCCCGATCCTGACCCCCGATCCGTGGCCGGGCTTTTCCATCGGCCTGTCCAACTGCCGCCCGTCGAGCCGTGGCGAGATCATGATCCGTTCCAGCAACCCGCTGGATTATCCAAAAATCGTCGCCAATGCCTATTCCACCAATGCCGATGTCGACGAGATGCTGGCGGCGGTGAAATTCGTGCGCAAGATCGCCTCGATGCCGGCCATGGCCGAGATCATCGCCGAGGAGGTTTTGCCAGGTCCATCAATCACTTCGGACGCCGATCTGATTCAGGATTTCAGGAAGCGCTCCGGCACTGTCTATCACCCGGTCTCGACCTGCCGCATGGGACCCGATCCCTCGCGCGCCGTGGTCGACCCGCGCCTCAAGGTGCATGGTCTCGAAGGCCTGCGCGTCATCGACGCCTCGATCTTTCCCGACAACATCACCGGCAACACCAACGCGGCCTCGGTCGTGACCGGATGGAAGGGCGCCGAACTGGTTCTGGAGGATCAAAAATGAAGATCACCGACGTCAAGACCTGGGTTGTCGGCAACCCGCCTCCCGGCATCGGCGGCAAGTATTTCATCTTCGTCAAGCTCGTCACCGATGGCGGTGTGGTCGGTTATGGCGAGGCCTACAACGCCACCTTCTCCGCCCATGTGACGGCCAGCATGATCGAGGACATGGCCGAGCGCTATCTCGTCGGCCGCGATCCGCACGACATCGAGAACTTCTTCCGCCGCGCCTATTCCTCCGGCTTCACGCAGCGCCCCGACCTGTCCGGCATGGGCTGCTTCTCGGCGCTGGAAATGGCCTGCTGGGATATTGTCGGCAAGGAGGCGAACAAGCCGGTCTACAAGCTGCTCGGCGGCCAGGTGCACGAGACGCTGCGCTCCTACACCTATCTCTACCCGCATACCGGCAGCGTCCATTCCGAGGACGCGCACGGCAAGAATGTCTACAACGATCCAGATCTGGCGGCCGCCTGCGCCCTCGAATATGTCGAGCAGGGCTTCAATGCCGTCAAGCTCGACCCGGCAGGTCCCTACACCGCCTTCGACGGCCACCAGCCGCGCCTTGTCGACATCGACCTTTCCGCCCGCATGATCAAGGCCATCCGCGAGGCCGTCGGTACCCGCGCCGACATCCTGTTCGGCACGCACGGCCAGTTCACCGCATCGGGCGCGCTGCGCATGGCGCGCGCCATCGAGCCCTACGATCCGCTGTGGTTCGAAGAGCCGGTGCCGCCCGACATGCCCGAGGTGATGGCGCAGGTCGCCCGCGGCACCTCCATCCCGATCGCCACCGGCGAGCGGCTGACGACCAAGTCCGAATTCGCCCGTGTTATCGAGAACCGCGCCGCGACCATATTACAGCCCGATCTTGGCCGTTCCGGCGGCATTCTGGAAACCAAGAAGATCGCCGCCATGGCCGAGGCCTACCACATCCAGATAGCCCCGCACTGCTATTGCGGGCCGATCGTTGGCGCGGCCAACATCCAGCTGGCGGTGACCCTGCCCAACTTCCTCATCCTGGAATCGCTGAAGCAGTGGGACGGTTTTCACGCGGAGCTGCTCAAGAAGAAGATCGAGTGGCAGGACGGCAACGTCATCCCATCGAAGGAACCCGGCCTCGGCGTCGAACTCGACGAAGCCGTCTGCGAGGCCCATCCCTACACCGGCAAGGAGCTGCATTTGCAGATGATGCAAACGCCGTTGATGCCGTGAGCGAACACTACGCCTTCATCGGCCTTGGCCATCTCGGCGGCAACCTTGCCGCCAGCCTGATCCGCAACGGTTTTGCCGTCACCGTGTTCGACCGCGAGCCCACCGCCGTCGAGCGCCTCGTGGCGCTGGGCGCCACCGCTGCCCGCAGCCCCGCCGAGGCCGCCGCACGAGCGGGCAATGCCATAACCTGCCTGCCATCGCCGAAGATCAGCGAGACGGTACTCGCCGGTCCTGATGGACTGCTCAACGGCCTCCCCGCCGGCGGCACCTGGATCGAGATGTCGACCAATGGCCGCGACGAAATCGTGCGCCTCGCGGGCCTCGCCTCGTCGAAGGGTATCGAGACACTGGAATGCCCCGTCACCGGTGGCGTGCATCTGGCGGCGGCTGGAAAGATCACCGCGCTGGTCGGTGGCGATGCCGATCTCTACGAGCGCCATCGTCCTGCCATCGAAGCAATGTGCGCGAAGTCGTTCCTGATGGGGCCGATCGGCTCGGCGGCGGTGATCAAGGTCATCACCAACATGCTGGCTTTCGTTCATCTCGTCGCCGCCGGCGAGGCGCTGATGCTGGCCAGGCAAGGTGGTCTCGACCTCGCCCAATCCTATCAAGCCATCGTCGCGTCCTCCGGCAACAGCTTCGTCCACGAAACCGAAAGCCAGCTCATCCTGAACGGCTCCTACGATATCGGCTTCACCATGGACCTGGCGCTGAAGGACCTCGGCTTCGCGCTAGGCATGGGCCGGGATTTCGGCGTGCCGCTGGAACTGGCATCGCGTGTCCACGCGATTTTCGAGCAAGGCAAGGCGGCTTACGGCGGCGGTGCCTGGTCGACCCAGATCGTCAAATTGCTCGAGGATGAGGTCGGCGCCGACCTGCGCGCGCCTGGTTTTCCGTCCAAACTGGAAATCTGAATCCGGGAAACTTCAAGCGGTTTCAGATAGTTGAGCGCGCCTCCGGAATCAGGACCGGAGCGACCTGATCCAACGCCGCAGCCGCTTGATTCAATATCTGAGCATGAGCGCGCCGGGCAGGATCTCGAACGTCGCCGGTATGCGCCCGGGCGACTCGCCATCTATGTCGACCAGCGCGCCGTTCTTTTCCACATCGCCGAGTGGTTCGACAACCACTTTCCTGCCGCGCAGGATGGTGATGGCCGGATGATTGCGGTGACGGCCGCCATAAAGCAGGCGGATGTCCCAGATCAGCTTCAGCTTGCCGGCAGCGCGCAGGATGACGATGTCGAACTGGCCGTCGGTCAAATCGGCATCCGGCGCGATCATCATGCCGCCGCCGAAGAATTTTCCATTGGCCACCGCCACCAGCGCCATGCGCGCCTCGACCGGCGCGCCGTCATCGATGGTTATGCTGACAAGCTGGAAACGGTAGCGGATGAACTCGACCACGGTGCGCCAGAGAAACAGCGCCTTGGCCGACATTCGGCCCTTGCGTTTGTCGGCGTTGACCGCGCGATCGGTGGCGCCGGACAGGCCGAGGCTGGCGATGTTGATGAAGTGCCGGCTGGCCAGCGCGCCACGGTCGTCGATGTAGCTGATGCGGCCGGCATCGACTGCCCTCGCCTTCGCCCCGGCAATCCGTTTCAACGTCGCATCCACCGCCTTCGGCAGGCCGAGCCCGCGCGCGAAATCGATGCCGGTGCCGCAAGGCAGCAGACCGAGTTCGGTCGCCCGGCCGCTCTCCTCGAACGCTTGCAGCAGTCCGTCGGCCACTTCGCTGGCCGTACCGTCGCCGCCGGCCGCGATCACCAGATCGAAGCCGCTGGCGGCAAGGTCGATCGCCAACCGTTCGGCATCGCCCTCGGCCTGCGTCTCGCGCAGCTCGAAGTCGCCGAAATGCTTCTTCAACGAAGCGGCGACGTCGGGCCAATGCCGTTTCAGCCAGCCCCCACCGGCAATCGGATTGAGAACCACCCCGACTTTCAAGACGCACCTCCCCCGCAAAGCACCGGCATTGAAGCCCGCGCCCATCCGCAGAGCAAGGGGCGGTGCGGGGTCGAGCACCGAAAAGCGGGCAGGCTGTCTAAGCCAACCGGCGACGAAATTCCCGGAGTCGCGGAAATCGATCCCCGATAACCCCACTATCCACAGGCCCATGGCCATTCCCCAAGGTCCTTACCCGGCGTAGGTTTAACCCATCTCAGGCGGCTACCGATCGCCCAGCCGAAAGGCGAAAGCGAAAGGCGGATTTCCTGAGGCCCGTACGGCCCGAAGCGGAAGCAGGCTTGCCTGTTCGAGGGACGGATGCCGAGACCTACGGGGCCGCGGAAAGCGTGCCAACGCCGACGGCGGACCGATGCTGCCATGAAGGACGGCAAAAACCTTCGATGGCACGCAGGGCAAAGCCCGCAAGGGTGTAGACCGGCGTGGTCCCGAACGGACGTCACTCTCGGGTGGCGGACTGGCAGGACCGTCAAAATCAAGGCCGGCATGGCGCGACGACTTTACGGAAGTTGCTGCCGCGACCGTGTCCTGATCTGACAGGGAGGCGCTGGGAGAAATCCCGGCGCCGACTGTCTTTCTGGCCCTTGAATGTCCGTGCCGGTGATCTTGGGGCCGCGGCTTCACCCCGCGCTAAAATCGGTTAGTATCGCCCGGTCAGAGTCCGCTTGATAACGCGCTCTGCCGTGACGGATGGCGTGGTTTTCGAGAACCGAAGCGCAGCGGACATTTGGGTCCGAGGGCTTAGGCAAGCGCGGAAAATCGCGTCAGGCGGCCGGCAGAGCGGCGTTTGCAAACGGACTCTTCGAAGGGGGATACTTCATGACGCTGATCCAGAAGCTTGCCGTCGCCTATGCGTTCCTGTTCTTCGCCGTCGTCGCGATCGGCTACATACCGGCCTTCAACGATGCCAATGGCAATCTGTTCGGCCTGTTCTCGCTGCAATGGTATGACGACCTGCTGCACGCCTTCTCCGGCGTCTGGTCGCTGGCCGCCGCCTTCATCTCGCACCGCCAGGCGGTATTCTATTTCAGGCTGTTCGGCTCGGTCTACCTGTTCGACGGCGTGCTCGGCCTGGTCACCGGCTCCGGCTGCCTCGATGCCGGCATCTTCATCAACGGTTTCCGCTCCCTCAACGATATCGAATTCCCCGCCCGCTTCTTCGCCAACCTGCCGCACATCGTCATTGGCGGCATCGCCGTCTATGTCGGCTTCTGGTTGTCGAAGCGCATCTACGACCACCTCGCCACTGCCTGACCGGCCATGTTCCTGTTCCGCTGGCTGAAGCGCATCATGAAGGCGATCCTCTGGCTGATCGTCATCGCGATCCTGGTCCCGGTCGTCGGGCTGACCTATGGCTTCCTGACCACGCCGTCGCTCGACAAGGCGCCGCTGCCCGGCATCGCCGACGGTGCGCCGCCTAAGGCGCTGGCCGACAAGGTCCGCGCCGAGCTCCCCGGCTATCAGCGGCCGGAGGAATCGACCTTCCTCACTTACCCCGAATGGGCGATCGTCTATGCCGCGCGCGAATATGCCGGCTTCGTCGACAAGGACCAGCCGAGCGGCTTCCCTTACTTCGCTTACGTCGGCCGCTTCTGGCAGGACTATGCAACCGTGATCCGCGCCAGTTCTCCCTACAAGTTCAACTTCGCCAACCACCAGATGCTCGTCGTCATTGGCACCAGCCACAGCATCGAACACATATTGCAGTGGGCCTACGAGAATACTGTCGGCCGCATCACCGAGGCGATATCGGATAAGCGTACCGCCGCCGACATCTATCAGGCCAAGGTGGCGGCGGACTATGCAAGCTTTCTCGACCAGGTGCCGTGGTACCAGTTCCCCTATGCCGAAAAGCGCGCCGGCCTGTTCGCCGTGCAGCCGGCGCCGGGCGACAGCGCCATCCGCACCAGTGAACGCAAGCTCGCCTTCGGTCTCGCCGACACCATCAAGCAGGGCTATGCCGATCTGATCACCAGGGCGCTTGCCGCCACCTCCGACCCAGCCTTGCTCGATATTCACGTCTGGGCCAAGGGACCGGTCGGCGAAGCGACGCGCAACGAGCCCGACACTTTGCTCGAACGTGACTACGGCGTCGACGGCGTGATCTTCGTCACCAAGCGCTATCAGGTGTTCACCGACATGATCCCGCGCCTGATCGACAAGGGCGTTTCCTTCGTCGAGATCGGCGGCAATGACGAAATCATGGTCACCGTGCTGTCCACGGACTCGATCGCCGTTCCCGAGGGCATGCGTATTCTGTTCAGCTATCCGCTCCCGGCGGATCTGTCGACGCGCCGCACCGGCATGGTCGTCGCCGTACGCAAGCTGCATCTGGTGCTGGCGGCATTGATCAAGGCAGGCGCCAGGCTCGAACACGTCTACGATTACTGAGACCTTTCGGCCACGCCTGGCGGAGATCATGCGTTTGGAGCGTGCAGTCACGCTCATTCCACAATCGCGGCCAAATCCCGCCTTGTTCGCGCGCGATGGCGTATTGCGTGAATAAGCTGCCGGGGGGCATCTCGAAGGGACGAGACCGTGATCAAGACCGCCCTTGTCGCCATGACCATCGTCGGCTGCGACTGCGACGCCAAATTGTGCGAATATATCGGCGAGACGCCGGCCAAATGGTCGACCGTCGCGGAGTGCGAAGCGGCGATGAAGAGCCAGATTCTGCACGAGCGCAATTTCAGCTATCCGCTCGTCTCCGGCATCTGCCGCTCGAAGGGCTCGTCATCCTCCTCGCAGCTGGCCGCGGCCGCGTCCCGCCCCGAATTGAAGCCGGCCAGCCGGGCCGTTGAAAACCCTCTGCCACCTGAACTGAGCCGCCGGCCGAGCGTTCCAGTCGGCTCGCCGACGACGGCCATGGAAGCAGCCGCCGCCCGGCCCGTCGCCTATGAACAGATGGTCGAGGGCGGAACCGGCGTGCTCTACCGCACGAAAAACGGCTACGCCGTGGTCAAGACAGACCTTGGCCGCGCCGCGTCGGCCACCGCCGACATGGCGAAACGATCCGCCAACTGGCTGGCCGGACTGGTGCTGTAAGACCGGGATCAGGCTCGAAGACTGGCTGCGGACGCGACAGGCAGAACGGGTCAACGAAGCACTCTACGGAGTGCCACCTGCTCCGTATGAAGTTCTGCCCCCGCTACACCACTCCGCTCAGCGCCTTGATGGCACGGTAGAACGTCGAGGAAAACAGTTCCGTCGGGTCATATCGGCGCTTGGCGGCGAGGAAGGCCGGCAGTTCGGGATAGGACGCCAGCAATTCGCTAGCCGTGTAATGCAGCTGGTAGGGCAGGAAGAACCGCCCGCCATGCTTGATCGTGACGTCGATCAGCGCCCGGGTCAACGCCCGCATCCTGGCATTGCCGTCGGCATCGGTCGGCTGGTTGATGTAGAGCACCAGCGAATAGGCAGGTTCCGGCGCATAGGTCAGCGCGACATCCTCCTTGTGGACGATGCGTACCGATGCATTGAGCACCGGCAAGTCCTGGTTGCGCAGGATCTCGCGAGCCTCCGCGATGAATAAATTATAGGCGGCACGCGGAATAAAATATTCGTGCAGGATGTCGGTCTCGTCAGGCAGGTCGTTGAACAGATAAGGCACCGAATCGTGCATCGGATTGTTGCGGGTGACGAGGCAGGCTTCGCCTTCGGCCATGGCCGCTGTGCGTGCCACCGTGCAGCTCTCGAATTTAGGCTCCAGCGTCTTTTCGGTGAACCACTTCAGCTCCTGGAAGGCGCTGCCCCATTTCGCCATGTTCATGATCACCCGCTTGAGGCCGACACCGTCCGGTTCGCCGAGCAACGGCTGGTCGGCCGGCGACTGGTCGGCCACCTTGTCGTAGCGATAGACGATCATGTCTTCGAGGAAATTGCCCGGCGCCGTCGACAGATGGCCGTAGAACAGGCCGATCTCCTTGTTCGGCTCCAGCACCTCGACGAAGAATTTCGGGAAATCATCCGATTTGATGATCTCGCGCGAGGTCCGGTAGACCGCGTTGTCAACGATATCGAGCGTCGCCTCCAGCACCACGCCGAACAGGCCGTAGCCGCCGACGACGTGGCGGAACAGGTCGGGGTTCTCGCTTGCTGAGCAGGTGGTCACCGAGCCATCGGCCAGCATCACCCGCATCGAGCGGATCGAGCCGGCCACCGAGCCCGCCTGATGGTCCATGCCATGCGCGTTGACCGACAGCGAGCCGCCGACGGAGAAGATGTCGGTCGACTGCATCGCCTTCACCGCGAAGCGCGGATGCAGCATGCTCTGGATGTCGTGCCAGCGCGCGCCCGGCTGCAACGTCATGGTTTTTGCCGCCGCGTCGACGGTGACCTTGTTGAACTTTCTGAAGTCGAGCACCAGCGCGTTGTCGTCGAAGGCATGCCCGCCCATCGAGTGGCGGATGGCGGCCAGCGACACTTTCAAGCCATTGGCGCGCGCGAACGCCAGCGCCTTGGCGATCTGGACTTCTTCGGCGATTTCGACGACGCCATAGACCGGCGTTCTCGAGAGGCCGCTGGCATCGTTGATGTCGCCGCCCTTGGCCGACCATGGCAGCGAAGGTTCAAAGGCCGGCGGGTTGGCTATCGGCTTCAGCGGCAGGGCGATGCCATCGACATCGGCGATACGCCCGGCATCCTTCGGCCCCGAAGGCCCGCGCGCCAGCCGCGCCATAGTGGTGCCACCCCACAACACCGCGCCGCCGACCACGGCAGCACCCAGCAGCAGCCGCCGCGACAGGCGAAAACCTTTTTGTTCCTCGGCCATGAATATCCCCCCGTTGGCCAAGGGATAGCGCGGGCTTTCGGTAAAAACCATAGCGGCGGCATGAGCCACCTTCTCCGCATCGGCGTGGCGAAGCGGCACGACGCGGATTATCTCAAATGTCGGCGCTGCCCCTCACCCTTACCCTCTCCCCGTGAAGAACGGGGAGAGGGTACGCCAACGCTGGAGCTTGACCCTTCTCCCCGTTCTTCTTCACGGGGAGAAGGTGCCGGTCCACCCTCCGCAGCTGCTGCGCAGCTGCCGCGGAGGACGGGCAGGCGGATGAGGGGCGGCGCCGATCTTGACCATTGCGGCCCGCGCCAGAACTTATGCGCGCGCCTATGAAGCCTTCTTGATCGATGTCACCATGCCGGTCTTGTCATCGACCGTCACCGCCACCTTGGCGCCGACCTTCAGTTTCCCGACCGCCGCTTCCGGCGACAGCTGATAGATCTTGCCGTCATCGAGAGTGATCGATTTGGTTGTCGGGTCGACGGACTGGATGGTGCCCTGAACGGTTGCGGCGTAGGCCGTGCCGAGAAAGGCGAGCAGAGCGGCGGTGGTTGCGAGGGTCTTTTTCATCGAGTGCACTCCGTGCTGTTTCGGTTTTTCGGGCTGCCGACGTGGGAAACGACAGCGCCGAACGACCCGAAACTGGAACGAAACGCCTGGCGTCCGCAAATCACGTTGAATGAATTTTCGCAAAGGAAATCAGTGGCTTAATTCTGACACATTGCTTCCGGCCGACGCAAAGTCAAGCCGCTTCTTTCCCTCGACAGGCGCTCTTCCTTCCACGAAAAGAGTCCCTTAGCTGGATTGCGGCGGGCCGCTTTCAACCACCACGCAGCCGCCGCAATCCGCCTTGGGCGGCATCACGAAACAGCCTGCTGATTGGTCGTCGGTACAAATTTTGTTTCCTCGGTCGCCTCAACCGTCGCCTCGAACTGGACGAAACTCGCGTTCCGGTTGCAAACTCGGAATGGATGCGGGATGGTATCGACCGCTATGATGAAGGGGGGCCTTCCATGAAGCTTGCAGTCCGGACCGCGATGTCCCTGATCCTGGCGCTTGCTCCGGGATTGGCCGGCGCGCAAGGTGTCGATCCGGATGACGACAAAACGATGATCTTCGCTCCGGGAGATCCCGACATGGCGGCGGCGACGGCGCAGGCGCTCGCCAGCCTCGACGAATTCCTGGCCTTGTCCGAAGCGCCGCCAGCCGGCACCGACAGGTTCAAACTGAAGGTCAAGGTGCGGGACGGGAACGTCACCGAACACTTCTGGGTCATACCATTCCGCCGCACCGAAACGGGGTTTGTCGGTATTCTGGCGAACCAGCCGGAGGAAGTGCACACCGTCGTCCTCGGCCAGAATTTTAAATTCAAACGGGACGATATTTCCGATTGGGGATATACGAGCGACGGGCGCCAGGTCGGCAGCTTCACCGTCTGTGTGATGTTCAAGCGAATGTCGAACGAAGAGGCCGACTACATGCGCGACAAATACGGCTTCGAGTGCTGAACCGCTTCACGGTTCTGCTGGAATTGTCCTAACTCGTCGCCTCATCCCTCGCGCCGATCTTGCGCACGAGTGCCGCCGTCGCCAGCATGGCGCCCATGTCCGATATCATCGGCGCGACATGCCTGGTGTAATCGAGTGGCACCGAAATATCCGGCAGTTCGAAGAAATTCTTCGCCTGCGGCAACAGCAGGAAACCGTCGCTGCCGTTGAGAGCGACGCGGGCTGGTTCGTCCGGCCAGGTTTCGCCCAGCCATTTCAGCGCCTGCGCCAGCCGGCCGGTCACCAACGGCCGCGCCGCCTCGACATTGTCGGTGCGGAATTCATAGGCCGCATCGAGCTCCGGCACGCCGGATGACAATTCCTGCATCTTGCCGGCGAACATGCCGCGAAAGAACCCGACGACCGCATTGGTCCGCCGCGTCGCCACCAACACCCCCGGAAACGGCTCGATCGCTTCGAAAGCGACAATGACACCCTTGAAGACTGTCGATGAATCCTTGCCCGACCCTATTCGCAGTTCTGCTTCGTAAAGCTCGAACGGAAACTCTTCGTAGCGGCCCGAAACGACATCGTCGAACGACTGCCGGTTGAAGGCACCGACCGCCTCGCGCGGCAGCCGGTCGAAAGAGTTCGGCTTCCCTCCATGCTGGTAACGCATATCCGCGATGAAGCCGAAGACGATCGGCAGCAGCGTCTCGCGGAACGATTGCTGCAGCCGCGTCGCCGGTTTCATGGCCTCGAAATAGAGCACGCTCGAAGCCACCAAGCCGATGCCATAGAGAAACACATGCGGCGTCGAGAACCATTGCTCGTTGGGATCGGCGACCTTGTTGAACAGCCAGGCGACCAGCGCCACGAACACCAGCGCCAGGCCGACGAACAGCGGCACCCGCCAGCGCACCTGCCGCACCGCCGAGCCCCGCGCCGCCTCATAGCTCTCGATGTCTTTCCGGATGCCGGCCGTGACCGCCTCGCTCGGCATGAAGTCCGCTGTTTCCATCGCCGCCCCCGCAAGCCTCGACAAGGTCATGATAGCTGGTTTTGTGCACTGTATCGACGGCAATGCTGCGATACGGTGCCTGTTAGAAGAACGTCGCGCCGCCCCTCATCTGCCTGCCGGCATCTTCTCCCCGTATAGCGACGGAGAGAAGGACGCTTCCGCGAAGGATTTCGCCAATTTCCAACGTTGCAGAAAGGGTGCCGAGGTTGCGGTCAGCCCCTTCTCCCCGTCGCTATACGGGGAGAAGATGCCGGCAGGCAGATGAGGGGCAGCGCCATAATAGGCGATTGGCGAATGCACCTGCCCTTCCGCTGCAACACTACGGAAAGATCGCGCCCAGCCGCCTCTCGACCTGTCCCCTCATCGCACCCTCCAACCCCTCCACCGGCACCAGCCGCTCATGATCCCCGCTCCGCAGCCGCACAAAGGGATGCAGCCGATATGACGCGATCCTGCCGCGGGTGCCGGCATCGGCGCTGACATCGACGACGAATATGCCACCGATACGACCGGGCCATGGCTGGCGGGCAAAGGCGGTCCCAAGGAAATCGCCAAGTCCATAAGCGGCGACCGTGCCGTCGATCTGCTCCACCGGCTGAAGGACATGGGCATGATGACCGGCGATCAGCCCGACGCCCTGCCCGGCAAGACGCCTGGCCAGCGCCTGCGTCTCGGCGCGCGGAAAATGCCGGAACTCCCAATCCCAATGCGGCACCGCGCAGAGAAGATCGACAGCATCGTGCGGCCAGTGCGTTGGATCGCAGTCCATCGACACGCGGGCGGCGAACAGGCTTTCATCAGCGTTGCGCCACACCGTGAAGGCGGCGAAGCCGACATCCAGCGGCCCGACCGCGAAATGCTGCACCGGGCCACCAGCAGCCAGGCCGATGGTGCGGATGCCGAGCCGCTTCAGTGCCGCCACCGTCTCGTCGAAGCCGGCGACGCCCTGGTCGAGCACGTGATTGTTGGCCAGCGACAACACGAGTTTTTCGCGAGCAATGCCTACCGCCGCCAGCGCCTCCGTCAGAAACCGTTCGGTCATCGCATGGCGCGTGCCAAGCCGGGTGCCAAGCACAGCGCTCGGCCGGTCTACGATCGGACTTTCACAATTGCCGATCACCAGATCGGCGGAGCCCAGCAGCTTCGCGATCACCGGATCGCTTTGCGGCGCGCTGCGGTTGGCCACCGCCGAGATGTCGCCGATGAAGGCGAGCCGCACCGTCCGATCTGGCAGGGTTGCCATCAGCGTCCCCGCCGCCGGCGCAAACGCATCGATGTCACCGCCAAGCGACGGCTTCAGGAAACGCGGCAGCCAGGACAGCTTGTAGGAGAGCGGATAGTTCGACACGCCATGTCCAATTTGTTTGCCCTGTTTAGACCGTCCGTCGCACAGGTTGAAGCGCATCCGTCGACAATCGTACCGCAGCACCGCCAGCGAGGCGCGATGGCGGAAATCTGTGTATGGTCGTTCACGATCGATGCATGGGAGGGGAAAGATGGCACGAATAGCAAGCCTGCTGGCATCGGCTTTCATGGTGCTCGTACCGCTGTCGTACGCGTCGGCGGCCATGCCCGAAGCGGCAACCGCTTTGTTCGAGGCAAAGACCGTGGCCGCGCGCGACAGCGCCCTGTCTACGCTCGAGGCCGCCGCCCCAAACGATCCCGCATCGGCCTATGCCGCCGGCGCGGGCGAATTCTTCACCGCGCTGGAACTGCTGGCCAGCGGTCTGCACCGGCATGGTTTCGAAAGCCCGCAATCCTTCATGCTGCCCTTGATGCGGCTGCCGGTGCCGGACAATCCCAACCCCGAACCGCTGACCTACGAACAATTCCGCGCCATTCTGGTGGCTTTCCGCGACCGGCTGGAAAAATCCGCCGCCACGCTTGGGGCGGTGCCGGCCAATGCCGATATCGGCATGGTCATCGACCTCACCCATGTCGGCATCGACCTCGACGAGGACGGCACGATCGCGCCGGATGAAAGCATGGCCGCGATCATCGCTTCGCTGTCGCGCGGCGGCAGCGCGCCGGACGATGCGGCGCCCGGACTTACCTTCCGCTTCGACCGCGCCGACGGTTATTGGTTGCAGGGATACGCCGAGTTCCTGATGGCGCAGGCCGACTTCTGGCTGGCGCATGATTTCAAAAGCACCTTCGACGGCTCCTTCCACATGCTGTTCCCGCGCGCCAAACTGCCGTTGCAGGATATCCTCGTGCCGCCGAGCGGCGACATGGGCAGCAGCATCTTCTCCTCGGAATGGCGGATCGCCGATTTCATTTCGCTGGTACATCTCGTCAACTGGCCAGTGGTCGAGCCGGAGCGCCGGCAAGCGGCGCGCCGCCATCTGCTCGAAATGATCCGGCTGTCGCGCGAGGACTGGAAGGCGATCCGCGCCGAGACCGACAATGACCGCGAATGGCTGCCAGGCCCGCAGCAGAAGGGCGAGAACCAACTGACGGGCCTCGAAGTCGGCGAAGAGCAGGTCGCGGCCTGGCTCGCCGCCTTGACCATGGCCGAGGACCTGCTCGAAGGCCGCGTGCTGCTGCCGCACTTCCGCATCGCCGGCAAGGGCATCAATATGAAGCGCTTCTTCGACGAACCGAAGCCCTTCGACCTGGTGCTGTCGATCACCGGCCCAGCCATCGCGCCTTATCTCGAAAGCGGCAGGATTCTCTCGAGCGACGACTTCGACCAGATCCAGCGCGAGTTCGGCGGCAGTGGGTTCCTGACTTTTGCGCTATGGTTCAACTAGCGCCTCGCCGCAGAAATTTCGACACCTGTCGGCCGCCTTGGTGCCGGTCAATTTCCTGCTCTGTCCCCAGCCGTCCCGCTGCGGAACTTGTAGCCCGCGGACAACGGTTTCCCCGGTGCGGCGACGTTTTCAGCGATGCGGATTGGCGAGCGTTCCTGGCTGCATGACTCGCCGGACCACCCTCCGCTATATATTAGTATATATTAGCGATGACTGTTTTGCTTGACTTGGGCGTCAAAAGCAGGCAGCAAAACAGCCTTGGAAGGGCTGCAATACCGCGTTCATGGTCGTGGACAAGCCTTCTTCGGCACAAAGTCCACGTCTCTCGTTTGGTTTTGAGAGGGATTGGTTAACCAACTTTGTCCATATTTTGAAGCAGTCGGCAACTAACGACAGGCGCGACAAACGCGTCGGGGACCACCTGGGATCACTCACAGAATGGTCGTCGCGGCTATCACAGCCGCGGACGTGGGAGCCGATTGGAGCAAGATTGGTGTATGGCGTTCTTGAGTAAGAAAATTGTCGGGGACGAGCATTGGCAGGGCGAGACGGCTTGCGACGCGCCACGTTCCTCTTCCTTCACCGCTGAACGGATCGTCCGCTGGATCGCGGTGCCTGGCGTCAGCGCCGCCGTGGGCCTGTGGCTGATCGGCACCATGGTTGGGCTGAGTTCCGTCGGCGCCTCGTTGTCGGCGACATCAGGCGGCCTGCCGCAGACGCTGTCGACGCCGGGATCGCTGGCCCTGGCCGATCCGCTGAAGCAGCGTTTCCTGAGATCCTCGGCACCGTTCGTGCTGGCCAATGCCCATGGCGGCGCGCAGGCCTTGCACGACCATGCCGTGCAATGCGGCGCCAGCTGCTTCAAGCTGGCCCGGCTGAGCCCTCATACCGAAAAATCCGCGCGCCTCGTGGCGCAGGCAAAGCCAGCCCCTGTGGCAAAGTCGAAATCGCAGGAGCGTTTCGAACGCATGGAAGCGTCGCTGTCGCCGAGCAAACTCGCCGCTGCCTTCGCCAGTACCGGCAAACCTGCCGTCACAGCCGACGCCCGACCCCTGATTTCCCGCGCCGCGCCGCAAGTCGCGCAGGCGTCCCTGGGGCCACCCGCCAACATGGTGGCCAGCCTGTCGGACGATATGCCGGCTCCGGCAGCGGAACGCTTCGCGCGGATGGACACCGGCTCCGTCGTCGTGCAGACCGCGCCCTTGCCTACGGGCTTTGCCCAGTCGGAAACGCCAAGCGACTCGCAATTGGCGCTCGCTCTCGTCGAATCGCTGCCGGTCGAGGACGAGGCGTTCGCCTCGCCGCTGCCGATGACCGAATCCTCGGCCGATATCGCGGTTTCGCCTGTCGAAACCCAGCAGAACCAACCCGGCGATGCCGCCTCGCTGCCGGACGCGCTCACCGACGATGTGCCGCTGCCAACCCGTCGCCCGCAATACGACAAGCCGGAGCCACCGAAGTCCGTGGAGCAGGACAAGCCGGCTCAACAGCCCAAGGTCGCGCAGCAGAAGCCGGAGCCTCAGGCAAAGCCGGTCCAGCAAGCCCAGCCGATAAAGCCGACCCGGCAAGGCAGGCCGGCCGATGGCGGCGACGCGTTGGCTTATGCCAAGCCAGACACGCCTGCGGGCGGCCTCGGCAGGGCATTCAAGAACCTGTTCAACTCGCCAGGGTCCACGAGCGGGGCCAGCAATGGCGTCGCCGTCTACGACATCAGCGCCGGGACCGTCTACATGCCTGACGGCTCGAGGCTCGAGGCGCATTCGGGCGTTGGCGCCATGGTGGACCAGCCGCGCTATGCCGACCAGAAGAACCGCGGACCGACACCGCCCAACACCTACAATCTGTCGCTGCGAGAGTCGCGCTTTCATGGTGTCGAAGCCTTGCGCCTGACACCGGTCGATGGCCGCAACAAATACAATCGCGACGGCTTTCTGGCCCATACCTACCTGCTTCGGGGCCGTTACGCCCAGTCCAGCGGTTGCGTCGCCTTCAAGGACTATGCGCGCTTCCTCGCCGCCTTCAAGAAGGGCAAGATCAAGCGCCTCGTCGTCGTGCCGCGCCTGTCGTCTTCGCCGACGCGGGTCGCGTCCGCCGCCAGGGGCGCGTAATACCGACAGGCATTCCCGCCTGCTCCTGACAGCCTACTGTCAGGAGCCGAGTTGTTCGGTACGCCTCTCGCCACCGCGCTCTTTCCATTTTGGCCAAGACCTCCCATATTCGGCACATGGTCAAATCCCCTGGTAAAAGGACGCCGCCGACGGCGAATGACGACCGCGCCGCGCCGAAGCGGCGCAGCCCGCTGACCGATTTCCTCGACGCGTCGGAGCCGTTGCACAAGGGTGGCTTCGCCGAGATGCCGCAGCCCGAACTGTCGGGCACGCCGCTGACCGGCTCGATCGCGGATTGGGCCGACCAGATCGAGCAGGAAGCCGAACGCGAGGGACACCTAATCTCCCCCCTCGAGGGGGAGATGTCGCCGAAGGCGACAGAGGGGGTCGGCAAAGGAAGCGCTCGACACAAAGAAGCGTCGAGCCCGGTCGAACCGACCCCACCCGGCGGCTCCGCCGCCACCCTCCCCTCAAGGGGGAGGGACAGCGGCAAGTCTAAGAAGATCCCCGAGCGCTCGGCCGCACCCGGACGCACGGCGCGCGGCACATCGATGGGCGGCGCCGCCTCGGCCAGGGAGCGGGCGGCCGCCGGCCTCAACCCCGTCGCCGGCCTCGATGTCTCGCTGGAAGAAGCCGAGACGATGACGTCGAGCGGCATCACCGCGACGGTGGCTGCGCTGTCGGCATTGATCGAATCGGGCAATCCGCTGCACAAGGACGGCGTCCTTTGGACGCCGCACCGCCCGGACCGACCCGAGAAATCGGAAGGCGGCATCGCCATCAAGATGGTGTCGGACTTCGAGCCGGCCGGCGACCAGCCGACCGCCATCAAGGATCTTGTCGAAGGCATCGACAACAACGACCGCACCCAGGTGCTGCTCGGCGTCACCGGCTCGGGCAAAACCTTCACCATGGCCAAGGTGATCGAGGAGACGCAACGCCCGGCCCTGATCCTGGCGCCCAACAAGACGCTGGCCGCGCAGCTCTATTCCGAGTTCAAAAAATTCTTCCCGGAAAATGCGGTGGAGTATTTCGTTTCCTACTACGACTATTACCAGCCGGAAGCCTACGTCCCGCGCACCGACACCTTCATCGAGAAGGAATCCTCGATCAACGAGCAGATCGACCGCATGCGCCATTCGGCGACGCGCTCGCTGCTCGAACGCGACGACGTCATCATCGTCGCTTCCGTGTCCTGCATCTACGGTATCGGCTCGGTCGAGACCTATACGGCGATGACCTTCCAGATGCAGATCGGCGACCGGCTCGACCAGCGCGCTCTGCTCGCCGACCTCGTCGCCCAGCAATACAAGCGCCAGGACATCAATTTCGTCCGTGGCTCGTTCCGCGTGCGCGGCGACACGATCGAAATCTTTCCCGCCCACCTGGAAGACCGCGCCTGGCGCATCTCGATGTTCGGCGACGAGATCGAGGCGATCACCGAGTTCGACCCGCTGACCGGCCAGAAGACCGGCGAGCTGAAGAGCGTCAAGATCTACGCCAACTCGCACTATGTGACGCCGCGCCCGACCCTGAACCAGGCGATCAAGTCGATCAAGGAAGAGCTCAAGCAACGGCTGGTCGAACTCGAGCGCGCCGGCCGCCTGCTCGAGGCACAACGGCTCGAGCAGCGCTGCCGCTTCGACGTGGAGATGCTGGAAGCGACCGGCTCCTGCGCCGGCATCGAGAACTATTCGCGCTATCTCACCGGCCGCCAGCCGGGCGATCCGCCGCCGACGCTGTTCGAGTACATCCCCGACAATGCGCTGGTCTTCATCGACGAAAGCCATGTCACCGTGCCGCAGATCGGCGGCATGTATCGCGGCGACTTCAGGCGCAAGGCGACGCTGGCCGAGTATGGCTTCCGGCTGCCGTCCTGCATGGACAACCGGCCGCTGCGCTTCGAGGAATGGGACGCCATGCGGCCGCTCTCCGTCGCCGTCTCGGCGACGCCGGGCGGCTGGGAGATGGAACAGGCCGGCGGCGTCTTCGCCGAGCAGGTCATCCGTCCGACCGGCCTGATCGACCCGCCGGTCGAGGTGCGTCCGGCGAAAAGCCAGGTCGACGACGTCGTCGGCGAGATCCGCGAGACCACAAAGGCCGGCTACCGCACGCTGGTCACTGTGCTGACCAAGCGCATGGCCGAGGACCTGACCGAGTACCTGCACGAACAGGGCGTGCGCGTCCGCTACATGCACTCCGACATCGATACGCTGGAGCGCATCGAGATCCTGCGCGACCTGCGCCTCGGCGCCTTCGACGTGCTGGTCGGCATCAACCTTTTGCGCGAAGGCCTCGATATCCCCGAATGCGGCTTCGTCGCCATTCTCGACGCCGACAAGGAGGGCTTTTTGCGCTCTGAGACCTCGCTGATCCAGACCATCGGCCGCGCCGCCCGCAACGTCGACGGCAAGGTCATCCTCTATGCAGACCAGGTCACCGGTTCGATGGAGCGGGCGATGGCCGAGACCAACCGCCGTCGCGAAAAGCAGATGGAATGGAACGCGGCCAACGGCATCACCCCTGAATCGGTCAAGTCGCGCATCTCCGACATTCTGGACTCGGTCTATGAAAAGGACCATGTCCGCGCCGATATTTCGCAGTTCACCGACAGCGCCGGCGCCATGATGGGCAACAACCTCAAGGCCCATCTCGACGCGATGGAAAAACAGATGCGCGACGCCGCCGCCAATCTCGACTTCGAGAAAGCGGCCCGCATCCGCGACGAGATCAAGCGGTTGCGCGAGATGGAACTGTCGATCTCCGACGATCCGCTGGCCAAATATGCCGACATGGAAAGCCCGGTCTCGGGCCGCGAAAAGGGCAAGCACAACAAGGGCGTGGCCAAGCATCGTACAGCAGAGGAACAGGAGCGTTTCCGCAAACTCGACGAAGCACGCGCCGGCGAAGAGGCAGCCAAGGCTGCCCGGCCCAACCTCTTCCGCAAGCCGGCGCTCGACGAAATGGGCGCCGATGGCGCGGTGCCGGTGAAGAAGCCGCTGTTCGCCAAACCCTCCATTGACGACATGGGTCCGGGCACCGACATGCCGACGCCGGCCGGTGCGGTCTCCCGTTCGCTGTTCAAGAAACAGTCGGCCGAGGAAGCACACGGGTCCGACTTCGGCATTCCCGGTGACGCCACCAAACCGCTGTTCAAGAAGAACTCGCTCGATGAAATGACCGTGCGGCGGACCGAAAAACCGGTCGAAGGAAAGGTGCCTGCCAAGCCACAGCCAATCTCCCCCCTCGTGGGGGAGATGTCGGGCAGGACAGAGGGGGGCGCGAAGGAACGCGACGACAAACCAATCGTGCGCCAGCGCGCCGGCATCGGCTCCTACGAAGATCCGGGCGATGCCCGCCGCGAGAAACGGCGGCCGGGGAAGACGGGCAGGCCGGGACGGTAGCGATCCTTCGCGCCCCACGCTGTCCTGCCAACATAGCCTCTCTTCAACTAGCGTAACCGGCAACTCCCCTCCTGCACGATGCGCACGCCCTTGCAGCGAGCATGCGGAAACGGTAGGTCGACCGCACCCGGTGGCTTCCACTCCGGAAGCCAACCTCTCACCAGCCACCACACCCATGAAACCCAAGGACATCGCCGCCTACGTCTTCCTGGCCGTCACTTGGGGATTGTCGTTCCTGGTGCTGCTCAAAGTGGTGCATGCCTTTGGCTGGGTCGGCGCGGTCACGCTGCGGTCGCTGACCGCCGGCATCACGCTCTTTCTGCTTGCCGCCGCGACCCGGCGCAGGCTCGATTTCAGCGCCGGCTGGCGGCACTTCGCCGTGGTCGGCGCGACGACGGTCGCCGCGCAGCTGATCGGCCTGTCCTATGCCACGCCGCGCATCGGGACGGCCATGGCGGCGATCCTCGTTACCGCGATCCCGCTGTTCTCGATGATCATTAGCCAGTTGTGGGGGCTTGAGCGCATCACCATTCGCGGGCTGGCTGGGCTTCTGCTCGGTGCCACCGGTATTGTCGTTCTGGTTGGCTTCCCCGCAATGCCGGTCACCGCCTCCTTCGCGCTCGGCTGCGCCGCCTCGCTTTTCAGTTCGTTCTCGGCCGCCTTCGGCAGCAACTACGCCAACCGTCATCTGCGCTCGGCGGGCTCACTCGAACTCACCAGCGCCGCCTTCCTGCTCGGCGGGCTGATGACCCTGCCGCTGCTTCTCGCCGTGCCGGTGCCGGCGATGCCGCGCGCCATCGACTTCCTCCATCTTGCCATTCTCGCCTGCGTGATGAGCGCGATGACCTACGTCGTCTATTTCCGGCTGGTTGCCAGCATCGGCGCCACCAGGACGATCAGCGTCGAGTTCGCGGTCACCGTGATTGCGGTGCTGGTCGGCACGGTCGTGCTCGGCGAGTCGCTAACCATCGTCCAGGGCTTCGGCGCGGCGGCGATCATCGGCGGCTGCATACTGGTGCTGGATCCCTTCCCGCGGCGCGTGAAAGCGGCACCCTTGCCCTCCGCCCCGCCTTTGGTATAACCAGTCACCACACTCAAACGTCTTGAAAGGAGGGCTGCGTGTTTATTGATCACCATCGTCAGCGTGGCCCAATTTCTGCCCTGCGAGCTTGCTTGCAGGGCTGACCAGGGACGGTCCGGGTTTTCCCGCTTCGATTTTTTGGTCTGCCTTCGTGGTGCCGCAACGCCGAGCCTGCTGGCCGGCACGCGCACCGTCAAAGTGCATTGAGCCGGATTCCGGCAAGACCAGAGAAATCAAATGGCCCTGATCAGCCTCAAATCCCTCGGCGTCACCATGAGTGCGCCGCTCTTCTCCAATCTCGATCTCACCATCGGCAGCGGCGACCGGCTCGGCATCGTCGCCGCCAATGGCCGCGGCAAGTCGACCTTGCTGAAATGCCTGACCGGCGAGATGGAACCGACCTTTGGCGACATCACCCGCACGCGAGGGCTGCGCGTCGGCCATGTCGAGCAGTCTGTTTCCCCCGCCCTGCTTGGCCGCACCTTTCACCAAGTGGTGGCCGATGCCTTGCCGCCGGACCAGGCCGAAAGCGAGATGTGGCGGGTCGATGTGGTGCTGGATTCACTCGACGTGCCCGCACCGATGCGCGAGCGGCCAATGCAGGCGCTGAGTGGCGGCTGGCAGCGGCTGGCGCTGATCGCCCGCGTCTGGGTTACCGATCCCGACGTCCTGCTGCTCGACGAGCCGACCAACCATCTCGACCTTGCCCGCATCAGCCAATTTGAAACTTGGCTGAATACGCTGCCGCGTGAAGTGCCGGTCGTCATCGCCAGCCACGACCGTGCCTTCCTCGACGCCACCACCAGCCGCACCCTGTTCCTGCGCCCGGACCAGTCGCCGGTGTTTTCCCTCCCCTACTCCCGCGCAAGGGATGCAATGGACGAGCTAGACGCCTCGACCGAGCGCAAATTCCAGCGCGATATGAAGGTGGCGCAGCAACTGCGCCGGCAGGCCGCCAAGCTTAACAACATCGGCATCAATTCGGGCAGCGATCTGCTGACGGTCAAGACCAAACAGCTCAACCAGCGGGCGGAGCGGTTGGAGGACGCCGCGGCGCCGGCGCATCGCGAAAAATCGGCGGGCGCCATCAGGCTCGCCAATCGCGGCACGCACGCCAAGGTGCTGATCACGCTCGACGACGCGGCGGTGGAAACGCCCGACGGCACGCTGCTGTTCAGGACCGGCAAGCGCCACATCTGCCAGGCAGACCGCATCGTGCTGCTCGGCCGTAACGGCGTCGGCAAGTCGCGCTTCGTCACGTTGATCCGCAACGCCATCGTCGATCCCGACACGGTGCGGAACGTCAAGGTGACACCGTCGACGGTGCTCGGCTACAGCGACCAGGCACTGTCCGGCATCAGCGGCGACGACACGCCGCTGGCGATGGTCTCGCGCCGCACCGATGTCGGCGAGCAGCGTGCCCGCTCGCTGCTTGCCAGCGCCGGGGTTAGCATCGAGATGCAGGAGCGCAGGATCGGTGTGCTGTCCGGCGGCCAGAGGGCGCGGCTGATGATGCTGGTGCTGAGGCTCGCCAACCCCAACTTCTACCTGCTCGACGAGCCGACCAACCATCTCGACATCGACGGCCAGGAAGCGCTGGAAGCCGAACTGCTCGCCCACCAGGCAAGCTGCGTGCTCGCCTCGCACGACCGCTCCTTCATCCGCGCCATCGGCAACCGCTTCTGGCTGATCGAGAAGCGGCGGCTGACCGAAGTCGAGGACCCCGAGCAATTCTTTCGTTCGGTGGCCGAAGCAGTTAGCTGAGCGGTAGCAAAATGCCATGCCGACATGAAAATCCCACCTGTCCTTGACAGGTGGGATTTCGTATCGTTGTATGAGACGTTTCTTGACCCAGAGAACGTATCGTGCGAAGATACGTCTATCGGATCCGGCAGATGATACGCTCGTTCAAGGACAAGATCAGCGAATCCGTGTCGAACGGCAAGGCTCCAAAGGGCTTCCCGTCGGATCTTGTCCGGTCAGCCCAGCGGAAGCTGTTCATGATCGACAACGCCGTCGAACTGTCAGACCTCAGGACGCCTCCCGGGAACAGACTTGAGGCGCTCAAAGGCAATCGTGCCGGTCAGCATTCGATCCGCATCAACGACCAGTTTCGCGTCTGCTTTCGTTGGGTGGACGGGCGAGCCGAGGATGTCGAGATCACCGACTATCATTGAAGGACGGTTTCAAATGCTTGCTATCACCCCCCCTGTCCATCCCGGAGAAATTCTCCGCGAAGAATATCTCATACCGCTTGGCCTGAAGCCTTATACGCTCGCAAAAAAGCTGCATGTGCCGCGCACTCGCATCGAGCGGCTGGCCGGCGAGATCACACCGGTAACGCCCGACACCGCGCTGCGCCTTGCGAAGTTTTTCGGAACCACGCCGCAGTTCTGGATGAATATGCAGGCGAGCTATGACCTCGCCGTCGAGGGAGAGGCGAAGAAAGCCGATCTCGACACGATCGAGCGCTTGGAAGTTGCCGCTTGAGTTAGCCGCGCAGACCACCCGCCACGAATCTACCGCTGTTGCGGCAAAAATTTCGACGATCTGTCGGATCGCTCCGGCCTAGCACGTCCTTGGGATGCCGACACGATAATGCCGGCGCCAACCAGGGAGAACTACCATGTCGGTCCTGTCATCCATCGGTCGCATCGCAACCCAATATGCGGCGGCGCGCGCCCGCCACCGCAGCGAACGCATCCTGCTTTCGCTGCCCGCCGAATTGCGCAAGGACATCGGCTTTCCGGATATTCTCGACACGCGGAACAGCCGGCGCGCAACCATCTTCTCGGCCAAGGTCATATGATCGCGTCCAGCCGACAAAGGTGCCCGTCGTTCAATCCCGCCGCTTGCCTGGTCTCTCCCGGCCCGGGCTTCGAAATTAGTTCGGCGACCATGTAGGATTGCCGCGGACTCATCCGTCTTTTGGTGGCAAGGCCAAACCAACGTGAAGAGGAACACGCAATGACCGACCAAACCCCCGTTCAGCCAAGCGCCAAGGTGCTCGGCGGATTGACCCCCTATCTCCAGGTGGACGGCGCCTTCAAGGCCGCCGAGTTCTACCGCGAGGCCTTCGGCGCCGAGCAGGTCTTTGCCTATCCGGCCGACGAACAGGGCCGCACCATGCATATCCATCTCTATGTCAACGGCTCGACGCTGATGCTTTGCGATGCCTATCCCGAGCACGGCCATCCGCATCAAAAGCCGCAGGGTTACACGCTGCAGCTGCATCTCCAGGACGACAACATCGATGCCTGGTGGCAACGCGCCGTCGATGCCGGCTGCGAAATCGTCACGCCGCTGCAGGTGATGTTCTGGGGCGACCGCTGGGGTCAGCTGAACGATCCGTTCGGCGTGGCCTGGGCGATGAACGCACCGGTGAAGTAAGTTCAACGAGCAGCATTCCCTGTCCCCGGGGAGCGATCTGCTCGCCAGCGCCGGGTTGCATCCCTGCCGGCCCGGCGCTCGATTTCAGCAAAAGGACCAACTGGCGCAACGCGAGGGTTGCCAGATCGTAGACGTTGGAGATTGGCCTGAGCCTCCATCGCTTCGGCCAATCTATGACAAGTCGCTAATCCAGCTTGTCCAGCAGCGGCTTGAGCCGATCGCCATAGCGCTTCCACAGGTCGACCGATCCCTGATACATCGGCTGGCGGACTTGCGCGGCGGAAGCGGTGCGCACCGGGCGGGCGGTCTCGTGGAACGACAGCACCGCATCGTTCCAAGGCAGGCCGAGATGAGCAATGAGCGCCCGTGTCTGCCCTTTCTGGTCGGCGACGAAATCCTCGTAGCGCACATCGTGCACGACGCCGGGCAGCACGGCGCGCCAATGCGCCATGATGTCGGTGTAGAGGTTGTGGAAATCGGCGAGTTCGCTGAGATCGTAGCCGTAGCGGTGGCTGTCGCCGCGGAAATGCACCTTGTAGATCGACAGGCACGTCGCCGCCGCGTCGCGCGCGCAATGGACGATCTTCGCCTTCGGCAGCATCAGGTGCAGGAAGCCGATCAGCAGGAAGTTGCCAGGCATCTTGTCGGTGACATGCTTGAAGCCGGGATAGCGGGCATGCAGCATGTTGAGATAGGCCTCGCCTGCCTCGGCGAATACCTTGTCGGGCATGTCGGCGATGCCTGCGGGGAAGCCGCCCTTCATGGTCGGTGGAAACTGCTTGCCGACCGCCGTCTTTAGGATGCTAAGCTCGCCCGCACCATAGACCTGGGGGTGGCTGGCGATGATCTGCTCGATCAGCGTCGTGCCGGAGCGCGGCATGCCGACGACGAAGATCGGCGTGTCGTCGCTGATTGAACTCGGCCTGTGCTTTTCGAAGAAGGCGGCGTCGAAAGTCGCCTTCATCGCCTCGAATTCGGCCCGCGTCCTGGCCTTGTCGTAGTCGATGCCCTTGCGGCGGATCGCGTTGCCTTCGGCGAAATAGTCGAAGGCGCGCGGATAATCCTTGAGGTCGTCATTGGCCTTGCCGAGACCGAAGGAAAGCTGCATGCGCGCCACGCTATCCTGCGGCGCCTTCGCGTGTTGGGCCTCCATGCCGGCCAGTTCGGCGTCGCGCTCCTTCTGGCGCTTGACCTGCGTCAGCATCAGCCAGGCTCTCGCCATGCCGGGGTCGACCGCCAGCGCCTGCCGGAACAGATCGGCCGCCTCGTCTAGCTTGCCCTTTTCCATCAGCCCGACGCCCAGCCCGTGCAGCAAGTCGGCATCCTTGGGCCGGATCGACAGCGCCTCGCGGAAGACAGCCAATGCCTCGTCCAGGCGCCCGGCTTCCTGAAGCGTCTCGGCAAGCCCGATGCGCGCGCGGACATGGAAGGGATTGCGCCCGACTGTGCCGCGATAAATATCCTCGGCGCCCTCGAACTGGCCGAGCTGCTTCAGCGATGAGCCGAGATTGTCGCGCGCCGCCAATTGGTCGGGCCGCAGCGCCACCGCTCTGCGGAAGCAATCGACGGCGGCGGCCACCTGGCCGAGGTCGCGCAGCACGGTGCCAAGATTGTTTTGAAAGTCGGGATTCCCCGGCTGCAAGCGCACCGACTGCTCGATGAGATCCAGCCCCTCGGCGCCGCGTCCGGTCTGGTGCAGCAGCAATCCCAGGAAATGCGCCGCGGCGGCGTGATTGGCCTTGCGCGCCAGCACCTGCCGGTAGATTGCCTCGGCCTCAGGGCGCTGGCCAGCCTGATGCAGCTGCAGCGCCTGCTGCACATACTGGTCGAGCCCCAGCGGCGGTTGACCGCCTGAGCCTGAATTGGCGCCCGCCGCTCTTCTCTGATCTCTGTTGATGGGAAACCTGCCGTGTTTTTCCGCCTGCCGCGATCTAAAGCAATTCCAGGAAAAGTGTGAAACGCTTTTCCCGGGAAAAGCGCACAGCGCTTTCCCTTGGGAATTGCGCCAAAACAAAGAGCTAGAGCGGTTCGGCGTTTCAGTGAAACGATGAACCGATCTAGGCCATTGCCGCGGCAGGTTCAAGGCTTCGCTTGATGTCTCGCCCTTTCCGTCAACCGGAAGAGATCAAATCAGCCGGTTGGTCTCCGCTACCTGCCTAGCGCGCCGGACCGTTCCATCGGTGTCGGCAATCCTTTGCCTTGCCGCCTCGTCGCTCCTGACAGCCAGCCGCAGCGACTGGATTACGGCCGGTTTTACCATCGCCGGATTTGCGGTCGGCGTGATCATTGCGGCGGGGCCCGCCGGTGCTCTTACGGAAATCATAAGACTCATCCCTTTCATCGAAGAATAAAATTAAAATATATTGAGAAATATTTCTGCTTTATCTTCAAACAATTTCTTGAAGTTGCCGGATTTATATCATCATTTTTCTAACGTTTACACCAAGAATTTTTTTAAAAAAATCCGATTTTCTTTCAAATCGCCTTGATTAAATTACGACAAGAGCCTATCTTCATAAAATCGCTTTGGCCAGAATTGGCATCTCGCGGCGTCAGAAATTGTCGATCCGCCAGTCTCACTCCAGATCATCGATACCGGGCGCGCGGCTCGGCGATCATCTCTCATTCTTCGAAAGACACCCATGAACACCGGAACCGTAAAGTTCTACAATGGCCAGAAGGGCTTCGGCTTCATTCAGCCGACCGATGGCGGCAAGGACGTTTTCGTCCATGTCAGCGCGCTGGAGCGCGCCGGCTTTCCCGGCCTTGCCGAAGGCCAGAAGCTGCAATTCGAGTTGGAACGTGACACCAAGGGCCGCGAGTCGGCCGCCAATCTGCAACTGATCTGATCAGGCCGAATTCGATGAACGCTGACCACGGATGTACTGGCAGCTCTCGAAAGCGGCCTATTTCCAGCGATTGCCGGAAATAGGAAAGCGGGGAACGTCCCCGCTTTTTTGCTTTCAGTACCGCTGCATTACATGCCGCCGCGAGGCGTAAGACACCTCCGACTGACACCGGGAAAGCATCAACCCCGGAGAATATCACGGTAAGACATGCCGGACCGCACCACCCATTCCATCGCGCATTTCGCAGCACCCTTCGTGCTTGGCGGACTGGAAGGACAGCTGCCGGCCGGCGACTACGACATCGATCACGACGAAGAGCTGATCGAGGGCATGTCGCGGCTTGCCTGGCGCCGCGTCGCCACCTTCATCCATCTGCCGGCTAGGGCGGTGAAACGATCGACCACCAGCCAGCTTGTCGCCATCGATTACCTCGAACTCGAAACAGCGCTGAAGCGCGACCGGGAGAACGCAGCATGATCCGTTTCCAGCAGAATGCGCGCCCGCGCACCGACACACCCGCACACCTCTTCGTCATCGGCCAGACAGTGCGCATGAAGAGCCGCACCGGCCTCGTCCAGAAGACCGCGGAACTGTTCCAGATCAAAAGCAGGCTGCCGGTCAAGGACGGCTCGCCGCAATACCGCATCCGCAGCGAGCAGGAGACGCACGAGCGGGTCACCACGGAAGACAATCTCGAACCGGTCGACAATCCGGTTGTCTGAGGCCCCACCGTACGCCAAGTCAACACGCATCAGGAGCGCCAAATGTCCAAGGGTCAACAGCGAAGCAACCGCGAAACGCGCAAGCCGAAGAAGGATAAGGTCGTGGCCAAGCCTGCCTCCCCGTTTGGTTCGTCAGTCAAGCAGGCCGAGAGCAGCCTGAAGCCGAAGTCCAAGGGCTGACAGCCCCAGGGGCGCCAGGAGCGCCTCGTGTGGGCGCGCTTCGTGCCCTCTCCGTCGCCAACTGTTGTGAGGCGGCGGACTACGAACTGCCCGCGCGCGCTACCACGGAGCCTACTTGAACTTCGTCAGCGAGTTCTACCGATCGCGCGACGCCAACGAAGCCACGCCCGACAGGGTGTCGCTGGAAGTGCCGAACCTGCGCAAGGGGCCATCGCACTATTTCACACTCTGGCCATGCCGCAGGATCCTCGACCGCCTGCGCATTTCCGATGAGAACGGCGGAGAGCTGTATGCCGGCCCTGCCGATGAGGCCTGTCCGGCGTAGAGAAGCGACGTTTGCCGCATGGGCCCCATAAACTTCATACCGGAGAAGATCTATCGGACCGTAACCAGCATCTGCCTTCTCCGGAGTTTCGGAGAAGGCAAGGCAGACCGCCTCTCAGCATGGTCCATCGCCGACGATGCGGTAATCCGCGGCGCGGGCTTCGCAGGCGTTGGGGAAGCTGCGCAGCTCGCCATGCCGGCGGGCGCACACCGGAGCGTATTCGCGGGTGCAGAACGTCTGCTCTTCGCCACCGCCACCATCGCGGCACGGACCATCGCGCACGATGCGGTAGCCGGCACGGTCGGCAAGACAGCTATTGGCGAAGGTCTGGCGATCGCCGCCGCGCCTTGCGCAGACCGGCTCGTATTGCTTGGTGCAGTATTGCGGTTCGGGCCTTGGCGGACGCGGGCGCGGTCCCGGTCCATCATCGACGACCACTGTGCAGGCGGCAAGAATTGACGACAGCAACAGGATGGCAAAGCTTTGCTGGGAAAAATTGCCGTCGGAAATTTCATGTTGATCTCTCCCTCTATTCCGTCCCCGATCGCGATCCTCGCCATTCTCTTGCCGAATGCAATCCTCTTTGAAGTTCGCGGAAGCTGCGGCTGGAGCCATGGCGCGCATCGGTCGCGCGTTCGCCAGCCATCCTGGCCCATGCGTGATTGTGCCCGTGGGCCGATGACCCATCCGGCGCAGGGGCCTATCTGCGGCCGGTCGACGCTCGGACCGGTCGATTTATGCGTCGGGATACGCCTATTAGGGCAGCCCGCGGCGCTATCTTGCAACCTTCACGTTTCCGTGCGATAAATTCCGTGTTCGGGCATTTGCGACCCGGAGAGCGGAACGTTTTGGACGACCTTTCCCCGATACTGTGAATCTCTGACGGCCCCGTTTTTCGGCGGGGGGTTTGACCATGCGCCAATGCATGACTGCCGAAGCAACCACCGGGAACTGCCCTCGACGCCAGGTGGCGGGCAGGACCACCAAGACTGAACGGGTGAAGGAGTTTCCCCAATGGCCCAGACCGGCACCGTTAAATTCTTCAACGCGACCAAAGGCTTCGGTTTCATCACGCCCGACGGCGGCGCCAAGGACGTGTTCGTCCACATTTCAGCGATCGAGGCCTCGGGCCTGCGCACGCTGGTCGACGGCCAGAAGGTCACCTTCGACGTCGAGCCGGATCGCATGGGCAAGGGCCCGAAGGCGGTCAATCTCCGCGCAGCCTGAGCACCGGCGCGCCGCACGTCCTGTGGGATGTGCGAACGAGACTCCAGGGCCTTGACCAAGGCTTGGACACGCGAACAGATTTTTGAAAGGCGCGGCGATTTTCGGCGCGCCTTTTTCATGTCGCGGCGCAGCATAAGTGCCCGCAAAACTTTCTCTTGCCGATGACGCTAAAATAAAGGACAAATTTCCATTCGGGCATCTGCCGGCCCGAGACTGGAGTTTATGGGATCAAAGGGAGCTTCCCATGCCGCAGACCGGCACCGTCAAATTCTTCAACCACGCCAAGGGCTTCGGCTTCATCACACCGGATGATGGCGCGAAGGATGTCTTCGTCCATATTTCGGCCGTGCAGGCGTCGGGTCTTCCCGGTCTCGAAGATGGGCAGAAAGTCACATTCGACACCGAGCCGGACAAACGCGGCAAGGGTCCGAAGGCCGTCAATCTGTCGATCGGCTAAGCCGAACGACGTCGCTCCAGCGGGCCAGGGTCCGCTCCCCGGAGCGTAATTTTTCGTCATATGGCGGGCGTGACAGATAAAAACCCGTTCAGCCCCCGTTCAGCCACGGTCTCATATTAGTCCTTCGTAAAGCCGGACCGCATCCCCGAAAGTCATAGGGGGCCGGCACGAAGGAGATCGATATGAACCGGATTTTCAAGACAGCCGTGCTGTCGGCTGCCGTGGTTGCCACCACGCTCGCCACCCTGCCCGTGGCCAACGCGGGTGACTGGCGCCGTCACGGCCATCACGGCGACGGCGATGCGATTGCCGCCGGCGTCCTCGGCCTCGCGGCCGGCGCGCTCATCGGCGGCGCGTTGGCCAATGACCAGCCGCCCAGCTACGACAACGGGTACGACGACGAATATTATCGCGAAGTGCGACCGCGCCCTGCCCCGGTCCGCCGCTACTATGCGGAGCCGAGGGTTGTCTACAATGAAGGTTACGCCGAGCCGTGGACGCGTGACTGGTACGATTACTGCTCGGACCGCTACCGCACGTTCAACGCCCGCACCGGCACGTTCACCGGCAATGACGGCGAGCAGCATTTCTGCACTGCCAACTAAGCTAGGGCTTCCCTGCCCCAAAACAAAAAAGCGCTGTCCGCGAGGTCAGCGCTTTTTTTGTTGTTCGGCTCCATGAGCGGAAGGAGATGTGGATGCCGGCAGGCAAGCAAGGGACAGAGCCGACCTTCCAAAACAGGAATTTAGGTCAGAAACGGATTGGTCCGCCGCTCCTCGCCGAAACGGCCGCCGGGGCCATGGCCGCAGATGAAGCCGACGTCATCGCCGAGCGGCAACAGTTTTTCCTTGATCGAGACGATGAGCGCCGCGTGATCGCCGCCCGGCAGGTCGGTTCGGCCGACCGAACCGCGAAACAGCACGTCGCCGACATGGGCGAACTTGGCCGCGCGATTGTAATAAACGACATGGCCGGGCGCATGGCCGGGGCAATGCAGCACCTCGAACACATGGCCGCCGAACGACACCGTCTCGCCCTCGGTGAGGAATCGGTCGGGCACGCAATTACGCGAGCCGTCAATGCCATAACGCCTGCCTTGGGCTTCCAGATTGTCGAGCAACAGCTTGTCGGCTTCATGCGGCCCGATGATCTCGATGCCGAGCGCCTCTTTCAGCTCCATGGCGCCGCCGGCGTGGTCGATATGGCCATGCGTGATCCAGATCGCACCGGCCGAGATTGCATTGTCCTTCAGCACCGTCAGCACCTTGTCGATGTCGCCGCCCGGATCGACGACGACGCCCTGCTTGTCGTCCATGTCGAACAGAATGGTGCAGTTCTGCTGGAACGGCGTGACCGGCACGATGCCGGCATTGAGCTGACCCATGATCGTCCTTTCGATAACCCTTGGCCGTGATGTAGAGCAATTCCAGGAAAAGTGTGAAACGGTTTTCCGTCCGGAATTGCGTCAACAAAGAGGTAGAGCGGTTCGCCGTTTCCGTAAGACCATGGAACCGCTCCGGCGGGTTACGGGCACCCACCCGAAAGACGAACATTCGATCAGTCCAAAAACAGAAATGGGCGGCCGAGGCCGCCCATTTGAAAGAGCCAAGGATTGAATGGCTTACTTCTTCATGGCACCCATGACCGCACCGAGAATGGCGGTCAGGATCGCGCCGCCGCCGGCTCCGCCGACGATGTTTTGCAGGTTGAGCGCGCTGCCCAGGCCGCTCGTGGCAGCCGCTGCCGCCGCCGGCTCGACCGCGCCGCCAAGCAGGCTGCCGAGGATCGCCGCGCCCCCGACGCCGCCAATGGCTCCGGCCAGGATTTTAGGAAGCTGCCCCATCGCCGCCGTCTTGATCGCCGCGCCGACCGCCTGACCACCAATGATGCCTGTAATGATCTGAACGATGATCGGAAGAAGCGTGTTCATGTCCATATTACCAGTCCCTCCATAGCTGCCAGCCTCCCGGGCCGACACCATTATGGAGACGCCGAAATCGAGGAAAGTCAAATGCAGAAACGCTGAAATAAAAGGGGCGGCCCGAAAACCGCCCCTGCTTGCGCGAAAAGCTGTGACTTTCGTTATTCTGCGGCGATCGCGTGCTTCGGCTGAACGGCGGCAGAATAGTCATTCATAAGGTTCTTGGCGATTTCACCGACTTCGAATCGGTAAGGTCCGATCTCCGAAACCGGCGTTACTTCCGCTGCCGTTCCGGTCAGGAAGCACTGTTCGAAGCCTTCGAGTTCTTCCGGCAGGATGGCGCGTTCGATCACCTCCAGGCCGCGATCCTTGGCAAGGCCAATAACCGTGCGGCGGGTGATACCGTCGAGGAAGCAGTCGGGCTTGGGTGTGTGGATCGTGCCGTCCTTGACGAAGAAGATGTTGGCGCCGGTCGCTTCCGCGACCTGGCCGCGCCAGTCGAGCATCATGGCGTCGGCATAGCCCTTGGCTTCCGCGGCGTGCTTGGACATGGTGCAGATCATGTAGAGGCCGGCGGCCTTCGATTTCGACGGCGCCGTGCGCGGGTCGGGCCGGCGCCATTCCGCGATGTCGAGGCGGATGCCTTTCAGCTTCTGCGCCGGATCGAAGTAGCTCGGCCACTGCCAGATGGCGATGGCGCAGTTGATGCGGTTGTTCTGCGCCGAAACGCCCATCTGTTCGCTGCCGCGCCAGGCGATCGGCCTGACATAAGCGTCCTGAAAACCTTGCTTCTTCAGAAGCGTGGCGGACGCATCGTTGAGTTCTGATACCGAGTAGGGAATCTTGAAGCCGAGCAGCCGCGCCGATTCATGCAGGCGCACTGTATGCTCGTTGAGCTTGAAGATCTCGCCGCCATAGGCGCGCTCACCCTCGAAGACGGCGCTGGCATAATGCAGGCCGTGGGTCAGCACGTGGATCTTGGCGTCGCCCCATTGGACGAACTCGCCATTCATCCAGATGAAGCCGTCCAATTGGTCGAAGGGAACGGATGCCATGGTAACCTCCCGCGAGCCGCGGCCCGCATATCATTGTATCGTTACGTGTTCTTTTTTGACCGCGCCATGTGGTTGGAGACGCCGGCCGGTGTCTCGAAGCGTAAGCGGATAATCGCGCCCTGGCAAACTCAGGAAGTTCCGGAAAAACCGGCTTGGCTTGCCTTTTCGTTCGCAATCCGCCCAAAAGCTTGTCAAAAATTACCATTGCGGGGAAATTACGTCAATAGTACTGACATAATCTCTCTTCCCCATGGAGAACCGATGACGGATCGAAGCCAAGCAGCCGGGAAACCGATCAGGACCGCGATGTCAGTCGAGGACGGCATCGATTTCGCCCTCATTGAGCTGTTTTTCTTCGCCTATCGCGATTTCACCTCCGACCCGGATCAGATCCTGGCCGATTACGGCTTCGGCCGCGCCCATCACCGGGTGCTGCATTTCGTCAACCGCAGGCCGGGCCTGACGGTCGCCGAACTGCTGGACGTGCTCAAGATCACCAAACAGAGCCTGGCGCGCGTACTCAAGCAGTTGATCGACACTGACCATGTCGTGCAGTTGCAAGGTCCGCGCGACCGCCGCCAACGCGAACTCTATCCAACGGCCAAGGGCCGCGCGCTGGCGCTGGCGCTGGCGCGGCCACAGTCGCGCCGCATCCGTGCTGCATTGGAAGATTCCGGATCCGCCGAACGGGCCTCGGTGGAACGCTTCCTCGAAGCGATGGTCAATCCGGAACTGAGAACTCAGATCGACGTTGGGTCCGCAAAAATGTCAGGGAAAAACCATGGAGAGCATTGAAAGGCCCGATCATGCGGTCGCACCCGATGACGACGCGCCGCATCTGCTTGTGGTGGACGACGACACCCGTATCCGCAACCTTCTCAAGCAGTATCTGACCGAAAACGGCTTTCGCGTTACCGTCGCCGGTAATTCCGACGAAGCCCGCCGCAAGCTCGCCGGTCTCGACTTCGACCTGCTTGTGCTCGACGTCATGATGCCGGGCGAGACCGGCGTCGACCTTACCAAGGCGCTGCGGGCCGAAAAGAACGTGCCGATCCTGATGCTGACCGCCCTGTCGGAAACCGACAGCCGCATCAACGGGCTCGAGGCCGGTGCCGACGACTATCTGCCCAAGCCGTTCGACCCGCGCGAGCTGATCCTGCGCATCAACAACATCCTGCGCCGCGGCGGCCCGGCGACGACGCCCAAGGTGGAGCAGCTGGTCTTTGGCCCCTACACCTTCCAGATCGCCAGGCGCGAACTGAAGCGCGGCGGCGAGGCGCTGAAGCTGACGGACCGCGAGCAGGAGATCCTGGCGATCTTCGCGGCACGCGCCGGCGAGACGATCCCGCGCCACGAACTCGTCGGCGACGATTCGGAGGTCGGCGAGCGTACCATCGACGTCCAGATCAACCGGCTGCGCCGCAAGATCGAGCGCGATCCCTCCAACCCTGTCTGGCTGCAGACGGTGCGCGGTATTGGGTATCGGCTCAGCGTGGAATAGAGTGCCGACCGCGGCCCGGACGGCCGCGGCGAGTGAAATGAGCCAATGGCGACCACGGAATTGGAACAGCCGGGACCTGATGGCTTGAGCGCGCGTGCGACACGTCTGCTCAAGGCGGTGCCGCGCGTCTGGAACCGGTTCTGGCGCCTCGTTTCGCTTTATATGCCCAAGCGCCTCTATGCGCGCTCGCTGATCATCGTCATCGCGCCGATGATCCTGCTGCAATCGGTCGTCGCCTTCGTTTTCATGGAGCGCCACTGGGCAACGGTGACGCAACGCCTGTCGCAGGCCACCGTGCGCGACATCGCCGCCATCATCGACATGATCGAGACCTATCCGCACGATGCCGACTACGCCAACATCATCCGCGTCGCCCAGGACCGCATGCAGCTGAAGGTCGACCTCTTGCCGCCCGACCCGCTGCCGCCGCCCGGCCCCAAACCGTTCTTCTCGATCCTCGACGACGTTCTCTCGTCCGAGATCACCCGTCAGATCAACCGACCGTTCTGGATCGACACGGTCGGCAATTCCAACATCATCGAGGTGCGCGTCCAGCTTGAGAACAGGGTGCTGCGCGTCTTCGTGCGCCGCAGCCAGGCCTATGCCTCGAACACTCACATCTTCCTCATCTGGATGGTCGGCACGTCGCTGGTGCTGCTGATGATCGCCATCCCCTTCCTGCGCAACCAGATCCGGCCGATCCTGACCCTTGCGGAAGCCGCCGAAAGCTTCGGCAAGGGCCGGCCGATGCCACGCGATTTTCGGCCGCGCGGCGCCGAAGAGGTCCGCCGCGCCGGCTTTGCCTTTATCCAGATGCGCGAGCGCATCGAGCGCCAGATCGAACAGCGCACAGCCATGCTCACCGGCGTCAGCCATGACCTTAGAACCATTCTCACCCGCTTCAAGCTGCAGCTGGCGCTGGCCGGCGGCAAGGCCGAGACGAAGGCGGCACTGAACCAGGACATCGACGACATGCAGTCGATGCTGGAAGGCTATCTCGCCTTTGCCCGCGGCGAGGCTTCCGAGGACACCGGACGTTTCGATCTGGAAACCTATTTCCAGAAGCTGGGCGAAGAGGCGCGGTTGCGCAAATGCAAGCTGACGACGGCGCTCTCGGGCGACCCAATCGTGCACGTGCGGCCCAACGCCTTCGCACGGCTGCTGTCCAACGTCATCGGCAACGCATTCCGCTATGCCAAGACAGTGGAGGTCAACGCCAACCATGGCCGCGGCTCGCTGCTGGTCACCATCGACGACGACGGTCTGGGCATTCCGGCCGACAAGCGCGAAGACGTCTTCAAGCCCTTCTTGCGGCTCGACGAGGCCCGCAATCTCGACGCCAGCGGCACCGGGCTTGGCCTGTCGATCGCCCGCGACATCGCCCGCAGCCATGGCGGCGACATCACGCTAGAGGACAGCCCGCTCGGCGGATTGCGGGCGGTGATCAAGGTTCCGGCCTGACCGGAGCATGATCCCAAAAAGTAGAACCGGGTTTCTCGGACAAACGGAAACCGTTTGTCCAGAGATCATGCTCAACCAACGACTGCTTCATCCGCCCGTCATGAAATCATGGTGAAGAGCGCGCATGAAGCGCGCGACATCAGTTGATTCGGCCTTGCCGCCACACTTCGATCCCGTGCCCGCCCGGGTGCGCTGGAGCGAAGCGAGGGCGGCAAGCTGGTCGCCGTTCCGGCATCCTTTCAAGGTAACAGTCGACCTTTCCAGCAAAGGGCCGCCATGCGCATATTGATGGTAACCGACGCTTGGCGCCCGCAGGTCAACGGCGTCGTCCACACGCTGGAGCGGCTCACCGAGACGCTGAAATCCTTCGACGTCACGGTCGATTTCCTGACGCCGAACATCTTTCGCACCTTGCCCTTGCCCACCTACCCCGACATCCGGCTGGCGCTGACCACGCCCGGCCACGTCGCGCGCCTGATCGACGCCTACAAGGCCGACCACATTCACATCGTCACCGAGGGTCCGCTCGGCATCATGGCGCGGCGCTATTGCCGCAATGCCGGCCGTCCGTTCACCACCAGCTATCACACGCGCTTTCCCGAATATCTCAGCGCCCGCCTGCCGGTGCCGGAAAGCTGGACCTATCGCTGGCTGCGAGATTTCCACAATTCCGGCCAGGGCACGCTGGTCGCCACCCAGTCGCTAGCCGACGATCTTTCGGCGCGCGGCTTCAACAAGCTCAGGCCGTGGACGCGCGGCGTCGACACCGACCATTTCCGGCCCGACAAGAGGAAGGACCTCGGCTTTCCCGGCCCGGTATTCCTCTGCGTCGGCCGCGTCGCCATCGAAAAGAACCTCGCCGCCTTCCTCGACCTCGATTTGCCTGGCAGCAAGGTGGTCGTCGGCGAAGGTCCGGAATTGGCCAGGCTCAAGGCCAAATACAAGCAGGCGCATTTCCTTGGCCACCGTCCCAATGACGAACTGGCGGAGATCTACGCCTCGGCTGACGTCTTTGTCTTCCCCAGCCGCACCGACACGTTCGGCAACGTCATCATCGAGGCGCTGTCCAGCGGCACGCCGGTCGCCGCCTATCCGGTGACCGGGCCGATCGACATCGTCGGCGACGGCTTTGGCGGCGCGGTCTCGAACGACCTGCGCGAAGCATCACTCGCAGCTCTCAATGTCGACCGCGCCGAGGCCCGCGAACGCGCCATGCGCTACAGCTGGAAAGCCTGCGCGGAAATGTTCCTCGATACAGTCCAGGAAGCGCTGGGCACGACGCGGGAGCTAGCCGCCTGACCGAGCGTCGCAGGCTCGCGGAGCCGCTCCTTACTTCGTCATCCACGGGTGGAGCGTAGCGGACGCGCAGAGCTAAAATAACCTGCCGCCATCCGGCACCTTGCGCTCGATGGCGCCGAGCACCACCGCGCCTTCCTCGTCGGGAAAGCCGAGAGTCAGCACTTCCGACATGAACGGCCCGATCTGGCGCGGCGGGAAATTGACCACCGCGAACACCTGCCGGCCGACCAATGTCTCCGGCGTATAGTATTTGGTGATCTGCGCCGACGACTTCTTGATGCCGATATCAGCGCCGAAATCGATCTTCAGTTTGAATGCCGGCTTGCGCGCTTCCGGAAACGGCTCGGCCTCGACGACCGTACCGGCGCGGATGTCGACACGATCGAAATCGGCAAAACTGATCTCGGGCTTGCGCCCGCTGCTCGAACTCATTTTTCGTCTACCGTGGTTCAGGCGTTGCCGTAGGTCTCGAACAGCACACCGGCCAACGCATCCTTGGCCGAGGTTCCCGACCAGACGACGAACTGGAATGCCTGGAAATAGCACTCGCAGGCTTCCAGCGCCGACGACAGCAACACCTCGACCTGCTGGCTCGAAGGCTCGACCCCGCCGGCCAACAGCAGCGACTGGCGGAACATGATCGCACCCTCCTGCTCCCAGAGGTCGAAATGGCCGAACAGCATCTGCTCGTTGATGAGCGACAAGAGCCGCATCACTTCCAGCGCGCGGGTCTCCGGCACTTTGATGTCGAAGGCGCAGGCCAGATGCAGCGCCTCGAAATCCTCCATCCAGGAGAAGGAAACGTGATAGTCCGTCCAGCTGCCGGCAACCGAGATCGAGATCTCGTCGTCGCCGGCCCGTTCGAAGGACCAGTCATTGTTGTTGGCCACCTGCTCTATGACATCCACCGGATGAATTTCGCGGGAGAATTCGAGTTCGAGAAGTTCCATGGAATGCTTCCTGTCGTTCTGAGGAGCGCCGCCACACGCTCCGCGGGAGGGCACACACAACGAACAATCTTGTCTTGAACTCGGACGGCCAGGACTTCTAAACGCAAAGACCCCAGACCGGACCCCACCGCCCGGCCGCATGACCCTGCTCCGAATCATGCAACAAATTCAGTCTATTGATCGGGAGTCGCGTGAACAGCCCAATTTTTCGCACCGCGTCATTCGCATGTGGAAAGCCGCTGTCACAAAGATTCATGCAACGCCGTTAAGCGATTCACGGCAAAGCGATTTTCGGGATCGCGCCATGTGGAAAAGTTTAACGATTATTTTTTCGCGCGCGGCTTTGCCGCCGCCGCTGGTGCGGCGTCGCCGGCCAGTTCGGCAAGCCTGGCCTCGAGCGCTTCGATGCGGGCGGCAAGCCGGGTGTTTTCTTCCCTGGCCTTGGCGGCCATCTCCCGCGCGGCCTCGAATTCCTCGCGCTGCACCACGTCCATCGAATTGAGAATACGCTCCGCCTGCCCCTTGAAGGCGGTCTCCACCTCACGACGCACGCCCTGGGCGGCACCCGCGGCATCGGTCATCAGCTTGGCGAATTCATCGAGAATGCGGTTCGGGCCGGTCGACATGGCAAATCCTCGCTTGCTGCAATTGACCTAGTGGTGCCGCGTGCGGAATGCAAGAACGTTGAGGCTTGGCGCGGCCTCTGCGTTGCTATGGCGCATGACCGCATGAGGAGTACCGCGCCTATGGAAAGCTCTTAGACGGTCCTGAGCTGTACTTGATAGCGCCAAGTCGCGTATTGTGATGTCTTCGTCTCATTCGCGTCAAGCACGCTTCAATCAGGGTCAATCAATGGCAACGCCCCCGCGCCGACCGACAAATCCGATGGCAGCCGCCGAAGCCGCCTTCAAGCCGGTCAAGAAGCCGGCAGCTCCACCTCGCGAACCCTCAACCGCGCCGAACGTCAGAGAGCTTGTTTCCATCAGGATAGATCGCGCCGTGCTGGATTATTTTCAGCAAGACGGTCCCGGCTGGCAGGACAGGATCAACGATGCGTTACGACAATTGGTGACCGCCAAGCGAGGTTGAGCACGGCCACCCGCGGGGATACTGCACGGCGCAATGGACCTTAAGCGCTCTTGTTCCCTGATGATTGATGGCTTCCACCTTGCCTTGACCCTGCCAAAACCCTGCCGCATGGTCCGCGGCCGAACGCGATCGCAACCGAGAGCTTCCCGTTGAACGAATATTTCCTGCTGCCCCTGTCCTCGCTGCCTTTTCCCAACATCAACCCGATCCTCGTCCATATCGGGCCGCTGGCGGTGCACTGGTACGGCGTCGGCTACATCGTCGGCATCCTGTTTGCCTGGTGGTATGCCAAGCGGCTTGCCGGCAATGCGAGGCTGTGGCCCGACGGCATCGTGCCGATGAAGCCGGAGGACCTCGACGAGTTCATCGTCTGGGCGGCCATCGGCGTCGTGCTGGGCGGCCGCACCGGTTATGTGCTGTTCTACGACCTGGCGCGTTATATCGCCCAGCCGCTCGACATCTTCGCGGTCTGGCAAGGCGGCATGTCGTTCCATGGCGGGCTGCTGGGCGTCATCCTCGCCATGACGCTGTTTTCGATCAAGCGCGGCATCCGCACGTGGTCGCTGTTCGATGTGGTGGCCGCCGGCGTGCCGGTCGGCCTCGGCCTGGTGCGCGTCGCCAACTTCATCAATTCCGAACTCTGGGGCCGGCCGACGGATGTGCCCTGGGCGATCGAATTTCCCAATGGCGGCCCGTTCACCCGCCATCCGAGCCAGCTCTACGAGGCCCTGCTCGAAGGGCTCGTTCTGTTCATCGTGCTGCGCATCCTCACCCATTGGCGCCTCAAGCTGAAGACGCCGCGCTTTGTCGGCGGCGCCTTCATCTGCGGCTATGGACTGTCGCGCATCTTCGTCGAGTTCTTCCGCGAACCCGACCAACAGCTCGGCTATCTCCTTGCCACCAACTGGTTGACCATGGGCATGATCCTGTCGTCGCCAATGGTGCTGGCCGGCATCTGGGCCATGGCCACCGCCAAGCCGGTGACGCAATCGCAGCCGCAGGCGACATGACACGGCTGAAGACACGTATCGTCGACCTGATCGGGGCCTTGGGGCCGATTCCGGTCAACGAATACATGGCGCTGTGCCTGTTCGATCCCAAGGACGGCTACTACACGACGCGCGAACCTTTCGGGGCCGATGGCGACTTCGTTACCGCGCCCGAGATCAGCCAGATGTTCGGTGAGCTCGTCGCCGTCTGGCTCCACCAGGCCTGGGTGGCAGGTGGCCGGCCGATGCCGGTCAGCATCGCCGAGATCGGCCCCGGCCGCGGCACGCTGATGAAGGACATGCTGCGCACCTTGTCGCGGCTTGATCCGGAACTGGCCAATGGTGCTGGGTTCGCCATGATCGAGACCAGCCCGCGCCTGACAGCGGTCCAGAAACAGACGCTTGGCGCGACACCGTTCGCGGTTCGTTGGCATGAGACCATCGACACGCTGCCGCGAAAGCCGCTTCTCATCGTCGGCAACGAATTGTTCGACGCCCTTCCCATCCACCAGTTCGTCCGCGCCGGCGCCGGCTGGCGCGAGCGCATGGTCGGTCTCGACGACGCGGGCGACCTTAGCTTCTTCGCCGGCGTCGGCACGGTCGACCCGGCGCTGCTGCCCGCCGACGCCGCCGGCGCGCCGCAAGGAGCGATCGTTGAAATCGCTCCCGCCCGCTCGGCCCTGATGGCGGCCATTGCCGAGCGCATATCCAGCGACGGCGGCGCCGGTTTGTTCCTCGATTATGGCCACCTGCAGCCAGGTGTCGGCGACACTTTGCAGGCTTTGCGCAGGCACGATCACGAAGATGTGCTGGCCAATCCGGGCGAAGCCGACCTCACCGCCCATGTCGATTTTTCCGTCCTTGCCGCAACTGTGCGCGCCTATGGCCTCGATGCCCATCTGTCGACCCAGGGTAATTTCCTGCTCGGCATGGGCATTCTCGAGCGCGCCGGCCGGCTCGGCGCCGATGTCGGCCAGGCCGCGCGCGATAAGATCGCCGGCGATGTCGAACGCCTGGCCGGTCCGCAAGCCATGGGCGAGCTGTTCAAGGTGCTTGCCGTGCTGCCGCGCGGCGTGGCCGCCCCACTCTTTGCCCAGACACGCTTTGCCACGGCGGATTGACTTTTCACTGCTGCGCCTTCCAATCTCCTGTCCCGCCAATGAGCGGCCGAACCTCACCCCGGGCCTGGTCGGGAACTTCACCTTGACGAAAGCGCCCACACGGACAACAACGCCCGCATGCTGATTCAGACCAAACCGGATCCCGTTCGGTCGCCGCTGCTGGACAAGGCGCAGGCACAAGGCATCCGCCACGGCTATTTCACCCGCGCAGGCGGCGTCTCGACCGGTATCTACCAGGGCCTCAACATCGGCACCGGATCGAATGACGACCAGGCGCTGGTAGCCCAGAACCGCGCCCGCGTCGCTGCCTGGATGGGTGTTCCGGCGAACCATCTCCTGACTGCCTGGCAGATCCATTCGCCCGACGTCATCGTCGTGAGGGAACCCTTTGCCGGCGAGCGGCCCAAGGCCGACGCCATCGTCACCGACCGGCCCGGCATCGCCATCGGCGCCTCGACCGCCGATTGCGGCCCGGTGCTGTTTGCGGATGCCGAGGCGCGCATCATCGGTGCCGCGCATGCCGGCTGGAAAGGCGCTTTCACGGGCGTGCTCGAAAACACCCTTACGGCCATGGAAACGCTCGGCGCCCGGCGCGAGCGCATCGTTGCCGTGCTTGGTCCTTCCATCGGCCCGGAAAACTACGAAGTCGGGCCGGAATTCGTCGGCCGCTTCGTCGAAGCAGATGCTGAAAACATCCGCTACTTCGCACCTTCGGCAAATCCCGGCCATGCGATGTTCGATCTCAACCGCTACACGGTCGACCGGCTGGCCAAGGCCGGCGTGACGGCCGAGAGCCTCGGCCGCTGCACCTATGCCGAGGAAGATCTGTTCTACTCCTACCGGCGCACCACGCACCGCAAGGAACCCGATTACGGCCGGCAGGTTTCGGCAATCGTTTTGGAGAAGCAATAATGGCGCTGCATTTTGAACGATCGGAGTTTGACGCGCGGCGCGACCGGCTGATGATCGAGATGGCCGAAAAGAAGCTCGACGCCATCCTGCTGTTCGCGCAGGAGAGCATGTATTGGCTGACTGGCTATGACACGTTCGGGTTCTGCTTCTTCCAGTGCCTGGTGGTGAAGGCCGACGGTTCGATGGTGCTTCTGACCCGCTCGGCCGACCTGCGCCAGGCGCGCCACACCTCCATCATCGACAACATCGTCCTGTGGACCGACCGGGATGGCGCCAATCCGGCGATCGACTTGCGCAATCTGCTCAACGATCTCAACCTGCTCGGCGCCCGCATCGGCGTCGAATACGACACCCACGGCCTGACCGCCTACAATGGCCGCCGGCTGGACGAGCAGTTGCAGACCTTCGGCCAGATCGCCGATGCTTCCGGTATTGTCGGCCGGCTGCGGCTGTTCAAGAGCCCGGCCGAGGTCGCCAAGGCCGAGAAAGCCGCCAATCTCTCCGACGACGCACTGGACGCGGCGCTGCCGCTGATCAAGCAGGGCGGCGACGAGGCTCTGGTCCTGGCCGCCATGCAGGGCGCGATCTTCGCCGGCGGCGGCGATTATCCGGCCAACGAGTTCATCATCGGTTCCGGCGTCGACGCGCTGCTCTGCCGCTACAAGGCCGGCCGCCGCAAGCTCACCAAGAACGACCAGCTGACGCTCGAATGGGCCGGCGTCTTCAACCACTACCATGCGCCGATGATGCGCACGGTGCTGACCGGCAAGGTTTCGAAGCGCCATCAGGAGCTGTTCGACGCGGCGCGCGCGGCACTTCTGGCCGTCGAGAAGGCTATGACGCCGGGCAACACTTTCGGCGACGTCTTCGACGCCCACTCCCGCACCATGGAAGCACATGGCCTGACCAAGCACCGGCTGAACGCCTGCGGCTACTCGGTCGGCGCACGCTTCACCCCTTCCTGGATGGACATGCCGATGTTCTACCAGGGCAATCCCGAGCCGATCGCGCCCAGCATGACGCTGTTCGCCCACATGATCATCATGGATTCCGAGACCGAGACGGCGATGACGCTTGGCAGGACCTACCTGACCACCGAATCGCAGCCGAAGCCGCTCTCCCGCCATGATCTCGACTTGATCGTGCAGTGAATCCACATTGCGTTGTTCGCCAAGGAGTTAGAAAGCAAATGAGACGATCGCATGTGACGACCGTGTCATTGCTTGTGGCATCGGCCCTGACCGCCTGCACCAATGCAAAGGACGTGCTCGAACCTTCCGCCATCACTCCGCCGGCGGTCTCGTCGCAGCCCGCTCCGGCAGCCCAGGGCGGCACGGCAGCCGTTGTTCCCGCGCCGGCGCCATCACCAGCCGCATCTGCCGCCGCGGCATCGGCAAGCCCGGCCCCGCCCGCCCAGAGTGCCGCCATCCTCGCCAGGACGCGCCTGCAGATCGCGCCGATCGTCGGCGCTTCGGTGGAAGCCGCCACACCGCTGACGGCGGAATTGCAGACGCGCGCCAGACAACGTGGCATCACGCTAGCCGGCAGTGCCGACCAGACCCCGACCCATGTGCTCAAGGGCTATTTCTCGGCGATGTCGGAAGGCAAGAATACCACCATCATCTATGTCTGGGACGTCTACGACCCTGCTGGCAACCGTCTGCACCGCATCAACGGCCAGCAGAAGGCGCCCTCGGTCAATTCCGCCGACAGCGGAGGCGGCGATAGCTGGAAGGCGGTGGCGCCGGCCACCATGCAAGCGATCGCCGACCAGACCATCGACCAGTTCGCGGCGTGGCTCGGCGGCAAGGCGGGCTAGAGTGTGGCCGCCTGGCGATGGCGCGAAGTTTTCCTAGGATTAGCCGGCGGATTCCCGATCTCGGCGCTTGCAATACCGGCGCGGACCGCTAAAAGCCCGGTGAAAGCCTCCACCAGGAACGGTGCATGAAACTCTTCGCGGGCAATTCCAACAGGGTGCTGGCCGAAGCGGTCGCCCGCTATCTCAACGTCCCGTTGGGCAAGGCCAGCGTCAGGCGCTTTGCCGACCAAGAGATTTTCGTCGAAATCCAGGAAAACGTGCGCGGCGAGGATGTCTTCATCCTGCAGTCGACCTCGTTTCCGACCAACGATCATTTGATGGAACTGCTCATCATGATCGACGCCTTCATGCGCTCGTCGGCCAAGCGCATCACGGCGGTGATTCCCTATTTCGGCTATGCCAGGCAGGACCGCCGTGCCTCCGGCCGCACGCCGATCTCGGCCAAGCTGGTCGCCAACATGATCACCCGCGCCGGTGTCGACCGCGTTCTGACGCTCGACCTGCATGCCGGCCAGATCCAGGGCTTCTTCGACATCCCGACCGACAATCTGTTTTCCGTGCCGGTCATGGCCCGCGACGTGAAGGCGAAGTACAAGCAACTCGGCAATGTCGTCGTCGTATCGCCCGACATCGGCGGCGTGGTGCGGGCCCGCGCGCTGGCCAAGCGCTTCGACGCGCAACTTGCCATCGTCGACAAGCGGCGTGAGCGTCCCGGCGAATCGGAAGTCATGAACATCATCGGCGCGGTCGCCGGCAAGGATTGCCTGCTGATCGACGACATCGTCGATTCGGGCGGCACGCTGTGCAATGCCGGCGATGCGCTGCTGGCCAACGGCGCCACCAGCGTCACCGCCTACATCACGCACGGCGTCTTGTCGGGCGGGGCAGTGGCCCGCATCAGCAGCTCGAAGCTCCAGGAATTGGTGATCACCGATTCCATCCAGCCGACGCAAGGCGTGCTCGACGCGCCCAACATCCGCGTCATCTCGATCGCCGACCTGATGGGCGAAGCGATCTCGCGCACGGCGACCGAGGAATCGGTGTCGAGCCTGTTCGACTAACCGCTCGACGGCAGCAATCTGGTTCCGGCATCGGGCGCCGACCGCCGAACACCTTCGCCGCTGTCGCGCGCGCCGCGCATATAGCCGCGCGGCGAGGCACCCAACATGCGCTTGAACATGGTGATGAAGGCCGGCACGCTGTCATAGCCGAGATCGAGCGCCACCCGCGTGATCGGCTCGCCATCAGCGAGCCTCGGCAGCGCCGCGAACAGGCACGCTTGCTGGCGCCATGTCGACAGCGACAATCCGGTCTGGCGATGGAAGGCGCGCGTGAAGGAGCGTCGGCTCATGCCGGCGGCATCCGCCCATTCGTCGATCGTCGCGTGCGGCGAAGGAGCCGCCACGAAACGCCGGCACAGCGCCGCCAGCCTGGGATCGGACGGGAAAGGCAGGCCGAGCGGCCGCTCCGGCAGTGTCGGGATTTCGTGCAGCAGGAGATTCATGATCAGCCCGCCTCGCCCTTCCAGCACGCCGCCTTGCGGCAGTTTTTCCGATTCCACGATCAGGCTGTGCATCAGGTCGGTGATGCCGACCACGCGCAGCCCTTCCGGCAGCCCGGGGATCGCTCCCGGCATGACGTAGACCGAGCGCATCGAGACATCGCCCAGCATCTCGACGGAATGCTCGGTACCCGCAGGAATCCACATCGCGTGGTCGGGCGGCACCATCCAGCGCCCATGCCGCGTCGTCACCAGCACGACACCGACCAGCGCATGCAGCAACTGGCTGCGGCTGTGGCGGTGTAGCGGGACATGGTATCCGTCGGGATATTCGGTCGGCAACGCCACCGCCGGCCCGGCCACTTGCTCCAGCCATTGCCAGCGACGCTCGTGCAACTGCTCGAGATCGGCGTTGCCAGCGTGAAAGATTTCCCTGCCGTGCGGCATTGGCTATGGCCCACTTGCGAAACTATTGGACCAAACCACGAAAGAAGTCGTCCCGCAAGCAGCCTATAAGGCAACCCGTCCCCTTAAGGCGGCCGCGGAGCGTCCGCCAGCTTGCCTGCGGTTGTAACCGCCAAAAAGACTACGGAGCCTGCCTTGACCGATACGACAGCCACCAGCGTCGCGCCACCAGCAGCCAGCCACGCTTCAGCCCAGGCGACGGCCTTCACCGTCATCCTGGCGGTAAGCTTCTGCCATTGCATCAATGACATCATGCAGTCGCTGCTGTCGGCCATCTATCCCTTGCTGAAAGAGAACTACGGCCTCGACTTCTGGCAGATCGGCCTGTTGACCTTCACTTTCCAGGTGACCGCCTCTCTGTTGCAGCCGCTGATCGGCATGATCACGGACAAGCGGCCCATGCCTTATTCCTTGCCCTACGGCATGGCATCCTCGCTGATCGGCCTGATCGTGCTGGCCTATGCCGGGCACTATTCGCTGCTTCTGATCGGCGCCTCGCTGATCGGCATCGGCTCGGCAATCTTCCATCCGGAATCCTCGCGCATCGCCCGCTTCGCGTCCGGCGGCCGGTTCGGTCTGGCGCAATCGCTGTTCCAGGTTGGCGGCAATTTCGGCCAATCCATGGGGCCGTTGCTGGCTGCCTTCATCGTCGTGCCCTTCGGCCAGACCAGCATTTCCTGGTTCGCCGTCGGCTCGCTGATCGGCATCGTCATCCTGTGGCAGGTCGGTGGCTGGTACAGCCGGTTGCGCGCAACGCAGGCCAATCGCAAGACGGCCAGCTTCGTCTCACCCTTTCCGCGCCGCAAGGTGATGGGCGCATTGCTGGTGCTGACGCTGCTGGTGCTGACCAAGAACGCCTACATCTCGAGCCTCGCCAGCTACTACACCTTCTATTCCATGCATAAATTCGGCGTTTCGGTGCAGATGTCGCAGGTCATGTTGTTCCTGTTCCTCGGCGCTTCGGCGCTGGGCATATTGCTCGGCGGCCCGTTCGGCGACCGCTACGGACAGAAGGCGATGATCTGGTTTTCGATCGTCGGCGTGCTGCCCTTCACGCTGGCCCTGCCCTACGCCAACTTCGAATGGACCATGGTGCTGACAGTACTGATCGGACTGATTCTGTCGTCAGCCTTCTCCAACATCGTCGTCTTCGCGCAGGAACTGGTGCCGGGCCGCGTCGGCATGATCGCCGGCATTTTCTTCGGCTTCGCCTTCGGCATGGGCGGTATTGCGGCTGCCGTGCTCGGCGTCGTCGCCGATCTGAAAGGTATCGATTTCGTCTTCCAGATCTGTTCGTATTTGCCGCTGCTCGGCCTGCTGACCGTGTTCCTGCCGAACATGAAGGAAGCCAGAAAGGCGGAGGCGATCGCGTAGATCGAGTGGACCTGAATCCGCGCAAAGAAAAAGCACCTGGCGACGGGTGCTTTTTCTGCTTCGTTCGAAAATTTCCTAAGCCTTGAAGAAGGCCAGCAGGTCGGCATTGATGATTTCGGCATGGGTGGTGGCCATGCCATGCGGGTAGCCCTTGTAGACCTTGAGTTCGCCTTTCTTGAGCAGCTTGATGGTCAGCAGCGCCGAGTCGGCTATGGGCACGATCTGGTCGTCGTCACCGTGCATGACCAGCACCGGCACGTCGATCTTCTTCAGGTCCTCGGTGAAGTCGGTTTCCGAGAAGGCCTTGATGCAGTCGTAATGTGCCTTGGTGCCGCCCATCATGCCCTGGCGCCACCAATTGTCGACGATCCCTTGCGATACCTCCGCGCCCGGGCGGTTGAAGCCATAGAACGGGCCGGCCGGAACGTCGCGGAAAAACTGGGCGCGGTTGGCCGCCTGGGCGGAGCGGAAACCGTCGAAAACCTCGAGCGGCAGACCGCCGGGATTGGCCGCGGTCTTGAGCATGATCGGCGGCACCGCGCCGATCAGCACAGCCTTGGCGACACGGCCGCCGGAACCGTACTGGGCGACATAGCGCGCCACCTCGCCGCCGCCGGTGGAATGGCCGACATGGATGGCGTTCTTGAGATCGAGATGCGCGACAAGCGCCGCTACGTCGGCCGCATAGGTGTCCATCTCGTTGCCGGTATCGGTCTGGGTCGAGCGGCCATGGCCGCGCCGGTCATGGGCGACGACCCGGTAGCCCTTCTCCAGGAAGAACAGCATCTGGGCGTCCCAATCGTCGCTGCTCAATGGCCAGCCATGATGGAAGACGACCGGCTGACCGGTCCCCCAATCCTTGTAATAGATCTGCGTTCCGTCATTGGTGGTGATCGTACCGCTGCCGGAACTGGGCTTGGTCTGCGAAGTCATCTCAATCTCCTCTATTGGTGTCGCGATAAACGATATCGCGATAACAATAAGAGTAGCGCGACTCGAAACCGCTGTCCACGGAAATATGTATCGCGATACCATTTTTCGTGATATCGAATTGCATGCCCATTCGGCAACAAGGAATGCGCCGTGCCTCTCCCGTTGGACGATCAGCTCTGCTTCACGCTCTACGCCACGAGCATGGCGATCAACCGCACCTACAAGCCCATGCTGGACCAGATGGGGATAACCTACCCGCAATATCTGGTGCTCAACGCGCTTGCGGAGGCTGACGGCATGTCGGTCGGCACGATCGCGCACCGGCTCGCTTTGGAATCGAGCACGGTAACGCCGCTGGTGAAGCGGATGGAACAGGCTGGATTGGTGACCCGCCAGCGCAGCCAGACCGACGAGCGCCAGGTGCAGGTCGATCTGACCGCAGCCGGTCGTGCGCTCCTCGTCCAGTGCAACTGCCTGAACGAGACCTTGGTCGAACGCTCGGGAATGACCCTGGCACAGCTTGATGCGCTGAACCGGCAGATCCAGGCGTTGCGCAATGCGTTGAGCGGCGGCCAATCATAGCCGAAACAGTCGCATGGCGGTCATGCAGCGGCTGAAACCGGCGTCGCAGCCAAGCCATAAGGCCTAGCGCGGCGCCACTGTCATGCGGATTTGAGGACAGCAAATGGGCGTTTGTGGACAGCCCGCTTTGCCTGGAAACTTCCGGCGGGAGCGGGACGGCCGACACGAAAACCCTGCACTTTGTCAATGCCGAATTCGCGCATAAGATCCATCTGCTCGTCGGTTTCCACCCCTTCGACCAGGATTTTGTGACCACGATTTCGGACCAAGGCAATGATGTCCTGGAGCATAGCCACGCCCCTCGACGTATTGCAGTCGTGAAGAAACGAGCGGTCGATCTTCACCGTATCAAAATCGATCAGACGGAGCCACGACAGGCCCGCGAAGCCCGTCCCGAAATCATCGAGCCATATCTTGATCCCCAGCAGCTTCAGGTCGCTGATGCAGCGAAGGATATCTGAATGCATCTCCATCTCCAGCCCTTCGGTAATTTCCAAGGCCAGCCTGCTGCCGGCGACGCCGGTCTCGCCCAAAATGGTCGCAACTGATGTTGCAAAACCGGGCGTCTTGAGCTGAATTGGCGATACGTTGACGCTGACAACACGGACATGATCGTCCGCCAGGAGTTCGGCGCACACTGTTCTTATCGCCCAGCGCCCGAGTTCCAGGATAGCGCCGGTTCGTTCGGCGACGGGAATGAACAGGCTCGGCGGAACCGATGTGCCGTCCAGCATCTTGAGGCGCATAAGAGCTTCCACGGCCTCAACCCGCCCCGACGCGACATCCCGGATAGGTTGATAGACCAAGGAGACGAGATCCTGGCCGATCGCGATCTTGAGCAAAGCCGCGATGTTCTCGCTCTCGTCGCTGCTCTGGGGATCGGTTGGATCGAACAGCCGGGCACAATTTCTGCCACCGGCTTTTGCCAGATAGAGCGCACGATCGGCCTCGTGGATGATCTTCTCCAGCTTGGCGCCGGTCTGCATCCTGGTGAATGCCGCGCCAACGCTCACTGTTACCACCGAGGTACCGTCCCGCCGCAGCTCGTGCGTAAGCGCCAGGTTCTCCACGGTGCGGCAAATGGCTTCCGCGATCTCTATGACCTGGTCCTTTTTCTCCATGCGGGCCAGGACAATGAATTCCTCGCCGCCGTAACGGCCGATCGTGCCATTGTATTCCTTGATCAGATCCCTCAGGGCATTGGCGACATGGATCAGGCAACGGTCGCCTTCCTGGTGCCCGTAGCAGTCATTGAACTTTTTAAAGAAGTCGACGTCGATGAGGATCGCCACGAAACTCGTGCCGACCCGTTGCCAGTCATTCCAGTAGTCCCGCAGCTTCTCGTCGATCGCCCGCCGATTCTCCAGACCCGTAAGCGGGTCGGTCCGCGACAGCCTTAGCAGTGCCTTGCCGCGTTCGGTCGCTTCGTTGTGCTGAATTCTGGCTTCCAAGGCATTCAGGAAGACGTTGTAGCGCTCCTCATTCAGCTTCCAATTAACGTACGAGGTGAACGTGAAACACGAAAGGTAGAACGTGCCCATTGCGATCTGATAGGAACTGGTCGCTGGAAACAAATACAGAGCGACGAAGAAGGCCATCAGGACTATGCCGGACGACACAATCGAAAGGAGAAACTGGAACCGGAAGAACAGGTTGGCACCCATCATGAAGATGGCACCAAAAATCATGAAATAGGAGAAATTCTGGGTATATCCCGTCATGATTGCCGGAATCAGCCAGCCTACATAGCCCGAGACCAAGGCCCCCGCGCAGGCAAGCTCAACTGATTCCGTCCTGAAATTCATGCGAGCTTGTATTTCGACGACGACAAGCGCCGTCACGCTGACCGCGAAGCGCGCGATGATGGTGTAAGCGGCAACATCCGGAATCAGCAGTATGTCGATAACGGAGAACTGCAGATAGACCGCGACCGCCAGCCAAAGCCCCTGCCGGGCAGCCTTTCTGCGGGCATGCTCACCTTCCTGTCGGTAGAGCTTGCGCACCTCCGACGATGTCTCTACCCTTTGCTGAAGGACGTCGTCCTCAACCAAATCGGCCAACGTTTCGGTCATGTACCGATCCTAGTTTCGCCTGGCCAAACGGGAATTCACCGCCCCGTCTTCAATCGATGGCCCCGAATTCCGCATCGCAGCCGCGCCAAGCCCTCCCAAGATCAGCACCATAGTGCATCGCGCTTACGGAATGTTTTGTACGATACACGCAATTTTCCTAAATTATGATTGACTGTTTAATGATGACCGTTGTCCGACTCCCCTGAAGGCCTATGAGCTTCGACAGGCAATATCTTCGTCGACCCACCGCTAAGCAGGCATCGACGTCCGAATCCCAAGGGGTCACACTTTCCGGACTTTGCCGTACACGATGTTTCGGTTTGATCCATAGAAGACTTCAGCTTCGACATGATTCATGTCGACCGCTCCTTTGATGATGTCCCACATATCGTGAGCCGATCGTAAGATCAGCGGCCAATCCATGAAGGTTTCCATGTAACCGTCCGTCGTGATCTCATCGCTGAAATTGGCAAAAAGGAATTCACCACCGGGCTTGACCATTTCCATGGCGCGCTGAAACAGGCGGATCCCAATGGGCGCCGGAAGGTAATCGTAAAGACCCGACGCATAGACGAGATCAAACGTGCCAAGGTTGTAGGCGCGGCGGAGAAGGCCACGCACGGAGCCATCTACCGCCTCGACCGCGGTACCGGCCTGATCGCGGTTGACGATGGCTACGCTCATCGGATCCTGGTCCAATCCGATCCAGCGCTTCAATTTGCCCCCCGCGAGCGCTTCGGAGAGTTCCGCTTCGCGAAGATGGCCGCAGGCAATCGCAAGCACTTCGGCATTCTCGACACGGCGGGCTGTTTCGTCCACCGTTCTGGCGAGGATGTCGCGACGCTCGCGTCCAGCCGCGGAACTCGCGGCCTCGCTGGTGTAGGCGTAAATCTCTCGGCCAAGCGGGGTCGAAGAAGCCACCTCCTGGTCTGCGGCTGGGTGCTTATAGTAAATGTCCAGCAGGCTTGCGTCGCCCGAATACCCTCGCGGCTTTTCGAACGACCAGCGTGTGAACGGATCCTGCATCAGATACTCTGTAATGCGGTGCTGCTGGGCCAAGGGAATGAGTTGCTGCCAGATCGCGGCGGCGGAATGCCTGCGAAGCTCGTGGAGCCGGCCCGCTAAACGGTCGACTATCAATCCAGCCGGTCCCTGCCTCCCGAACGCCTGGTAAGCAAGATCCAACACAAGTGCGAGTTCCGCAGATCGCTCTTTTAGTTCGCCCGCATCGACAATATCGGGCGATGTCCCGCGATGCCTCTTAACCAGTTTCGACGTTATCAGGCTCTGCTCGTCGAGCTTCGCGTCTACGTTTCGCGCCATGCAGCATCCCCTTTTTGGTCCCGGCACCAACTGTAGACACTTAAATGATACTAAACATTTTAATTAAGGTTTAACTAATGGGCCAGATTCAGCATTCGAAATGCCCGGAAATAACATTGAGGATCGGAACTTCAGGTACAGTTCTGCCCCATTGCCTCAGGCCGATTGCCTCAGGCTTGCACCTCCCGCCGCCTTCCGCTATAGAGCCGCCACCCGCGTAGACACCCTTGGAGGCAACGCGGCGGAAGGCTGCCTTCCCTTGTGATCCCGAACAAAGGTCCGCTTTACGCGGCTGCCGGCTTTCGGACATCCAGGTCTGGCGGCTTTCGACGTTTACGGTCAGGCAATTAGCCAACCGTGAGCGCTCCAGAACAAACCGAAAGGAAATGCCATGAGCCACGACACTTACGAGCTCAAGGCCGAAGCACGCGAACAGGTCGGTAAGGGGTCCGCCCGTGCAGTTCGCCGCAACGGTAAAGTGCCTGCAGTAATCTACGGTGACAAGCAGCCTCCCCTGGCGATCGCGCTCACCTACAAGGATATCTACTACAAGATCCATGGCGGCGGGTTCCTGACCACGATCGCCACGATCGATGTCGACGGCAATAAGATCCAGGTCCTGCCGAAGGACTTTCAGCTCGACCCGGTCAAGGATTTCCCTGTCCATGTCGACTTCCTGCGCATCGGCAAGGACACCGAAGTGAATGTCGACGTGCCTGTCCACTTCATCAACGAAGACAAGTCGCCCGGCATCAAGCGCGGCGGTGTGCTCAACATCGTGCGTCACGAAGTCGAGTTCCACTGCCCGGCCAACGCGATCCCGGAATTCATTACCGTCGATCTCACCGGCGCCGACATTGGCGACTCGATCCATATCTCGTCGGTCAAGCTGCCGGCCGGCGTCAAGCCTGTCATTTCCGACCGCGACTTCACCATCGCGACCGTCGCCGGTTCGTCGGCGATGAAGCCGGAGACGGAAGAGACGGCCGAGGCTGCACCTGAGGCGGCTCCCGCCGCCCCCGCCGAAGAGAAGTAACTTTTTCACGCCCGGAGCTGACGATGCCGCTTGTCTTTGCAGGCCTCGGCAATCCGGGCGCGAAATACGTGAACAACCGGCACAATGTCGGCTTCATGGCGGCGGACGCGATCGCCCGCCGCCATTCTTTTTCGCCCTGGTCGAAGAAATTCCAGGGCCTGATCGCCGAGGGTACGCTCGCCGGCGAGAAGATCATCCTGATCAAGCCGCAGACCTTCATGAACCTGTCCGGCCAGTCGGTCGGCGAAGCGCTGCGCTTCTACAAGCTCGACCTTTCCGCGCTCACCGTTTTCTACGACGAGATCGACCTTGCCGAGGGCAAGCTGCGCATCAAGACCGGCGGCGGCGCCGGCGGCCATAACGGCATCCGCTCGATCGACGGCCATGTCGGTAACGCCTATCGCCGCGTGCGCATCGGCGTTGGCCACCCTGGCGTCAAGGAAATGGTCCAGCATCACGTGCTCGGCGATTTCGCCAAGGCCGACCGCGAATGGCTCGATCCATTGCTGGACGCGATCGCCGACAACGCAGCCATGATCGTCAAGGGCGACGAATCCGGCTTCATGAACAAGGCCGCGCTCGCCGTTCAGGGCAAGGCAGCGGCCGAGCCGGAAAAGCCGGCGCAGAGACAGCCGGCCCCAAAACAGCAGAGCCACGTCCGCCAGGCACGGCCGCAACAGGCACCCGCCAAACTGCCGGAATCCGGGCCGATGGCCGCCATGTTGAAGAAACTGTTCGGCGGCAAGGATTGAACCCGGAGGACGAAGGGCTTGACGTTGATCGCCCCTATCGCCCATAGCCCTCATCAAATTTCGATTTCCCGATAGGACCGGAAAAAATGGGTTTCAAATGCGGCATCGTTGGCTTGCCCAATGTCGGCAAGTCGACGCTCTTCAATGCGTTGACCAGGACGGCGGCGGCACAGGCCGCCAATTACCCGTTCTGCACCATCGAACCGAACACCGGCGAGGTGGCGGTGCCCGATCCGCGCCTGCAAAAGATCGCCGCGATCGGCAAGTCGAAGGAGATCATCCCGACCCGCATCTCCTTTGTCGACATCGCCGGCCTGGTGCGCGGCGCCTCCAAGGGCGAAGGGCTGGGCAACCAGTTCCTCGCCAATATCCGCGAGGTTGACGCCATCGTCCATGTCCTGCGCTGCTTCGAGGATGACGACATCACCCATGTCGAGGGCCGCATCGATCCCGTCGCCGACGCCGAGACCGTCGAGACCGAGCTGATGCTCGCCGATCTCGAGAGTCTCGAACGTCGCATCGCGCAATTCCGCAAGCGCGCGTCCGGCAAGGACAAGGAAGCCATGGCCGTGCTGCCGATGATGGAGGCAGCACTCGAGCTTCTACAGGCGGGCAAGCCGACCCGCATCCTGCTCAACGGCATCTCGGCGGAAGACCTGCGCATCCTGCAAGGGCTCAACCTTCTGACCTCGCATCCCGTGCTCTATGTCTGCAACGTCGCCGAGGCCGACGCCGCCGCCGGCAACGAGCACACCAGGGCCGTGGAAAAGATGGCTGCGGCGCAAGGTGCCGGCACCGTCGTCATCTCGGCGGCGATCGAGGCCGAAGTCGCCCAGCTCTCCGACGAGGAAGAGATGGAATTCCTGTCCTCGCTCGGCCTCGACGAGCCCGGTCTGAACAAGGTGATCCGCGCCGGCTACGAGCTTTTGCATCTCATCACCTATTTCACCGTCGGGCCGAAGGAGACGCGCGCCTGGACCATCCACAAGGGCGACAAGGCCCCGCAAGCCGCCGGCGTCATCCACACCGATTTCGAACGCGGCTTCATCCGCGCCCAGACCATCGCCTACAATGATTTCGTCACGCTTGGCGGCGAGGTGGCGGCCAAGGAAGCCGGCAAGGCGCGCGACGAAGGCAAGGAATATGTCGTCCAGGACGGCGACATCATGCTCTTCAAGTTCAACACTTGAACAGGCGAGACGGCGTTGCATTGCCGGCCGGGTGAGGCCGTACGCGACTGCACCGGCCCGGCTTTTCTGCTAGCCCGGTGAAAACGAAAGGGCGCGCATGAAAAGAACAATCCCGACCCTGGTCGGCTTCTCAGCCATTCTGACCTGGTCGTTCCTCGCGCTGCTTTCGACCGCCGCGGGGCCAATCCCGCCCTTTCAGCTGGCGGCAATGACATTTCTGCTCGGGGGCTCCGTCGGAGCGGCCAGTTGGGTTGTCCGCCCGTCCGCGCTGAAGTCGTTGCGCCAGCCATGGCAGGTCTGGGCGATCGGCACGGCAGGGCTGTGCATCTATCACTGCGCCTACTTTTTTGCCATCCAGTCCGCCCCGCCCGTCGAGGTGAGCCTGATCGCTTATCTCTGGCCATTGCTGATCGTCGTCTTTGCCGCCTTCCTGCCGGGAGAGCGGCTGAGGCCTTACCACATAGCGGGTGTGATCCTCGGCCTGGCGGGTGCCATCGTCGTGATCACCAAGGGCGGCAGCGTGGGGCTTGCCGACGGCGTGAAGCCGGGCCACGTCATTGCCCTGTTCTGCGCATTCGTGTGGTCCGGCTATTCCGTCCTGTCGCGCCGTTTCGGCCAGGTGCCGACCGACGTGGTGGCGGTGTACTGCCTGATCACCGCGGCGGTTGCCTTCACCCTCCATCTCGCGCTCGAGACCACGGTCTGGCCGCAGACACTGACGCAGTGGAACGCCATCGTCATTCTGGGTGCGATACCTCTCGGTGCAGGCTTCTACGCATGGGATTACGGCTGCAAGCACGGAGACATCATGATCCTGGGCGCGCTCTCCTATGCCGCGCCGCTGTTCTCGGTGATCGTGCTGCTATTGGCCGGATTTGGCGTCTTCCACTGGTCCGTCGCGCTCGCTTGCGTGCTGATCACCGTCGGCGCGCTGACCGCAGCCAAGGACATGGTGTTCAAGCCGCGAAGAGAACCCGCTGCGAAGGAAACAGCGCGCGCCTAGATTTGACGGATGTTGGTATCGCCTTGGCCGGCAAACCCCTGTCCGGGCTTGTCTTGATTTTGTCACGTCGCGAGTCTAAGCGGCAGACGCACGCGACGAAGAACCGTGCAATCCGGCACGACGCGTCGATCCGAACGCACACCCTTTAATCCAGCAAGGGAGACCCGGCGATGATCAAGGCCTTCGTCGTGGACAATGATCGCCTGCGCGTCGTCGACGATCTCCTGGCAAACGGCGACACCATTGTCTGGGCCGACCTGCTCAATCCGACAAGGGAAGAGGAAGTCGCCATCGAGAGCTGGCTCGGCGTTGCAATTCCAACGCGTGAGGAGATGGAGGAGATCGAGATCTCGAGCCGCCTCTATGTCGAGGATGGCGCCTACTTCATGACCGCCACTCTGCCCGCCCAGACCGAGGTCGACGATCCGCTGATGTCGCCGGTCACCTTCGTGCTGGCCGGCACAAGGCTGATCACCGTGCGCTACCACGAGCCGAAGGCGTTCAAGACCTTTCCGCTGCGTGCCGAGAAAGTGGCGACCGGCTGCACCAGCGGCGATACCATCCTGATCGGCCTCTTGGAGGCGATCGTCGACCGTCTTGCCGACATCCTCGAGCGCGCCGGCCGCGACATCGAGGCGATCTCGCGTGATATCTTCCAGGCAACCTCGACCAAGGTTTCCAAACGCAACCGCGATTTCCAGGAATTGCTGAAAGCCATCGGCCGCAAGGAGGACATCGCCTCGTCGATCCGCGACAGCCTGATTTCGCTGCAGCGCCTCGCTGGTTTTTTCGCCCATGCCTCGACCCGCACCAAGATGAGCAAGGACACCAAGGCGCGCATCAAGACGCTGTCGCGCGACGTGCTGTCGCTCGCCGACCATGCCACCTTCCTGTCGCAGAAGATTTCTTTCCTGCTCGACGCCACACTCGGCATGATCTCGATCGAGCAGAACGCCATCATCAAGATCTTCTCCGTCGCCGCCGTCATCTTCCTGCCGCCGACACTGGTCGCCTCGATCTACGGCATGAATTTCGACGTCATCCCCGAGTTGAAATGGGAGCTGGGCTATCCCTTCGCCATAGCCATGATGGTGCTCTCGGCGATCTTGCCCTTCTGGTATTTCCGGCGCCGCGGCTGGCTGTGATCCGGCCGGCAAGGCCGCGACGCCACGGCGTGGCGCTATAGAAATCTCTTGACCAAAGGCTGTTCGGCCTGCATCCGGGAACCCCGATCCATAGGGATCGAAGGTTCCTGAGCCGGATTTCAGACATGACCGCAAAAACCTGGGCCTATGAGGACTTCGTCGAGGGTGCCTCGTTCGACCTCGGCACCAAGCAGGTAAGCGCCGCCGAGATCATCGAATTTGCCAGCGAATTCGATGCGCAGCCGATGCATCTCGACGAAGAGGCCGGCAAGGCCAGCATCCTGGGCGGCCTCTCGGCTTCCGGCTGGCATACTTGCGCGATGTTCATGCGCCTGCTGTGCGATGCCTTCCTGCTGGACTCCACCTGCCAGGGCGCGCCCGGCGTCGATCAGGTCAAATGGAAGAAGCCGGTCCTGGCCGGCGATACGCTGAAGGGAAGCCTGGTTGTTCTGGCCAAACGCCTGTCCAAATCGAAGCCGCAACTCGGCTTCGTGACCATGCGCAGCGAGCTGGTCAACCAGCACGGCGAAAGCGTCTTCGAGCTCGAGAATTCCGCCATGTTCCTCACGCGCGGCGCCGCGGAGAGCCCAGCATGACATTGGACGAGTTCTTCCGCATCGGCACCACTGTCACGCTCGGCTCGCACAGATTCGAACCCGAGGCGATCAAGGCGTTTGCCCGCAAATACGATCCACAGATATTCCACATCGATGAGGAAGCCGCCAGGAAGAGCGTGCTCGGCGGGCTTTGCGCGTCCGGCTGGCACACCGCCGCCACCTGGATGAAACTCAATCTGCAAAGTGGCATGGACGGCGGCGGGGCTGAGTGGAACGGCCCCGGCCCGGTGCCGGAATTCGGCCCCTCGCCCGGTTTCAAGAACCTGAAATGGCTGAAGCCGGTCTATGCCGGCGAAGTCGTCACCTTCACGCGCACGGCCCTTTCCCACCGCCCGATCTCATCACGCCCCGGCTGGCGGCTGCTGTCGCTGCGTTCGGAGGCTTTCGATTCGACCGGCGACAAGGTGCTGGAGTTCGAGAGCGCCGTGCTGGTGAAGGTAGAGTAGTTTCTTCCTTCTCCACGTTTACGCAGAGAAGGTGCCCGAAAGGCGGCTGAGGGGACGGCACCGACCGGGGATTCGCGCCGCTTCCCTGTCCTTCGCTATCGCATCGCTCCGGCGCTCGGGACCTTTGAAAGTCTATCGGATGTTTTAATTTGCCTTCGGGCAAACCGGTCAATGCCCTTCGAATCCGATCAGCGTCCGAACCGGTACGTCGAGCGCCTCGAGCTTCTCGCGGCCGCCGAGATCCGGCAGGTCGATGACGAAGCAGGCGGCGAGGATGTCGGCGCCGATCTGGCGCAAGAGCTTGACCGCCGCCTCCGCGGTACCGCCGGTGGCGATCAAATCGTCGACCAGGATCACCTTCTCGCCCGGCGAAACGCCGTCCTTGTGCATCTCCATCTCGTCCAGCCCATATTCCAGGCTATAGGCGACGCGCACCGTATCGTAGGGCAGCTTGCCCTTCTTGCGGATCGGCACGAAACCCGCCGAGAGCTGATGGGCGATGGCGCCGCCGAGGATGAAGCCACGCGCCTCGATGCCGGCGATCTTGTCTACCTTCTGGCCGGCATAGGGATGCACCAGCTCGTCGATGGCGCGGCGGAAGGCGCGCGCATTGCCAAGCAGCGTGGTGATGTCGCGAAACAGGATGCCAGGCCTGGGGTAGTCCGGAATGGTGCGGATCGCGGCCAGCAGCGTGTCTTCGAGCGAAGGCTTCATGAGGCGGCTCCGGATGATCCAGCTGACAGGCGAAACGGCGCAGGGAGCGATCGTAACCCGGCGCTACCGGCAACGGCTAGCGCGATGTGGCGGCCGAGACAAGCGCATCCGGCAAAGGATTGGGTTTTGCCGGCGCGGCAGCCTTCCGCGTTCGAACGGATCGCCCTTGCCGCCGGCTACCTGAAGCGGAGATTGGCGCGCGACAATTGTCCGATCGAGCTGCAGCCCATCAGCTTCATGCCGCGCTCGATTTCGGCACGCATCTGCTCGAGCGCCCGTTCGACGCCCGGCTGGCCGGCCGCCGCCAGCGGAAACAGATAGTAGCGGCCGACACCGACCGCCTTGGCGCCGAGCGACAGTGCCTTCAACACATGCGTTCCGCGCTGCACGCCGCCATCCATGATCACGTCGATCCGGTCCCCGACGGCATCGACGACTTCAGCAAGCTGATCGAATGCCGCCCGTGAGCCATCCAGCTGCCGGCCGCCATGGTTCGACAGCACGATGCCGCTGCAGCCGATGTCGACGGCCCGCCTGGCGTCCTCCACCGACATGATGCCCTTGAGACAGAACGGACCCGACCACAGCCTGACCATCTCTGCGACGTCGTCCCACGTCATCGAAGGGTCGAGCATCTCGGTAAAGTAGCGGCTGATCGACATCGTGCCGCCGCCCATGTCGACATGTTCGTCGAGCTGCGGCAGCTTGAATCCCTCGTGGGTGAAATAGTTGATCGCCCAGGCGGGCTTCAGCGCGAACTGGGCCATTCCCGCGAGGTTGAGCTTGAAGGGAATGGCGAAGCCGGTGCGCTTGTCGCGTTCGCGGTTCCCGCCGGTGATGCTGTCCACGGTCAGCATCATCACCTCGACGCCCACCTGCTTTGCCCGTTGCATCATCGCGCGGTTCAGGCCGCGATCCTTATGGAAATAGAACTGGTAGACCTGCGGGCTGCTGCTGATCCCGCGCGCCTCCTCGAGGCTGACGGTGCCAAGTGAGGAGACGCCGAACATCGTGCCGTATTTGGCGGCGGCCTTGGCCACCGCGCGCTCGCCCTGATGGTGGAACAGCCGCTGCAAGGCGGTCGGCGAGCAATAGAACGGCATGGCCAGCTTCTGGCCCATCACCGTCACCGACATGTCGATCTCGCTCACCCCGCGCAGCACATTGGGGACGAGGTCGCAGCTCTCGAAACTTTCGGTGTTACGGCGATAGGTGACCTCGTCGTCGGCCGCGCCGTCGATATAGTTGAAGATCGGCCCCGGCAATCTTTGCTGCGCCATCCGGCGGAAATCGGAAAAATTGTGACAGTCGCTGAGCCGCATCATGGCACTCCAAACGCCCTATCGGCGATAAACGTTTCGCCGCCTTTCGAGCGTCGAATAGCGATCGCCTGCCGCGCTCCCAACCAGCTTGTTCGACCAGAAAGCGGCCGCCTCATGCGAGTCCCGTCGGCAAGCAGGAAGGGCGCCTCGTGGGCGCCCTTTCTTGATCTCCAGCTGGTGCGGCTTAGTGCGCCACGCCTTCCCACACCTTGCGCTTGGTAAGATAGACCAGCGCGCCGAACAGAAGCAGGAACACCAGTACGCGGAAGCCGGTTTTCTTGCGCGCTTCCATGTGCGGCTCGGCCGCCCACGCCAGGAACGCCGACACGTCGCGGGAGTACTGGTCGACGGTCTGCGGCGCGCCGTCGTCATAGGTGACCTGGCCGTCGGAGAGCGGCTTGGGCATCTTCAACGACACGCCGGACATGAAGTACGGGTTGTAGTGGGTGCCTTCCGGGATGACCATTCCGGCCGGCGGCGTCTGGTCATAGCCGGTCAGGAGCGAATGGATGTAGTCGGGGCCGCCCGCATCATACTGGGTGAAGATGTCGAAGACGAACTGCGGAAAGCCGCGTTCGACGCCGCGCGCCTTGGCCAGCAGCGACATATCGGGCGGAGCAGCGCCGCCATTGGAAGCAGCGGCGGCTTCCTCATTGGCGAACGGCGCCGGGAAATGGTCGGACGGCTTGCCGGGACGGTCGAACATGTCGCCGGCATCGTTGGGGCCGTCATGGATGGTGTATTCGGCCGACAGCGTCTTGATCTGCGCGTCGGAATAGCCGAGGTCCGAAAGCGTGCGGAACGCCACCAGGTTCATCGAATGGCAGGCCGAGCAGACTTCCTTGTAGACTTTGAGGCCGCGCTGCAGCTGCGCCTTGTCGTAGGTGCCGAACGGGCCGGTGAAGCTCCAGTCCATTTCCTTCGGCTCATCGATCGGGAAATGCGTCGGAGCGGCCGCGTTGTGCGCCTCTTCGGCTGCGATCGCCCAAGTGCTTGCAGCCCCGGTGCCGGCGGCCACAAGGCCGACCAGCGCCAGCGAGGTGAGAATCTTCTTCATGCCAAATCCCCTTAGATTCTCTACCGCTCAGCCCTTGACCTGAGGCGCGGCCGTGGCGCTCGCCAGATGTCCGCTGCCGCCCTTGTTCTTTTCGAGCACCGCCTCGGTGATCGAGTTCGGCATCCTCCGCGGTGTCTCGATCAGGCCGAGCACCGGCAGGACGACCAGGAAGAAGACGAAGTAGAACAGCGTCGCCATCTGCGCCATGAAAACATAGCTGCCTTCCGCCGGCTGCGAGCCCAGCCAGCCGAGCAGGATGGCATCGATCACGAACAGCCAGAAGAACAACTTGTACCAGGGCCGGTAGACCGCCGAGCGCACCTTGGAAGTGTCGAGCCACGGCACCAGGAACAACATGGCGATGGCGCCGAACATGCACAGCACGCCGCCGAGCTTGGAGTTGATCGGCCCGATGTTGAAGGTGATGGCGCGCAGGATCGCGTAGAACGGCAGGAAGTACCATTCAGGCACGATGTGGGCCGGGGTCTTCAACGGGTTGGCGACCGTGTAATTGTCCGGGTGGCCGAGATAGTTCGGCAGGTAGAACACGAAATAGGCGAAGAAGAACAGGAACACGATCATGCCGAACGCGTCCTTGATGGTCGCGTAAGGTGTGAAGGCGACGGTGTCGGTCTTCGACTTGACCTCGATGCCGGTCGGGTTCGACTGGCCCACCACATGCAGCGCCCAGACGTGCAGCACGACGACGCCGGCAATCATGAACGGCAGGAGGTTATGCAGCGCAAAGAAGCGGTTGAGCGTCGGATTGTCGACGGCGAAACCGCCGAGCAGCAGCTGCTGGATCCAGTCGCCGACCAATGGAATGGCGCTGAAGAAGCCGGTAATGACGGTGGCGCCCCAGAAGCTCATCTGCCCCCAGGGCAGCACGTAGCCCATGAAGCCGGTCGCCATCATCAGCAGATAGATGATGCAGCCGAGGATCCAAAGCAGCTCGCGCGGCGCCTTGTAGGAGCCGTAATAAAGGCCGCGGAAGATGTGGATATAGACGGCGACGAAGAAGAACGAAGCGCCGTTGGAATGCATGTAGCGCAGCAGCCAGCCCGAATTCACGTCGCGCATGATCTTTTCGACGGAGCCAAAGGCGAGATTGGTGTCGGCCGTGTAGTGCATGGCCAGCACGATGCCGGTCAAGATCTGCGCCACCAGCATGATCGACAGGATGCCGCCGAAGGTCCAGGCGTAGTTGAGATTGCGCGGCACCGGATAGGCGACGAAGCTGTCATAAATCAGCCGCGGCAGCGGCATGCGCGCATCGAACCAGCGCTCGATACCGGTCTTGGGCGTATAGGTCGAGTGTCCCTCGCTCATCGAAATATCCCCTGCCTCAACCGATAAGGATCTTGGTATCGGAAACGAACTTGAATACCGGCACAGCCATGTTCTCGGGCGCCGGGCCTTTGCGGATGCGGCCGGCGGTGTCGTATTGCGAACCGTGGCACGGGCAGAACCAGCCGCCGAAATCGCCTTCCTGGCCAAGCGGAATGCAGCCCAGATGCGTGCACACCTGAACCATCACCATCCAGGCTTCCTTGCCGGGCGTGGTGCGGTTGGCGTCGGTCGCGGGCGCGTCGGCCGGCAGGTTGGCGTTGCGGGCGATCGGATCCTTGAGATCGGCGAGATTGACGGCCTCGCCGTCCTTCATCTCCTGTTCGGTGCGGTTGCGCACCACGACCGGCTTGCCGCGCCACTTGACGATCAGCGACATGCCCGGCGTCAGCGAGGAGACGTCGACCTCCACCGAGGCGAGCGCCAGCGTCGAGGCATCGGGGCGCATCTGGTCGATGAATGGCCAGGCGACAGCGCCCGCGCCGACCACGGCGGCCATGCCGGTGGCGACGTAGAGAAAATCTCGACGGTTGGGATCCTGGATGTCGGTTGCGCTCACGGGTGCCTGATCCTTTCGCCTCTTCCGTGCCGGTGGCCGAGCCTTGTTCCCCGCTCAATCACGCCAACCCGACAGCGCATGGCGAACAGGCTAGCGAATTCCTCCGGCATTTGGGCTTCGGTTTATGCGTGAAGTCCGTTTTTGTCCAGACGGGTGAAGGCACAAGGGCAGATTGTCGCGGGGGCGAAATCCGCCTCCGCGCGACAAGACGGCGAATGACCGTGAAACACCGCCAAACAGCCGGGAAACAGTGGCGAATCCGGCGTCCGGCTCCGCCTCGACACTTGGCCCCGGGGTGGTCTATCCTGCACCCATGGCGCACGTCATAGACCGCGAGGAATGGGCTGTTCGCCCCGACCGCTGGAAGGGCGAGTTGCAATGCGCCCGCTACGGCTCCAACTCCTGCCTGATCTTCAACTATCCTGCCGGAGACCGGCGGCGGACCGCGTCTGCATTCCCATCCCTACGCCGAGATATTCATCGTCCGCCAGGGCACCGGCCTGTTCACGGTCGGCGATGAGGAGATCGAGGCCTCCGCCGGCCAGATCGTCATCGTGCCACCCCACACGCCGCACAAATTCACCAATCTCGGCCCGGGTCCGCTGGAAACGACCGATATCCACGAGAACGGTACCTTCATCACCGAATGGCTGGAATGATCCCTGTCGATTTCCCGATTGCCGCCTAGATTTATGCCAACAGGCAGCCGGCAGGACCAGCACATGCAAATCTCCTATATCGAAACCGAAGGGCTGAGCATTGCGATCCGCGAGGCAGGCCCGGTCGAAGCACCTGCCTTCCTTCTGCTGCACGGATGGCCGCAAAGCTCTTACGCGTTCGAACAGGTGATCGGCCGGCTGGCTCGCGACCACCATGTCGTCGCCCCGGACTTGCCCGCCATCGGCGACTCGCAAGGTGTGCCCAGGGCCAGCGACAAGAGAACGCTGGCCAGGCTGATGAGAGGCGTTGCCGAGGCTTGCGGGTTGCGGCAACTCGTGGCCGCCGGCCACGATATCGGCGGCCAGATCGTATTCGCCCTTCTGCGCGACCATCCGGAAATTCTTTCGGGAGCGGCGATCATGGATGTCGCCATCCCCGGTGTGGCGCCTTGGGAAAACGTCATCCGCAACCCGCAGATCTGGCATTTCGCGTTCCATGCCGTTCCAGCACTTCCGGAGACGCTGGTGAGTGGGCACCAGCACGCCTATTTCGACTTCTTCTTCAATGTGCTTTCGAAGCAACGAGCATCGATCTCCACCGAGGCCAGGGACGTCTACGCGAAAGCCTATTTCCGGCCGGAAAGCCTCCAGGCTGGATTCGATTGGTATCGCGCCTTCCCTGAAGACGCCAAGGCCAATGCTGTTGCGCCCGCCAAACCGATCGCGGTTCCGGTGCTGTATCTCAGGGGATCGGCGGAACCGGGCGATATCGGCGAGTATGTCGATGGCTTGAGAGCAGCCGGACTGGCGAATGTCGAGGGCGACATCATTGCCGACAGCGGCCATTTCGTCGCCGACGAGAACCCCGAAGCTCTCGCCATGCGCCTCGCCAGGTTCCACAGGCAAATCAGCCCGCCAGGCTGACCGCCTCCCGTCTACATGGCGCCGAGCCTGACCAGCACTGCCTTGGGAATATTATATTCGCGGATGACGGCATCATGCTTACGAAGGCCGCACAATTCGCGCTGGATGAAATAGGCGTGCACTGCTTTCGCGGCTTCCTTGAGAAGCCGGGGACGCAACGCCTCGTCGGCATTGTCGTGCAGCCGGGCCAGCGTTTCCTCGACTTGCCGGCCGGCGCGACCCAGGGCTGCCGCCTTCTCGGCGAGGATTTCATGGCCGAGTGCGTCGAAGGCGGCTTGGGCGGCGGTAGCAGCAGTCAAGCCGGATGGAGGTCGCAGAGACATTTCAGCTCCCTTTCCCAAAAACCATGCGATGCGTGACGAATTCTTCGCCCAACACCGGCTGGAAGCCAAGCCGTTCATAAAAGAGGAAGGCTTCCCGCGGCGCGCGGGTGTTGAGCACGGCAAAATGGTGGCGGGCCCTGTCGATCACGGTCTCGACCAGCATCCGGCCAAGGCCGTTGCGGCGATGACGCGCACTGACGAACAGGTGCCGGACCCGGCCATGCTCCCTGCCTTCGAAGTAGGGATCGATGTTCAGCCCGCATACGCCGGCGAGGTCCCGGCCATACTGTGCTCCGTAAAGCGCCTCGCCGCGTTTCAGGAATTTGTTGCGGCCGCTCACCCAGCCATCCGCCAGGCGCACCAGCATCCAGTAGCCTTCCAGCCGGCTCTCTTCCTTCAGCGCGTCGAAGGCCGGAATTGTCGGCCGCAAACGCTTGAGCACATAATTGCTCTCCTCCGATCCAGCCATGCCCCTACTCTGCCGGCCGCGTCTCTTCGAGCACGCTTTCCTCATGATAGAGGAAGCCGCCGGACTGCCGTTTCCACAGCCGCGCGTAGAGTCCGTCGAGCGCCACCAACTCGTCATGCGTGCCTTGTTCGACGATGCGGCCGCCGTCCAGCACAACCAGCCGGTCGAGCGCCGCGATCGTCGACAGCCGGTGCGCGATGGCGATGACCGTCTTGTTCTCCATCAGACGCGTCAGATTTTCCTGGATCGCCGCCTCGATGTCGGAATCGAGCGCCGAGGTCGCTTCGTCGAGGATCAGGATCGGCGCGTCCTTGAGAAAGACGCGGGCGATCGCCACGCGCTGGCGCTGACCGCCCGAAAGCTTGACGCCGCGCTCGCCGACAAAAGCCTCGTAGCCGGCCCGGTCCCTGTTGTCGCGCAAGGTCAGGATGAACTCGTGCGCCTCGGCCTTCCTCGCCGCCGCCATCACCTCGGCGTCGGTCGCATCAGGCATGCCGAGCTTGATGTTATCGCGCAGCGAACGGTGGAACAGTGCGGTGTCCTGGCTGACGACGCCGATATTGGCGCGCAGCGAATTCTGCGTCACCTGGGAAACGTCCTGGCCATCGATGGTGATGGACCCGTCTTCCAGATCGTAGAGACGCAGGATCAGATTGGCGAGCGTCGTCTTGCCGGCGCCGGACGGTCCGACCAGCCCGACCTTCTCGCCCGGCCGCACGACGAGGTCGATGCCGTTGAGCACGCCGAACCCCTTGCCGTAATGGAACTCGACATTCCGGACATGGATACGGCCGCCGGTCACGACCAGTTCCTTCGCATTGGGCGCGTCGGTGAGGCCGAGCGGCTGCGAAATCAGCGCCTTGGAATTCTCCAGCACGCCGAGGTTCCGTAATATGCTGTTGAGCTGCATCATCAGCCGGCCGAGCAGCATGTTGAGCCGCAGCACCAGCGACAGCGTAAAGGCGACCGCGCCGACCGTGATCGAGCCTTCGACCCAGAGATAGACGGCAAAACAGCCGATCGCCGTGATCATGATGCCCGACAGCGTCGTCAGCGCCATGCGCACGCCGGTCAGCCGGCGGGTGAAGGGCCGCAGCGCATCGAGATAGATATCGAAGCCGTTCCTGATGTAGCGGTCGTCGCCATCGGCCGAGAACAGTTTCAGCGTCTGCACGTTGGAGTAGGAATCAACGATGCGGCCGGTGATCATCGAGCCGGCCTCGGCGGTTTCCTCGGCATGCTTGCGGATTGCCGGCAGATAGAGCTTTGCCAGAAAGCCGAAGGCCGAAATCCAGATCACCACCAGCACCGCCAGCCTGAGGTCCAGCCCGGCGACCAGCGCCAGGGTCGTCACCGTATAGACGATCATGAACCAGACGACCTCGATGAAGCTTTCCATCAGGTCGCCGGTAGCTTGCCCCGCCTGCCAGACTTTTGTCGCGATACGGCCGGCGAAATCGTTCTGGAAGAAGGCGTAGGATTGGCGCGACACATGCCGGTGCGCCTGCCAGCGCACCAGATTGTAGAAGCCCGGCGTGATCGTCTGCTCGTCGACCAGCGCCGACAGCCCGACGACGATCGTGCGGATGACCAGCACCACCGCCATCATGAAGACAAGCTCGGGTCCGGCGGCGGTCCACAGCGCGTGCCAGCTGCGTTCGCCGGGAAGCTGGTCGAGAATGTCGACCAGCCGCCCGACGAAATAGAACAGGCCGGCCTCGACCAGCGGCGCGATGCCGCCGATGACCAGCATGGCGAAGAAGGCGAACTTCGCCTGGCCGACATAGTGCCACAGAAAGCCGCCCACGCTTGACGGTGGCCGAAGGCTCGCCGGCTCCCTGAATGGGTAGACCCAATTCTCGAACCAGCGATAGATGGCTGTCATCATGCGGCGGCCATCATTCTGCGGCTTGCCCCTTTGCGAGTGGATCATTGGCCGCCTCGACCGGGCCGTCGTCGAGCAGGAAGCCGCCCGACTGGCGTTGCCACAGCTGCGCGTAGAGCCCGCCCTTGGCGACGAGTTCCTCGTGCGAGCCTTCCTCTATGACGCGGCCCTTGTCCATCACCACCAGCCTGTCCATCGCCGCGATGGTCGACAGCCGGTGCGCAATGGCGATGACGGTCTTGCCTTGCATGAGCTTGTAGAGGTTCTCCTGGATGGCCGCCTCGGCTTCGGAATCGAGCGCGGACGTCGCCTCGTCGAGAATGAGGATCGGCGCGTCCTTCAGCATAACGCGGGCAATGGCGATGCGTTGCCGTTGGCCGCCGGACAATTTGACGCCGCGATCGCCGACATGAGCGTCGAATCCCTTGCGGCCGCTGTGGTCCGAAAGCGCGCCGATGAAGTCCAGCGCCTCGGCGCGCCGTGCCGCCTCGACAAGCATCTCGTCGCTGGCATCGGGCCGGCCATAGAGAATGTTGTCGCGCACCGAACGATGCAGCAGCGAGGTATCCTGCGTGACCATGCCGATCTGGGCGCGCAGCGAATCCTGCTTCACCGCCGCGATCTCCTGGCCATCGATCAGGATCCGCCCTGCTTCGAGGTCATAGAAGCGCAACAGCAGGTTGACCAGCGTCGACTTGCCGGCGCCAGAGCGGCCGACGATGCCGACCTTCTCGCCCGGCTTCACCGCCAGCGACAGGCCCTCGATCACGCCTTTCTGCTTGCCATAATGGAAGCGGATATCCTCGAAGCGGATCTCACCCCGGGAAACGGCGATGTCCTTGGCCTCAGGCCTGTCCTCGACCAGGCGCGGCAGCGAGATCGAGGCGATGCCGTCCTGCACCGTGCCGATGTTCTCGAACAGGCCGGACATTTCCCACATGATCCATTGCGACATGCCCCACATCCTGAGCACCAGGCCGATGACCACGGCAACCGCGCCGATCGACACCGCTTGCCCGAGCCAAAGCCACAGCGACATTGCCGTGACCGAGAACAGCAGCAGCGCGTTCAGTATGTAGAGCGAGCCGAAAAGCACGGTCACCAGCCGCATCGACCGGTAGACCGTGTCGAGGAAGCCGGCCATGCCCTCCTTGGCAAAGGAGGCCTCGCGGCGCCCATGGCTGAACAGCTTGACCGTCTGGATGTTGGTGTAGCTGTCGACGACGCGGCCGGTCATGGTCGAGCGCGCATTGGCCTGCTCCTCGCCGACCTTGCCGAGCCGAGGAATGAAATACCGCAGTAAGAGGATGTAACCGATCAGCCAGACGCCGAGCGGAGCCGCCAGCCGCCAGTCAGCAGAACCGACGATGAACAGCATGCCGAGGAAATAGACGATGACGTAGTTCAGGACGTCGATCACCTTGATGACGCATTCGCGCACGGCGAGCGCCGTCTGCATCAGCTTGGTGGCGATGCGGCCGGCGAATTCGTCCTGATAGAAGCTCATCGATTGTTTGAGCAGGTAGCGATGCACCTGCCAGCGGATGCGCATGGGATAGTTGCCCATCAGCGTCTGCTGGTTGAGCAGCGAATGAAGCCATACCGTGCCGGGCAGCGCGAACAGCACGATGAAAGCCATGCCGGCGAGCTTCCAGGCTTCCGTCTGCAGGAAGGTTTCGCGATTCTGTCCCGACAGCCAGTCGACGATGCGGCCGAGGAAGCCGAACATCCACACTTCCGCGATGGCGATGGCCGTCACCAGCACCGCGTCGACAAGGATGTAGGGCCACGCACCACGGGTGTAATGCAGGCAGAAGGCGACAAGCGTCCTGGGCGGCTCGACCGGTTCCGCTGCGGGGAACGGATCGAGCTTTCTCTCAAACCAGCTAAACAACAACATAGGTCGTGCTCACAAAATCTGTTTTTCCGCTCACGCGGCTTGGCGACGTACGAAGTCCCCGGACTGCACGGCGCCGAGGGCCGACGGCCCGGAATCATCCGGACCGTCGGCCCTGCTTCGCGCAATATAGGGGTTCGCGGGCTTTTCGCCGACAGGCGCGTTCGTCGATCCTGACGGCACGTTGCCGCCAGCCCGGTTCTTCCGGGCCGGCCGGATCAGCCGGACGATCCGGCGCACCAGCGACGGCCGGCCGGGGTCCGGAACCGCGCGCGAGAAATCGACGTCCGGCAGCATGCCGCGATGCGGCCGGCGGCGAACTTCGGCATGAACCGCCGACGAATAGGTTTCGCCGATCAGCAGCGCCCAGGTCGGCAGCCGGTGAATATGCAGGCTCCTTGAGCCAGGTATTCTGTAGGGATCGAACAACGGTCCATCCTCCGTATGAAAATAAAGATGAAAAGGCGAGGCAACATCGTCCGCCGGCATTCGGCCGGAGGCACGGATTGCGTCGGTGTCGGTCGAGAAACGACGATACGCTTCGGTCTGCACACGATGGCGAGCATCGGTCCGGACACGTTCAGGCGGGGCGTTCAGCCCTTTTGACTTTTTGAAAAACATCGCAGGATTCCTTCGAGAGCCGAAAAAACGTTTCGGCGGGAATCGGTGCGATCAAGTCTTAGAGAGTCAGGACAATCGTCGTACCGAAACCGCCATGGAGCGCGCAAGGCCCCAAGAGGGGCGCTGGATGTGCATGGTCATCATGAATTCCCCCTCCATCGGTTCGGGTTGACAATGGCCGGAATATACCTGACTTCGCAAAAAATGGCCACCCGCAGGCCCGGGAATTTCCAAAACGGCGAGGCCGCTGTGGCCGATCTGCCACTTATTAGAAGGCGGAAATGAACTCTTGTCTCCGCATCGCGCTCTACCAGCCTGACATCGCCGGCAATACCGGCACAATCCTGCGCTTCGCAGCCTGCCTCGGCCTTGGCGTCGACATCATCGAGCCGGCCGGCTTTCCGCTCTCCGACAAAGCGCTCAGGCGAGCGGGCATGGATTACCTCGAAATGGCCGCGCTGACCCGCCATGTCGACTGGAACGCCTTCGAGGATTGGCGCAAGACTGGGACGCGCCGGCTGGTGCTGCTGTCGACCAAAGCCGCGACCGCCTATACGAGCTTCACCTTCGCCGGTGGCGACATACTCCTGTTCGGCCGCGAATCCGCAGGCGTGCCGGATTCTGTCCATCAGACGGCGGATGCGCGGCTGACCATCCCCATGCAAGGTGCCGCGCGCAGCATCAATGTCGCGCTCTCCGTCGCCATGGTGGCGGGCGAAGCCATCCGCCAGCTCGGCTAGGATCCGCGGGCCATCGACAACATCGTTCTTGCCGCCGCCGACGACAGCGGTTTCACCGGCCATTCTCACCCAGGCGCACATCGCCTTCTCCTGCATTTGCCCAATCGACACTTCTTGGCTACAAGCTCAACTCAACTTGAGGTCAAGCGGAAAAGTGAGAAATGGTTCGCGTAACGGAATTGACGGTCGGCCAGGTGGCCATGCGCAGCGGCGTCGCGGTGTCGGCGTTGCATTTCTACGAAGCGCGCGGGCTGATCCGCAGCCACCGCACGTCGGGCAACCAGCGCCGTTACGGCCGCGACGTGCTGAGGCGGGTGGCGATCATCAAGGTCGCGCAGGAGGTCGGCATCTCGCTGGCCGAGATCGGCGAAGCATTGGCATCCCTGCCCGAGGGCCGCACGCCGACGCGCGACGACTGGAGCCTGCTTTCGACCGCCTGGCGCGACGAGCTCGATCACAAGATCGCCCGGTTGAAGAAACTGCGCGACGGGCTGACCGACTGCATCGGCTGCGGCTGCATGTCGATCGACAAATGCCCGCTGCGCAACAAGGATGACAGGCTGGCAAGCGAAGGAACGGGCGCGCGGAGGCTTGTTCTTCCTTCTCCCCGTTCACGGGGAGAAGGTGCCGAAGGCGGATGAGGGGCTGCGCCGGCATCGAAATGTTCGCGCTGCCCCTTGCACCTGCCTGCCGGCATTCTCTCCCGGTAAACGGGGCGAGAAAACCTAGTCCGCTGCCGGCAACCGCCTGATGGTGAACTCGATCAAATCGCCCGGCCGCTCGAACCAGCTTTCGATCTCGGTCCAATAGGCTTGCTTCGGGAATCGCTCAAACCATTCCTTGGCTTTCAGGCGCGCATCGGAGCGCGGCAGGACGAAGGTCTCGCGCAGGAAACCGTCGCGCGGCATGCGCGAGCGCTCGGCCCGGCTTTGGTCGAGCCTTTTCTTGAGGCCGTCCAGCGGCGGTCGCGCCGGGGTGCGCACGAAACAACTCCTTGCAGGCGCATGACCCCGAAATCGGAACCGAGTTTCGGAAAGGATCATGCGCAAAACCAAAGTGACTTGACCCTTGCCCTTAAGAGATTAGGGATCGCGCCGGCAAAAGACGAGTCATTTGTGGGACTCGCCGCCAGCAACCGGAGACGGCACTTGGAACGACCTGAAATACCGGCTGGCCTGCCCGCCGACATCGAACAGAAGAAGATGAAGGCGCGCCTGTGGTTCGAGGCGCTACGCGAACGCATCTGCGCCGCTTTCGAGCAGATCGAGCAGGACCTCCAGGGCCCGCTGGCCTCGTGGTCGCCAGGCCGTTTCGACAAGACGCCTTGGGAGCGTGATCAAGGCAAGGGCGGCGGCGGCACCATGTCGATGATGCACGGCCGCGTCTTCGAGAAGGTCGGCGTCCACACTTCGACCGTCCATGGCGAGTTCTCACCCGAATTCAGGAAGCAGATGCCCGGCGCAGAGGAAGACCCGCGCTTCTGGGCATCCGGCATTTCGCTGATCGCGCATCCCTGGAACCCCAACGTTCCGGCGGTGCACATGAACACGCGCATGGTCGTCACCTCGCGCCAGTGGTTCGGCGGCGGCGCTGACCTGACGCCGGTGCTCGACCGCCGCCGGACCGAGGACGACCCCGATACCATCGCCTTCCATCGGGCCATGCAGTTCGCCTGCGAGAAGAACGCCGGCGTCGCCGATTACCCGAAATACAAGGCCTGGTGCGACGAGTATTTCTATCTGCCGCACCGCAACGAGCCGCGCGGCACCGGCGGCATCTTTTTCGACTGGCTGCATTCAGGCGAGGACAGAGGCGGCTGGAATGCCGATTTCAATTTCGTCCAGGATGTCGGACGGGCATTCCTCGTCGTCTATGGTCACCTCGTGCGCGCCAGCTTCAACGAGAACTGGACCGACAGCGACCGCGACGAACAGCTCATCCGCCGCGGCCGCTATGTCGAATTCAACCTGCTTTACGATCGCGGCACCATCTTCGGGCTGAAGACCGGCGGCAATGTCGCGTCGATCCTGTCCAGCCTACCGCCCGAGGTTCGCTGGCCGTAAAATAATGGTGAGCGCGATGTGAAGCCGCATTGATGTCCCATTCGGCCGAAATGGGCGCGGAATGTGGCGCGCGGCGCCTCCGAGGATTTCTTTTTCGTCTAATAGGCGTTTGAAAAGGCTGGCCTATCTGTCGGGCCGGGTCGGGAAGCGCCGGCGGTTCGCTCGAGCAATTCCAGGAAAAGCGTGCAACGTTTTTCCGTTCGAAATTGCCTCGAAAAGCGAGCCGCGACCCGACGCGACCGGACGGCCCAGGACCTGCGGGACACCCCATTGAAAAAGGATGCCCGCGCTTTCCAGGAGTACTCCCAATGCGCAAGATCATTGTTTCGATCGCCGCGGCTGCCGTTCTCGCATCCGGCTCGGTGGCATTCGCCGCTGTCAAGCACACCACCGGTACCATCAAGACCTTCGACCCAGCCGCGATGAGCCTTGTGCTCGACAACGGATCTTCCTTTACGCTTCCCAAAACCTTCAAGGATCCTGGCCTGAAGGCCGGTGAAAAGGTCAGGGTCTCATGGGACATGAGCGGCAAGAACAAGGTTGCCGAAGCAGTCAAGATCGTGAAGCGATGACCTGATCGCCCGAGCAGGACGACGCGATGTCTGGTCCTGCGTTGGGTAAGCGTGAAGAAGGCGGAGCAGCGCTGCTCCGCCTTTTTACCGTTGACGGCAACCGATGCCGCCCCATCTGTGTTATGCTGCTCGCCCCGCTCGCGATCCGGCTTCCCAGTGGAGATCGGACCATGAGCCAAGAAAGTGCCGGAGCCCCGACGGGCTCCACGGAGGAAAAAGGAGCCTCGACCTGGCTCCGCGGATGAAGAGGAGAAACCCCATGAAGGAATTTCACTGCGGCTCGCTCGTTCCCGGCTGTGACTGGCACACCCGTGCCGAGGAGGAAGCCGAAGTGATGCGCCGTGCCGTCGAGCACATGCGCGAGACGCACGGCGAGACGACCATCCGCGAGACGATGATCGAGGCAATCCGCTCGCGCATCGAGAAGGCCCGCGACGCGCGGTAAAGATTTGCGCCGCGCGCCGGGGGGGCTGGCAAAAAATTTTTTTAAGAAGGAAAATAATAAGCGCGGGGTACGCACCCGGGGGCGGGGGGGCCGGGTTAGACG
>NZ_JAMYTH010000019.1:0-122838 GCF_040322415.1 Mesorhizobium sp. M0152
GCGAGAAAACCGATCGCAACTTCTCCGCGATGATCTACGCATGCGCTGCCGTCATCAATTCTCGATGATTCTCAACAGCCCCTAGCTTGCCTTCGAGCGCCGGCGCCGCCCCTTGCCTGCCTGCCCGTCCTCCGCAGCAGCTGCGCTGCAGCTGCGGAGGGTGGACCGGCATCCTCTCCCCGTATAGTGACGGGGAGAGGGGGTGTACGTCGCTATGTTCGCCATTCACCAATGTTGCAAGAGGGTGCCAGCGTTGCGGCCAGCCCCTTCTCCCCGTCACTATACGGGGAGAAGTGCCCGGCAGGGCGATGAGGGGCGGCACTGACTTCTGCAATTGAGGGCGCGAGGGATCGCTGCCTTTCCGATGATCTGTCTTTAACGACTACCTTCGAGTCGGCGGGCCAGCGCCCCCCCTCTGCCCTGCCCGTCCTCCGCAGCTGCAGCGCAGCTGCTGCGGAGGGTGGACCGGACATCTCCCCCGCTTGGGGGCAGATTGGCAGCTTCGCCGACGGCGCCAATCATGCCGCACCCAGTCGCTCCGCCAAATCCGACAGCATCGGGCGCTGGCCTGGGAGGATCTTCACCGCGGCCTCCGGCAAGGTGAACCAGCCGGCTCGGTCCACCTCCGGGAACTGCTTCATCGACCCGGACCGCGGCGGCCATTCCATGGTGAAGACATTGCTCCTGATGGCGGCCGGATCGATCTCGATACCGGCCTCGACGGACCAGGCGCTGACGATCTTGCCACCGGGTTGCCGGTAGTCGCCGAGACGCGCGAAGGGGCCTTCGACCTTGACGCCGAGCTCTTCCTCCGTTTCGCGTTGCGCTGCCGCCAGTTCGTCCTCGTTTTCGTCGACGAGGCCCTTCGGGATCGACCAGGCGCCAGCGTCCTTCTTCACCCAGAACGGCCCACCCGGGTGAACCAGCAATACGCTGATATCGCCGTCACTTCGGCGATAGATCAGCAATCCGGCACTGCGCTTTGCCATTCCTGTGTGTCCATCTACGACCCGTTGCGAAGGCATCGGCCTGCGGCCGCCGCCAACCGTCGGCGCGGCCTTGTACTTTAGGATTGCAACGCCATGTCGGATACATCCGCATTGCACCTCGCGCGCGAATGATGGACGGGAACTCGGCATATTTCCGCGCGCTGCTTACAATTCCTTTTCCGCCAGTTCCCTGAATTCGTCGGGCACCGAGCGGGCCGCCTCCAGCGCTGCGGTGCCGTAGCCGACCGCGTGCTTGCCGAAGCGGTCGCGGATCTTGTCGATGGCGCGGTCGGCGCCGAAGCGCGCCAGGCCCTTTTGGCTGCCGGGGCGGCGTTTCTCGTCGGCGAGGCCGAGCGGCAGTTCGAGCTGCAGCTCGGCGCTTTCCCAGAGATGCGAGACCGAGATCGCAAGCAGCGAGATCGTTTTCTCCCGTGGGTGGTCCGCGAGCACGCCGCGCACCAGGTCGCCGGCGATTTCGGCCAGCATCGTCGTCGCGGAGATCGGCTGGTCGAGCGTGATCGAACGCGTGACGGCGCGAAGATCGGCAAAGCGCACCCGCACCGTCACCGTGCGGCCGGGCCGCGCCTTGGCGCGCAGCCGGCTGGCGACGCGGTCCGCCAGATGCAGCAATGTCGGCACGATGACCCGCGCCGCGGCTGGTTTCTTGCCGAGCGCCGATTGCGCGCCGGCCGAATGAGCCCGGCGCTTCGTCTCCAGCCTGCGCGGGTCGCGATTCCAAGACAACGCGGCCAGCTTCTCGCCAGCGGCGGGACCGAGCAGCCGCGTCAGCGCGCCGCTGTGGGTCCTGGCCAGTTGGCCGATCGTCTCGACGCCGATTTCGGCCAGCCTCGCCTTGGTCGCCGGGCCGACGCCCCACATCAGCCCGACCGGCAGATCGTGCAGGAACGCAAGCTCGGCGGCCGGGTCGACCATCACCAGCCCGTCGGGCTTGGCGACCTGCGAGGCGATCTTGGCCAGATGCTTGGTGCGGGCCACGCCGATCGAGATCGGCAGGCCGAGTTCGGCCCGCACCCGGCGCCGGATGGTTGCGGCGATCTCTTGCGGCTGCCCGAACAGATGCGTGCAGCCGGCGACATCGGCAAAGGCCTCGTCGATCGAAATGCGCTCGACCACCGGCGTGAAATCGTCGAGCACCTTTATCGCGGCGTCGCCGAGCCGCTGATAGTGTTTGAAATTGCCGCCGACGAAGATCAGTTGCGGGCAAAGCTCGCGCGCCTTGCGCCCCGGCATGCCGCCGCGCACGCCAAAAGCGCGCGCCTCGTAGGATGCGGCCAGCACCACGCCGCCGCCCACGGCGATCGGCTTGCCGCGCAGAGACGGATCGAGCAACTGCTCGACCGAGGCATAGAACGCGTCGAGATCGGCATGCAGGATGGTGGCTGTCGTTTCCATCCGGCTGCACATCCAAGATTGCTGATGGATAGGAACGAATAGAGAACAAAAGGGGGTGATTGTCAAGCGTGTGGGTTGTGGAAAGGCTTACCGCTGGAGAGGGAACCCGCCTAGTTCGAACGCTTCGGCTAGCTGTCCCAAGCAGGCCACACCTTCCCCACCATTCACTTCGCATCGTGAAAGATAATGCCGACGGTGTGGCGCATGCCTGAGCGCAGGCGGCTGACGCCGTGGCGCAGATTGACGCGGTAATTGCCTTTCGTGCCCTGCACCGGCCGGTTGTGGACGGCGAAGGCGACGGCGTCGCCCTGGCGCAGCGGCACGACTTCGACCCGGCTCTGCATGCGCGGCCGCTGTTCGGTCAGCGCGAATTCGCCGCCGGTGAAATCCTTGCCCGGTTCGGAGAGCAGGATAGCCACCTGCAAGGGGAAGGCGAGGTCGCCGTAGAGGTCCTGGTGCAGGCAGTTGAAGTCGCCCGGCACATATTGCAGCAACAGCGGCGTCGGCCTGACCTGGCCGGCGGCGTGGCACTGTTCGAGAAATTCGGCATGCGTCTCGGGATAGCGCATGGCGATACCCATACGCTCGTTCCACCGGTTGGCGACCTCGGCCAGCCGGGGATAGAGCGCGCTGCGCAAGCCGCCGATCAGGTCGGGCAGGGGATAGCGGAAATAGCGGTACTCGCCCTTGCCGAAGCCGTGCCTGGCCATGTGGATGTGGCTGCGGAAATGCTGCTCCTGGGGATAGAGCCCGGCGAGCTGCCGGCACTCCTGCGGCGACAGCAGCTTTTCGATCACCGCGCAGCCGAAACCGTCGAGCTCGGCGGCAAGGGCGGGCCAATCATAGCCGGCAATGCGTGTCTCGGCGGCTTCGACCACCGACGTGGCAACTTCGGCATGGGCGTTCATATCGCGGCCTCCTTGTCGAGCAAAGCGCGTTTGCGCTCGATACCCCAGCGATAGCCTGAGGGCGTGCCGTCGGCGCGAACCACGCGGTGGCAGGAAATGCCGAGCGCGATCGCATTGGCGGCACAGGCGGTCGCCACCGCGCGGGCGCCGTTCGGCCGGCCGAGCCGCTGGGCAAGCGCGGTGTAGGTGATGGTGTCGCCGCACGGGATCGCCCGCAGCACCTCCCACACGCGCTGCTGGAACGGCGTGCCGTGGCGCATGTCGAGCGGCAGGTCGAGGCCGGCGGCAGGCGTTTCGATGAAGCGCGCGATTGCCGCGAGATCGTCGCGCAGCCGAGGTTCGTCCTCGACCAGAAGCTTGCCGGGAAAGAGCTTGGCGAGGTCCCGCTCCTCGGCGCCGATCAGGATGGCGCAGACGCCGACATGGCTGCGCGCCGCCAGGATGTCGCCGATCGCGGATTCGCCGACGGCGTAGGCGATGGTGTCGAGGGCACGCACCGGCATTGGTGCGGCCAATTGATTTTGCATGAGGTTCATTGCCTTGCCTCCTTTTGTGTGCCTGAACCCTAGGCGTGTGCCTTTCGTCTCTCACTCCGATGCTTGCTTTCAAATTCAAATCGCAGGCGCTGGGGGCCGGTACGGCATGGCACGGAGGTAAGCGCTCTACGGCGCCCCCCTCTGTCCTGCCGGACATCTCCCCCACAAGGGGGGAGATTGGCCGTTCCGGCGCCGGCTCTCGTTCTGCAACGTTGGGATTGGCGAAGGCCGCGATGACAGCCAATCTCCCCACCTGTGGGGGAGATGTCCGGCAGGACAGAGGGGGGCGCCGTAGAGTGCTGAGTGTACTTCAAGCGACACGCGTGACGAAAACCTCGCCCAGCAAGAACACTTCGCCTGACAACAGCCGCAACTCGATCTCCCCGGTTGCGGCGCGGCTCCATTCGGCCTTGCCGCTGTCGACAAGCTTGCCGATCGCGGCCAAGACCTGTGACTTCGCGTCGATGGCTACACCGTTGGCTCCGGCTGGTCGCATCGCTGTTGGGAGACCTTGCCGTCGCGCGCATTGCCGATCCCCGTCAGGCCCGCGAGTACGCGCGCTCTGCCTCACGCGCCTCGCGCTCGATCAGCGCGCGCTTGCGTTCCGCGCCCCAGGCGTAGCCGGACAGGGCGCCGTCCTTGCGGATCACGCGGTGGCAAGGGATGGCGACCGCAAGCGTGTTGGCCGCGCAGGCGGCGGCGACGGCGCGGGTCGACTTTGGCGCGCCGATGCGCTGCGCGATTGCGGCATAGGAGGCGGTGCGGCCGACCGGGATATCCTGCAAGGCCTGCCAGACACGTTGCTGGAACGCGGTGCCGCGCACGTCGAGCGGCAGGTCGAGGCCGAGCGCCGGCGCCTCGACGAAGCCCACGATGCGGGCGACCAGTGCCTCATAGTCGCGGTCGCCGCCGATCAGCCGCGCCTTGGCGAAACGATCCTGCAGGTCGCGCACCAGCGCGTCGGGGTCGTCGCCGAGCAGGATCGCGGCGACGCCCTTCTGGCTCGACGCGACCAGTATGGCGCCGAGCGAGGTCGCGCCGACGGCGAAGCGGATTTCTTCATCGGCGCCGCCGGCGCGATAGCGGGTCGGCGTCATGCCGAGCATGCCGGTGGACTTCTCATAAAAACGCCCGCTCGAATTGAAGCCGGCATCGTAGATCGCTGTGGTGACGCTGGCGCCGTCTTCCAGGCCGCGGCGGACCCGGGCGGCGCGGTGGGCGGCGGCATAGCCCTTCGGCGTCAGCCCGGTGAGCGCCTTGAAGACGCGGTGGAAATAGCCCGCGCTGCGGCCGGCGGCGGCCGCCAGCTCACCAAGTGACGGTTCTTCCTCGCTCTGCTCGATCCTGCGGCAGGCATCGGCGACCATCGCCGCGTTGCCGGCCTCGAGCGACGGGCCATCCGGGTTGCAGCGCCGGCATGGGCGAAAGCCGGTCGCTTTCGCCTGAGCCAGCGTGTCGTGCAGCTGTACGTTTTTCGGGTTGGCCCGCCGCGACGGGCAGGAGGGCCGGCAGTAGACGCCGGTCGTCGCCACCGAATACCAGAATTGCCCGTCCGCCGATTTGTCGCGCGCCACGATGCGCGCCCAGCGCGGATCCTCGGCAACCGACAGCGGCGTGGCTTTCAGGTTCCTGGCCAGGGTGATGAACATGGCCGCATTGAAGCCGCCGAAAGACGGTTTTGCCACCCGTTTCCTGACAACAAAGAATATGACAAGATTGATCCGGAGATGGTGTGATGGAAAATATTCGACCCATTGAGACCGAAGCCGATTACGATCGGGCGATCGCCGAAATCACCAGATATTTCGAGAATGAGCCGGAGGTCGGCTCCCTCGATGGCGACCGCTTCGATATCCTCGCTACCCTGATCAAGGCTTATGAGGACAAGCATTCCCCGATCGAAGCAAATGATGGGGAGTGCAAGCGCCTAAGCCTTGACTGACAGTTAGGTGGTTTATGCGGCTTCTCCTAAGCCGCGCGTTTAGGCTCCACCGCGAACGGGCTGAGCCCGAGCCAGCTCTGCATCTTCCTGCCGATGGCCAGGTCGCCGGTCAGGGCAATTTTCGCGCCGGCCTTCTCGACCGTCTGCACGCCCATCCAGATCGCCGTCATCGTGTGCAGGTCGGTCGAGACGTAGAGGTCGACGTCGAAGCCCGGATCGTACCAGCACAGATCGACCTCGCCGTGCTTCTCGACGATCAGCCACCATGACCGTTTGGAGGCCGGTAGCTCCTGATACAGAAATTGTATCACCGTGCGCCCCTCGGGCAGCGGCGTGGGGTTCAGATTGCGCCGCATGTCCCACATCAGCAATGACGGATCGAGGTTCTTCAGCGACAATCGCGACTCGACCCATTTCTGCCCCCAGAAGCCCATCGCTTCGACGACGGGACGCAGATCGCGGCCGGCCTCCGTCAGCCGATAGTCGAAAATCCCCTTCTCGCCCTGGATCTCCTTGCGCTCGACGATTCCGGCAAGCTCAAGCTCCTTCAGCCGTTGCGACAGAAGGGTCGGCGACATCTTTGGCACGCCGCGGCGCAGGTCATTGAAGCGGGTCGAGCCGGCCACCAGTTCGCGCATCAGCACCATCGTCCAGCGGGTGCACAGCACCTCGGCGGCCATCGATAGCGGGCAGAACTGCTTGTATCCGTGCTGGGTCATGATCGGTGCCTCTCCCTCGAATTCGGCCGAACATTAGGCCTTCATGAATGAAGCGGCCAGTACGGAAACTGTACCGGCCCAGTACAGATCGCGGACTGGTTGGCGCGGGCCTTGCCATGCGAGCTCTTTGGCCGGTGCACGGGATACTCCTGTGCGCCGCAACCAGGAGACTACCTATGACCGCATACGTCATTGCAGACATCAAGGTGAAGGACCCGCAATGGGTGCCGGCCTACGCCGCCTCGGTGCACGACCTCGTCCACAAGCATGGCGGCAGATATCTGTCGCGCAGCGGCAATGTGAAGACGCTGGAAGGCAAGCCGCTCGACACCACGCTGATCGCCCTGATGGCGTTCCCGTCCGAAGCGGAGGCGCGCGCCTTCACCAACGATCCGGCCTACGCCCCCTTCGTCTCGGCCCGCCAGGGCGGCAGCGACAGCCGTTTCCAGCTGATCGACAACACCGATCTGGCCGGAACGATCCCGTATCTGCCGAAAGGATGATCGGCATTTCTCGCATCGGGATCTCCAAGCAACAACAGTCACGGCGCTTGCCTGCCGGGCCTCCGTATTTTCGGCGGCCGGCCAGCCGTGCTTTTTCAAGAAGAATGGAATGAAGATGATATCGAACTTTTATAACAGGCTCCTCTTGGCAGGGACCGTGCTCACCGTCTGCGCCACCTTCGCGCAGGCGCATCAGGAAGCGGCCGCGCCCGGCCCCAATCCGCTGGCCGACAAGGTGCGGGCCGCCAACAGCCGGTTTCTCGACGTCAAGGCCGCGACGGCCGAGGGCTACGCGCCCATTCCTTGCGCCAGCGGCATCACCGGCGGCGCCATGGGCATCCACTATGTCAACGGCCAGTACCTGAAGGACGACAAGATCGACATCGCCCGTCCCGAAGCCGTGATGTACGAGCCGATGGCCGACGGCACGCTCGAGCTGGTGGCGGTCGAGTACATCACCGCGAAGGGGCCGGCCTCGCTGGACGGCCAGTTGTTCAACTTCAGCAGCGCGCCGAACCGCTACGGCCTGGGCGAGTTCTACGAACTGCATGTCTGGGCCTGGAAGGGCAACCCGACCGGTGCGTTCGCCGACATGAACCCGAAAGTGTCATGCGAACACGTCGTGGCGCCGAGCCAATAAGCAATGCGGCCAGGCGGCGCCAACGCCGCCTGGCCATCCGGCCTTCTGGTCAGGTCACCGTGGCGCCGGGTCGGGAATCGCCAAGCCGGCGTGGGCGATGTCTCGGCTCGCCCGCGGCAAGACCAAAAGCCCCGTCAGGTGCCAGAGCGCGGACACGACGAGGATCGAAAGGTAGCCATCCACGGCATAATGCCAGCCGGTGTAGACCGAACCGAACAGGATGAAGGCCGCGAAGGACCAGCCGGCAACCGCCCAGCGGCGGCCGAACCCGGCGAGGAAGAACGCGTTGAGCGTGGCGAAGGCGACGTGCATGCTCGGCATCGCGGAGATGCCGCCGCCCAGTTCCGGGCCGCCGCTTCGGTAGGCTGTAAGCAGATAGTTGGCATAGGCATGGACCGATGCGGCGTGGCCGTTATGCGCCAGCGCGGTTCGCAGTGCGGCAAACCTCTCGCCGCCGTAGACCTGATCGTGGAATATCGGCCCGGTGGATGACAACATGGTGGCTAGAACGGTGCCGCACAGGATCGTGGTCAGGGCGAACGCCCAGAGATAACGCAGGCGCCGGACTGGGCTGTTCCAGAAGGCGACGAACAGCAAAGTGCCGAACCATTGCACGTGCCAGCCATATCCGTAGCCAGCGAAAATGACGGCCGAGACGGGCTCTGGAACGATGCTGTGCGCCCATGTCCAGGGATCGGTCCCATGCAGCCGAAGATCGAACTCCGCCAGCATGCGGTCGGCATAGAATGGGACGATATCCGGGATCGCGACCTTCAAGGTGGTGAAGGCGGTGATGCCTAGAAAGAACAGAAGGATCACCGGCGCGGCGCCCAGCCAACGCTGCCGGAACGTATCGAGCATGAATCTTGTCGGCGCGTGCCTGGCAAATATTAGCGCCACCACGCCGAGGCCAGCCGCCAGAAGTGTCGGCATGAAGAAAATGAACGGCTGGGCATAGGATTGCGCCAGACGCAGATAGCGATCCGGCTGCAGGCAAAGGGCAGCCGCGGCATAGGCCAGGCACAGGGCCGCCAGCCACCAGCCGCTTCTGCTTGCCGCAATGCCGAACTCGAAAATGGCAGCAGAGCGACGATTGCCGCCGCTCCGCTCGGAGTGAGCACTCATAAAGGATATCCCGCCATGCCCGAAACACTGTCATGATGTTTCGCAGATGACGTATTACTAATCAGTTACACTTCAGGTCGAAGAAGTGCACAACATTAGATCTGCATAATTTATCTTTTGTTGGCAACGATCCGTTGACCACGATTGGTTGGCGACGAAGTATCCATCCGCCAGCATTGTGGCTTTCACCTGTCGCGGGCTGTCTCATCGTCGCGGATCAAAGAGAGCCGTCGCCCTGGAGGGCGACAGCCCTGCGGCCTCACGCGGCCTTGATCAAGCCGAGCTGGGTGAGGGCGGTGACGCCGTCGTCGAGGCCGATCTCCTCGACGATCCTGCCGTCGACCAGCTTCAGCACCGTGGTGCCGGTGAAGCGCATGGTGCGGCCGGTGGCGGCGGGCAGCGAACCGGCGAGGAAATCGCCGAAGGCCGGCCCGGTATGAGTGCCGCCGCCCTCCCACTGGCCGACGACATAGTCGCCCTCGGCGATGAGGTCCGCAGTGGCCCAGAAGTTGAGGTCCGGGAAAGCAGCGCGGAAACCGGTCATGAATTCCTTGATGTCATCGCGGCCGCGGCGCGGCTCGTGCAGCGAGTATTTCAGCAGCATGTCGGGCGCGGCGATGGCGTCGACGACCGACAGGTCGCAGCTTTCACCCCAGAAGTCGGTGAACCATCTGACGACGACGGCCTTGTTGTCTTCCTGCTTGGTCATTGGGAGGTCCTCTTGTGGTTGCGCGAGATCGCCGCCTCGGGCGACCGCCCGCAATCCCTGGGAGGACCGCCCGGCGACAAAACTCCGGTTCTTGCCCGCCAATCGAAAGGTGGACAGGACGCCGCAATCGAGGACTTCCGGCGGTAACTGTTTCTTCTCTGGTTCTGCCGCAAATTGCCGCGAGCGGGACGGACGAAGCGGAACATGGCGGGTCGGCACAAGAAAAGTCGCAGCGGAGCGTTCTGGGCGAAGGCGCTGGAGCGCGCCCACCTCGGCGTCTGGGACTGGGATCTTGCGACCGGCGACTGCTTCTATTCGGCGACCTGGGCGCGGATGCTCGGCTATGAAGAGGATGAGATCGCAAACACCAGCGATCTGTGGCTGCGGCTCACCCATCCCGACGACCGCGAGCGGGCGCTGGCCAGCGGCGACAGCCACATTGCCGGCCAGACCGACGCCATCGAGACCGAGCTCAGGCTCAGGCACAAGCTTGGCCATTGGGTGTGGGTGCTCGACCGCGGCGGCATCGTCGAGCGCGGCGCTGACGGGCGGCCGCTGCGGCTGATGGGCGTGCAGACCGACATTTCGAAGCAGAAGGCGGCCGAAGCCGAACTCGAACAGGTCAATGTGCGCTTCCGCCTGGCGCTCGCCGCAAGCGGCACCGGCATATGGCATTACGATGTCGCCACCAACAAGAGCTATTGGGACGCCCGCACCAGGGACATATTCGGCCTCACCGCCGATACGGACGAGGTCACCGCCGGCCTCTGGCACACTTTTCTGCACCCCGACGACAAGGAAGCCACCGAGCGGGCGCACCTGCCGAAACCCGGCTCGGACAAGGTCACCGCCACGCAATACCGCATCGTCAGGCGCGACGGCGCAGTCCGTCATGTCGAATCGCTGGTCCGCTACGTCGCCGCCGCGGGTGCCGCGGGCCAGATCCTGGGTACGGTGCGCGACATCACCGAGGACAAGTTGCGCGAGCAGGAGCTCGCCCATGCCGCCCGCCACGATGCGCTGACCGGCCTGTGGAACCGCGCCGCGTTCGACAGGCTGCTCGGCGACCGCATCGCCTCGGGCGTGCCGCTGGCGGTGTTCTATGTCGATCTCGACTACTTCAAGGCGCTCAACGATTTCGCCGGCCACGCGGCGGGCGACATCGCGCTGAAGAGCGTTGCCGCCGGCATTGGCCGCTGCCTGCCGCCCCTGGCGCATGCGGCGCGGCTCGGCGGCGATGAGTTCGCGCTGATGGTGCCAAATTGCGATGGGGCGGAAGCCGAACGAATCGCCGATGCCATCCTTGCCGCCGTGCGCGGCGCCGATCTCGGCCTCGCCGCCACGCGCCGGCTGGCGGCAAGCGGCGGCATCGCCATTGTCAGCGATCGCGACATGGCGGTGGCCGACGCGCTGGCCTGCGCCGACGATGCCTGCTACGCGGCGAAGGCGGCCGGGCGCGATCGCTTCGCGGTGTTTTCGGCCGAGGCCGCCTCCGGCGGCCTCAATGCGGCGCGGCTTGCCGCCGACACGGTCGATGCCATGGAAGACGGCAGGCTGAAACTGTTCGGCCAGCAGATCCACCGGCTGGGCCGGCCGTGGGAAGAAAGCCGCCATGTCGAGGTGCTGGCCAGACTCGCGGGGCGCGATGGCCGGCTGATCCCGCCGGGCGAGTTCATACCGGCGGCCGAGCGCTTCGGCATCGCCCCGCGGCTCGACCGCTGGATCATCCGCACCGCGCTGTCGCTGCACGGCGCGGCGATGAAGTCGGGCGCCGTCACGCTCGGCTTCAACCTGTCGGCGCAGACGCTGAGCGACCCGCGGCTGTGGGATTTCGTCGACAGCGTCATCGACGAAACCGGGGCGCCGCATTCCGCCATCGGCTTCGAGATTACGGAAACCGCCGCCGTCACCAATTTCGCTGCCGCCGAGACCTTCGTGCGCAAGGCGCGCGAACGGCGCTGCCGCGTCAGCCTCGACGATTTCGGCGCCGGCATGAGCTCGTTCGAATATCTCCGGCGCTTTCCGGTAGACGCCATCAAGATCGACGGGTCCTTCATCGAGCACATCGCCGAGAGCCGCTTCGACCGCGAGATCGTCTCGGCCATAGCGGGCATTGCCCGAAGCGTCGGCTGTGGCGTCGTGGCCGAGAAGATCGAGCAGCCGGAGACGCTCGATGTCTTGCAGGCGATGGGCGTCGATTTCGGCCAGGGTTTCCTGCTGCACCGGCCCGAGCCGCTGGAGCAGATCGTGACGGCGGCGGGCGCGGCATCGGCCCGCAAGGCTTCCTGATCAGCTGCTCCGGCGTGCCATCGGCCGCGAAAACTCCAACACCCCGGCCTCGGGCCGCCTGTGCTGCGCTTCCGCCACCGATTCGATCAGGAGATCGAGGGCCTCGCATGCCAAGCGGCTCGTTTCGTCATTGCCGCGCAGATAGTGATAGGCGCGTTCGAGATGGATACGGGCGGCGGAAAAATCGCTGGTCAATGGTACCCTCCATGATCCCGCCCTAATGTATATCTTGGCTCGCCCGGCGGAACGCGAGGTAAATATCCACAAGTGGTTTTTATTCAAATGCCGGCGAGTCTGGTAGCGGCCGCCAATCGCCCCTCTCTGTCCGGCAGGACAGAGGAGGGCGCGAAGGATCGTCCAGCTTTCCGATGTCAACTCCATTGATCGCCAACCGTGAAAGCAAGATCGATTCGATCAGTTTGGTCGGCGGGATAGCGCCCGTCGCGGCGGCCGTAGCGATGTTCCGGACCGGCTAAGCGCGGCATTCAGTTTTTCTGCTGCTTGGATTCAGAGTTTCCGGTTCGAACCGGACGGCGAAACCGGCTATACCGGCGCCCGAGCGCCGGGCGTGCCGGTCGCAGTTTCGCCAATCCAAGAGGAAAAATCCAATGAGTGCAGAAAAAGTAGCTGTTGTCGTGGCCGGCGGCAGCGGCATGGGGGCGGCGGCGGCCAAGCGCCTGGCGGCGGATGGTTTCAAGGTCGCCATCCTATCGTCGTCCGGCAAGGGCGAGGCGCTGGCCAGGGAATTGGGCGGGCTCGGCGTCACCGGCTCCAACCAGTCGAATGACGATTTGCAGCAGTTTGCCGACCTGACGCTGGAGCGGTGGGGCCGCATCGACGTGCTGGTCAACAGCGGCGGCCACGGGCCGCGCGCGCCGATCCTGGAGATATCAGACGAGCAATGGCACACCGGCATGGACGTCTATCTCCTGAACGTCATCCGTCCGGTGCGCATCGTGGCGCCGCAGATGGTCAAGCAGAAGGCCGGCGCCATCATCAACATCTCAACGGCCTGGGTGGTCGAGCCGAGCCCGATGTTTCCGACATCAGCCGTGTTCCGCGCCGGGCTTGCCGCCTATACCAAGATTTTCGCCAACACCTATGCATCGGACAATGTGCGCATGAACAATGTGCTGCCCGGCTGGATCGACAGCCTGCCGGCCACCGAGGAGCGCCGCGACAGCGTGCCGATGCAGCGCTATGGCACCTCGGAAGAAATTGCCGCGACCATCGCCTTCCTGGCTTCGGAAGGCGCCGGCTACATCACCGGCCAGAACATCCGGGTCGACGGCGGCATTATTCGCGCTATCTGAGGGGCGCTGCCGGGAGGAACCAAGCCGGCTTTCGCCAATGGCCGCAGGCGCGTGGCCTGATCGTTCAACCTGTCAGACACCTCGCCCAGGGAGCAAAATATGCGGCTTTTGATACTCGGCACCGGCTGGATGGCGCAGGAACATGCCCGGCGCTTCAGCGCCATCGAGGGCGTCGACATCGTGGCTGCCGTCGATGTCGATCCGGAGCGCGTCGGCGAATTCGCCGACGGTTTCAATATCCCCAACCGCTTCACCTCGCTGGAGGCGGCGCTGGAATGGGGCGCCTTCGACGCGGTGGCCAATGTCACGCCGGACCGCATCCATCATGCGACCACCATGGCGCTGATCGCCGCCGGCAAGCCGGTCCTGTGCGAGAAGCCGCTGGCCGAGAATTTTGGCAAGGCCATCGAGATGGCGCAAGCGGCCGAAGCCGCCGGCATCGTCAACATGGTCAACCTCACCTATCGCAGTGTCGCGGCCCTGCAGAAGGCACGCCAGATGGTGCAGGCGGGTGAAATCGGCACGGTCAGGCATGTCGAGGCGTCCTATCTGCAAAGCTGGCTGGTGTCGAAGTTCTGGGGCGACTGGCGCAGCGATCCGAAATGGCTCTGGCGGCTGTCGCGCGGCCACGGCTCGAACGGCGTGCTCGGCGATGTCGGCATCCACATCCTCGATTTCGCCAGCTATGGCGCGGCTCTCCACATCGACCATGTCTTCTGCCGGCTGCGCACCTTCGACAAGGCGCCCGGCAACCACATCGGCGAGTACGGGCTCGACGCCAATGACAGCTTCGCCATGACGCTGGATTTTTCCAACGGCGCCTTCGGCGTGGTGCATGCCAGCCGCTGGGCGACCGGCCATCTCAACGAACTCCGCCTGCGCATCTATGGCGACAGAGGCGGCATCGAGGTGGTGTATAATCTCGACGGCTCGCACCTCAAGGCGTGCGTCGGCGCCAACGTCGACGACGCCATATGGGAAGAACTCGACGCCGGCGTGGTGCCCACCAACTACCAGCGTTTCGCCGATGCGGTGCGAACCGGCGTGCAAGGCGAACCGTCGTTCCGCCATGCGGCCGAATTGCAGAAGGTCTTGGATCTGGCGGTGGTGTCGGACGAGAAGCGGGCGGAGTTGAGCGCGCGGGTGGATGAGCGCTAGTTCCTCGCCCCGCTAGCGTGCCGAAAGCCTGGCGCTTTGGTCCGACCGCCTGAACGCCTGATCAGCTCTCGGCCGATCGGTTTCGGCGTCTCGCTCGCGACACTAGCCGCCATTCACCAAAGCGAGGATAAGCTTCTGGAGATTGCCGCCCTGGCCGAGCTCGACACGGTCGAAGTCGCGGCTGGCCTGCCGCTGCGCCTGTGAAAGTTCCGACAGAAGCCTGGTCATCTCGGTCCGGATCTTGCTGCATTTCGGGTCATCGGGGACCGTGAGGCCGACGGTCGCCGCCTCTATCTTGCGCACCATGTCGATGATGGCTGCGCCGTGTACCTTCTCGTGGGCGCTGACGCCGGCCAGAAAAACCTCCCAGTTCTTCTGGATGGCTGGCGGCAGCGGCGCGGAGGCGCTGGGCAAGGTATACGTGATGATCAGCTTCGGTCGCGCCGAGGCCAGCACGCAGGCTCCGGCCCGCGCCTGATAGTCCCTGGTCCAGGTCAGCTTGAAATTGGTGTGGGCAATGGCATGGACGATGCCGAGCTTCGGTCCGTTCTCGCCGATCGAGCGGTAGAGTTCCGGCCCCGACTGGCCCGAGATGGCGTATGGCTTGATCTGCTCGACCGGCTTCCAGTCGGCGTGCGCCGCGAGCGGCAAGGCCATCAGGGCGGCCAGGGAAAGACACAGGCGAATACAGCTTCTCAAGCACGCTCTCCGCGAAATCGGACCGGTGCGGACAGGCAATGCCACCGGACGGCTTTTCCTATAGGTTGCCGTCGGGTGCTGCAAATATTGGAGGGGGAAATCATGCGATATCTCGTCATCGCCGGCGCCGTGATGGCGTTGCAGATCGCGCAGCCGGCCTTCGCCGCGCCCTGCGACGGCTGGAGCGCGAAGATGGAGGAGGACGAGGGCGGCAGCGTGCTGACCGCCTCGGTCTGCGGCGGGTCGAAAGGCGATTCGTGGCTGATGCTGACCTGTTTCGACAGGCCGGTGCTGAGCTTCGACCTCGGCGGCGCCGGCCCGCAACTGGAGCCCGGCATCAGCGGCGCGTTCGACTTCAAGGCCGACGGCAAGACCGTGACCAAGACTTTGCAGCTCGAAGCCATGTACGATTATTTCGTGGTGGAGCTTGCCCGGGCCGATCCGCTGCTGGGCCTGCTGCGCGGGAAGGGCGAGGTACTGGTCAGCGCCGCCAAATACGGCCAGGCCGGTTTTCCGCTGAAGGGATCGAGCGCGGCCATCGGCAAGGTGCTGGCGCAGTGCGGCAAGGCCAAGCCTGGGGATGGGGATTGAGCGGTGGGTTCGAAGAGCTGGCCGCTGGACGGAATCCGCCTCGCACTTTTCCTGGAATTGCTGCGGGCATGCGCGCCACTCCAGATCGCCGGCGGCTGGCGTATGCCGAAAGGTTATCAGGCTCTATTCAAATGGCTGGGAAAAGCCGATATAGGTCAGCTAGGTTGACCTATTCCAAATTGTCGCGGGAGGCGCGCCTTGACCTTGATGAACCTGTTGGCTTCGCGCTCGTCGCGCATGAAGGCGTCCGAAATCCGCGAGCTCCTGAAGCTGCTCGACCAGCCCGACATCATCTCGTTCGCCGGCGGCATTCCCGATCCGTCGCTGTTTCCGGCCGAAGCGATCCGCGACGCCTATGCCGATGTGCTGGGCGGCGCCGAAGCGGGGGCGGCTTTGCAGTATCAGGTCTCGGAGGGCTACCTGCCGTTGCGGCGCTGGATCGCCGGACAGATGGGCAAGCTCGGCGTCTCCTGCGACGAGGCCAACATCTTCATCACTTCCGGTTCGCAGCAGGCGCTGGATTATCTCGGCAAACTGTTCCTGTCGCCTGGCGACACCGCGCTGGTGACATGGCCGACCTATCTCGGCGCGCTGCAGGCCTTCAACGCTTACGAGCCGCGCTATGACCGGCTGACCGTTAACGGCGGCAACATGACGCCCGATGCCTATCGCGCGGCGGCGGCGGCGGATGGCGGCAAGGTCAAGTTCGCCTATCTGGTGCCGGATTTCGCCAACCCGACCGGCAACACCTTGGACCGGCAGCAGCGCGAGGCGGTGCTCGACCTGGCCGGCGAACTCGACATCGCCGTCATCGAGGACGCCGCCTATCGCGCGCTGCGCTATGACGGCGAGGGCGTGCCGCCGATCCTGGCGCTCGATTGCGCCCGATCGGGCGGCATCGACAAGGCGCGCACGCTCTATTGCGGCTCGTTCTCGAAAATACTGTCGCCGGGCATGCGTGTCGGCTGGGTCTGCGCGCCGCGCCACGTCGTCGAGAAGCTGGTGCTGATGAAGCAGGCCTCCGACCTGCACAGCCCGTCGATCAACCAGATGGTGATGCACCGCGTGGCCGAGGCCGTATTCGACAGCCAAGTCGAAAAACTCATCGGCGCCTACCGCGAGCGCCGCGACGGCCTGCTTGCCGCACTCGAGGCCAACATGCCGGCCGGCGTGACCTGGAGCCGACCGGAAGGCGGCATGTTCGTCTGGGTAACGCTGCCCGAGGGGTCCGACGCCACCGAATTGCTGGCGCGATCGGTGAAGGAGGCACGCGTCGCCTTCGTGCCCGGCAACGCCTTCTTCGCCGACGGTTCGGGACGCAACACGCTGCGGCTGTCCTTCACGCTCGCCGACCGCCGCGCGGTGAGCGAGGGCATCCCAAGGCTGGCGGCCCTGTTGAAGGGGTAGGCGCAGTGCAACCGGTAGGGCTCGAGCGGCTCCTTACGCCGCTACCTTCATCAGGCGCTTGATGCGTGAAAGCCTGGCGCGAGCCAGCTTGCGGATCGCCTTTTCGTAACCCTCCGCGCAAGATCCTTCAGCCTGCAAGATCCTTCAGCCTGCATGATCCAGCAGCCTGGCGGTAGGAGGGTTACGAGGGTGTTCGGAATTGGCGCGATCGATGCCTTCCACGGTGATCGCGAACATTCCGTTTTCGATCCTTCCTATCCAGCCTTTTGCTTTCAGGTACCAGAGATGAAACTCCAGATGCTCACGCGGACAACCGGACAAGCGTTCGAGTTCTGAATCGCCCACGCCGGGATTGTTGACGTCCTGTCGGCGTTTTACATAAAGGAGCGAAAGCAGTTTGGCTTGGATGACTACATCCCGTTCGAGGCCCTTGGTGTTGCTGGCTTCTTCGGTCAGCACGCGGCGAAGGTTCAAATGGTCTTTATACTGGATGTCGTATTGCGCGCGCTTGACCGGATCCTTGAGGGTATTGTGGGCTTCCACGATTTCGCTGAAGCGTGACTCATCACCGGTATCCCGATTGTCGGGGTGGTAGCGCATGGCAAAATAACGAAACACCCGCTCGATGGTTTCCGAGTTGGCGTTAGGGCTGATCTCCAGAATTTCGTAGTGATCAGTAAACATGGTGGTGCCGCCGCGAGGTCGCCATCGTGCAAACCGCCGAGATAAACCTGACCTCGCCGGATCCCGCGGTCGCCGCCGTTCGGTCGTCCGCCTGATCGTGCCCTTCTTTCCACGCGAAAGAAGCAGCGAAACCGCGCTCGCGAGTTTCCATGCGTCCAACACAGGCCATTAGTTCCCCGCCCTCTCGGGGACAACATCGCGCCGAACCTACGCAAACGCAAGCGCGCGTGCTTGAAGCCTCAAAGGCGGAGAGGTAACGGCCGGACATGACAGCCACCTTGATCGCGGCCTCTCGCGCCGGACGTAAGCAGCCAATCGCAGCCGAAGCGCTCGCTAGCCCAAGATCCTTGTTCAAAGGCGCATTGACCACGCCCCGTCCGGGCCTAAATTCGCATCCTCACGAGGAGGAATTTGCATGGAACTGCATCGCGGCCGGCTCATCGATCACATCCAGCTGGTGGTCAGGGATCTCGCGGCCAGCCGGCGTTTCTACGAGGCGATCCTGCGGGTGCTCGATGTGCCGATCGGCGGCACCGGCGATGACTATTTCTGGGCCGACGAACTGTTCGTCTCCAGCCTCGACAGCCGGGCGGCGCAGGGGAAGCTGACCGGCCGCCATCACCTTGCCTTCCAGGCAAAGCACCGGGCCATGGTCGACGCCTTTTACAAAGCCGGGCTCGACGGCGGCGGCAAGGACAATGGCGCGCCGGGCGAGCGGTCCTATCATCCCGGCTATTACGCCGCCTTCCTGCTCGACCCGGACGGCAACAACATCGAGGCCGTCCATCACGGGCCGGCGACGCGCAGCGCCGCTTCGGTGAAGATCACCTTCTAAGGTGTGCCGATGTTCAGGTGATGCGGTCTGCAAACGACGGCTTTGTGCGGTTCGGTGCTCACCTTTGAAGCCGGACCGCAACGCTGTGGGCGAGAGATGCTGCTTGGCGTTGCCAATTTGGTGGCCCCAATGCTAACCGTGCAAATGGCTGGCGGGAATCGTTATCGGGGCAACGTGCATCACTAACTTTCAATAAAACTCCCAAGCAGACATCCATCACCTCACCGTGGAGAAATATTTTTATGCAAAGCCTAACCAAGGCGATCTGTGCCGCCACACTTTTGCTTTCGATCGGGACCACGGGTCTTACTAGCATATTAACTGATGCTTATATCTCGTCAGCGCAGGCTCAGGAGGAGTATTTTCCGACCGAGAAGGATTTTGTTGGTAAATGGAAACTCAGTGGGGCAGCCATCCGGCCACCGAGCGACATGAAGGATGCGCCCACGCCGGAACAAGAAGCGGCCGCCACCGAGTTCCAGCAGACGGTGACTGCGTTTTACGGCGCGTTCGATTACCTGGAGATCACGGCGGACGGCCGCTACAATTTTCATCAGCCCGGTGACCCGGCGTCGCCCTGCGTTTGGTGCGGAACCTGGTCCTTCAACAAGAGTTCGCTGTGGCTCAAGCTGGAAACCGCGCCCAGGCTTGATATCTACGCCAAGGACGGCGACATCCAGATGACCTACACCGCCGAGCCCGATGAGAAATCGAAATATGCCTGGCTGGTTTTCGGCTGGACCAAGGTCGAGTAGGCGGACGGAAACCGTTATACACTTTTCCTGCTCTGGGAGCCGCATGAATCCCTTGCCTGAATCCGTGCCGTTTTTCAGCCAGTGGAAAACGCCGGACTTGACGATGGCGGTGCTGGCGGACGGCGCCGAGGCCGCGCTGCGGCGCGATCCCTTGTGGCGGGGTTCGGGGGCCGAGACCCTCGACGAGTACGCGGCCTGGGCGGCCAACATCTGCGGCATGGCGTGCCTGAAGATGATCCTGGCGACGCGTGGCGAGATCGTTCCGACGATGGAACTCGCGAGGCAGTGCACTCGATATGGCGGCTATGTCGTCAACGGGGGATCGATCAAGGGGCTGATCTACGCCCCTTTCGTCAGCTTCGTGAAAGAGGCGTTCGGCCTGCGGGCCGAGGTGATGACCAATGTGGCGACATCGGACATTCCGGCGACCCTGGCGCGGTCGCGCTTCTTCATCGCTTCGGTCAGCAGCTGGATCCGCTGGCCCGAGCGCGAGCCGCCATCGAAGGGCGGGCATCTGGTGCTGGTCACGGCGGCGTCGGACGAGATTTTCCGCTTTCACAATCCGTCCGGCCATATCAGCGCCACACAGGCGAACGCAGTGTTGGCGCCAGCCGATTTCGATCGCTTCTTTGCCAACCGCGGCATCGCCGTCGCCATTTGATTTTTTGACAGCCGAGGGATTTCGATGACCGCCAAGACAAGGGTAGCCATCCTCTATGGCGGGCGTTCGGCCGAACATGACGTTTCGCGCCTTTCGGCCGCCAATGTGCTGAAGGCGATCGATAGCACCCGCTACGAGATTGTGCCGATCGCCATTTCCAGGGACGGCAAGTGGCTGTTGCAAAAATCGGCAGTTGAAGACGGGGCAGGGGCGCCGGTGTCCGAGGATGGCATCGAGGTCGCCTTGCTGCCCGGCGGCAAGGGCCGGCTGGTCGCCGTATCGCGAGATGGGTCGCGTCCCGACCTGCCGCCGGTCGAGGTCGTCTTTCCCGTGCTGCACGGTCCGTTCGGCGAGGACGGCTCGGTGCAGGGCTATGCCGAGGTCGCCGACGTCGCCTATGTCGGCTGCGGCATCCTGGCCTCGGCCGCCGCCATGGACAAGGATGTCGCCAAGCGGCTGCTACGCGAGGCGGGGCTGGCGGTTGCCCGATCGGTCACCGTGCGCCGGAACGACATCAATTCCTTCCAGGAGATAGCCGGGGCGGTCGGCCTGCCTTTCTTCGCCAAGCCGGCGCGCCAGGGTTCGTCCTTCGGGGTGAGCAAGGTGAGCGGCAGGGATGGGTTCGAGCAGGCCGTCGAAACGGCTTTCCGCTATGATCCCAAGGTGCTGATCGAGGAATTCGTCGAGGGACGCGAGATCGAGTGCTCGGTGCTGGAGCGGGCCGACGGCACGCTGGCGGTGTCGCTGCCCGGTGAGATCATTCCCGCCGGCAAGCATGGCTTCTACACCTACGAGGCCAAATATCTCGACGCCGATGGCGCCGTGGTCAAGGTGCCGGCAGATGTCCCGGCAGCGGTCGCCGACACGGCCAGGGAAATGGCGCGGCGGGCTTTCCTGGCGCTCGGCTGCGAAGCCATGGCGCGTGTCGATTTTTTCCTGCGCGCCGACGGCGGCCTGCTGGTCAACGAAGTCAACACGCTTCCCGGCTTCACCGACATCTCGATGTACGCCAAGGCGCTGGCGGCGATCGGCATCGGCTACGGCCAGGTCATCGACGTGCTGATCGAGCACGCGCTGGCCAGGCATGCAAAGCGAACGGTCTCAGGCTGAACTGGATCTGGACGCCGGCGCTTGCAACGCTGACAATTGGCAAACCGCCGATGACAGCGCCCCTCTCCCCGTTCTACGGGGAGAGGATGCCGGCAGGCAGGTGAGGGGCGGCGCGGCGCTGAGGTTCCGGAGCCCAAACGGGCTCGCTCCGTGTTGGAATTCGCCCCTTCCTTGAGCGCTGGCACCGCCCCTCATCGCCCTGCCGGGCACTTCTCCCCGTATAGCGACGGGGAGAAGGGGGCTGCCGCAACACCGGCGCTTGACGGGAAAGAGGCCGGCTATTGTATCGAGGCCGGTGGCGCGAAACAGAGCTTGGCGGTCGGGCACTCGTCGACCTGTTCGTCGATCAGCGGATTGCCCGCCGCGTCGAATTCTATCGCCGCGCCGATCAGTTGCGCGGCCTGCAGGACGAGGTGTTCCACATCCTCGAGGGCGACGTTTTCGGCCAGGTTCCTGACCCTGACGCGTTCGGCGACGGCAGTGATGTTGACGATGCCCGCTGTCTCGAACGCCATCTGCACCGCTGAATAAACATCACCGCGCAGGCGTACCGAGTATTCATACCGCATCGAAACCTCCCATGGGGAATGGTTTTTCGTTCTCGGGCCAGCATGCGCCGACTGATCGGCGTTGGCAAGCGAAATCCTGAAAAAATATTCATGAAATCAACAAGTTAGCATATTCACGCTATTGTGCCAATCACGCGATGGCAGACCTTGACGCGTTACCAGCGCAATACTACCTACAAGACAAGTGAGGCAATTACTAACTCAACGTATTTTACTCCTGAATGGAGGTGCAAATGGCGGAGCTGGAACGTCCGGAACGATTGCAGGTCATGCTCACGGCGGAGGAGCTGGGAGCGCTGGAAAACTGGCGCTTCGAGAAGCGCATGCCGAGCCGCTCGGCCGCGGTCAGGGAACTTCTGCGGCGCGGTCTTGCCTCGGACGGGTTCTTGCGCGCGGGGCAAGGCGTAAAGTCGCAGGAGTTCGGGGTACTGGTGCCTGACGGCGGGGACGGGAAACAAACCGACCGGCCGCCGGAGTGACGCAAGCGTGAGCGCGCCGCATGTCCCCGCTTGCCGCGAGGCAATTGCCTTAATGCGCCGGCGCGCTACCTGACAAAGATGACGGAAATTCGTGGCGACAATGGCTGACGGCAACAAGGAAACATCAGATGCCGATGCGTGGCTCGCCGCGATCGTGGATTCTTCGTTCGATGCCATCATCGGCAAGAATCTGAACAGCATCATCACGAGCTGGAACCTGGCGGCCGAACGCATGTTCGGCTACAACGCCGAGGAAGTGCTGGGCCAGTCGATCCTGATGCTCATTCCCGATCATCTCAACATCGAGGAAGCCCAGATCATCGGCAGGATCCGCAATGGCGAGCGGGTAGCGAGCTTCGAGACCACCCGAAGGCGAAAGGACGGCGTGCTGATTGCCGTTTCGCTGACGATTTCGCCGATCAAGAGCGGCAATGGCGAGATCATCGGCGCCTCGCAGATCGCCCGCGACATCTCCGCGGCCAAGGAAAGCGAACGCCGGATCAGGCTGCTGATGCGCGAGGTAAACCATCGCGTCAAGAACCAGTTCGCGATCATCTTGTCGATGGTCAGGGAGTCCAGCAAGCGCACGAGCGACCCGAGCGAGTTCGAGGAGCTGATCCGCGCCCGCATCATGGCGCTCTCTCGTTCGCACGATCTGCTTGTCACTTCGGAATGGACGGGAGCGAGCCTGTTCGACCTGATCCAGGAGCACCTCAAGCCGTTCGGCCGCGAGGAGCAGATCCTGCTCTCGGGACCAGTCCTGACGCTACAGTCGAACGCGGTGCAGAATCTCGGCATGGCTTTCCACGAGCTCGGCACCAACTCGTCCAAATATGGCGCGCTGGCCAGTGACGCCGGCCGCATCGAGATCACCTGGAAGATCGACGCCGATGCCGCTGGCGGGCGGCAATTCCAGCTGCTCTGGAACGAGACATCCGAGCCGCATCGCGGCAACGGACACGATCAAACCACGCGCATGGGGTTCGGCACCGTCGTCCTTAAGCGGGTGGCGCCGCAGTCGCTGGGCGGCGCCGCGACCCTTGAGCGCTCGCCCGGCCGTCTGAACTGGCGCCTGGACGCGCCGCTGGCATCGATCATCGCGCCGCAGGCCAACACCGAGCCCGTCGACGATGGGCTCGGGCCTCCGAGCGTCGAGCCTGAAGAAACCGGGCGACCGGGCACAGGCGTGCCTCTTTAGATCGGTTCACTCCAGCCCTCTTGTTCGATCCTGCCTATTCGACCAGGACCGCTATTCCACCAGGATATGCGCCTCGCGGGCGGCTTCGACAAAAGCCTGCCTGGCGATATCGGGAGACACGTCGCCGCTCGTCGCCCGGCGGCAGGCGCGCAACGCCGACTGGTGTTTTGGGCTGCCGGCGTCGCGCCAATGCGTCGTGAGCAGTTCGATGGCCTCTTGCGTGTTGGTGAGATAGTGGGTGGATCCGGTAACGCCGACCGAAACCATCACCGGTTTGGAGAACCATGCGGTTTGCATTGGAACCTCGACAGCAGCATTGCCGTTGCTAAACGCCTGTGGCGGCGAGAGGTTTCATCGCTATGGCGTGAGGCCGCCGGACATCCGTTGGCGGGCAAACCGGCGACAGCTCAGTGCGGCATCGATCCGTTCCCGCGCAACACAGCTCAGAGAATATTGGTCGTCACCTCGACGACGATCGCGGCACCTTCCAGCGCTCCGTTGGGGACATGCACGACACGCGACACCCGCAGGTCCTGCGCACTTCCGTCGACCGACAGCGAAATGCTTTCACCGATCCGCGGCACCGCCTGGAAAACGGCCTCCGTGGTGTCCGGCCGGTTGTCGATGGATACGCGGCAGTAGACGGTCATGGAATGTCTCCTGTGTCTGACGTTCGTCAACGCAAGGTCCATGAAATGGTTTCAGCGAGGCCGGTGCAAAACGGGGGCTGCCCGTCGAAGTTCTGGTTCCCGCTCATGGGCTCGAACCACGATTCACGCCTTCAAAGGGCGCTGTCCTACCATTAGACGAAGCGGGAGAAGCGGGAACGGTTATGGCGCGGGAGCGGCCGGCCGTCAATTCGGGAAGTTGTTGACCGGCTCCTCGCAGCGATGGACCGGGCATTGTCCGTCGCGGGCCGGGATGTAAGCCGACATCGGTACTTCCGGCCAGTCGCATTCATTGCCGAACTGCCTGACATAGCGGTCATAGGTGTTCGGGCCGGTGGTCAGCACCACCGCGCGGTGCCCCTGGATCATCGCCCGAATCTGGGCGCAGCTCATGCCGCGGCTGTCGGGCCGTGCATCGGCGAGGCCGGTCGCGGCAAGCATGGCGCCCACGGTCAGCAACAGGACGCGAATACGAATGGACATGAGGTTGCTCTTCATCATGACGCAATCCCGGGCGGAAAGGCGCGTCGCACTTTTCCTGGATTGCTGTTTGTCTTGTAGCAATTCCGGGCGAAAAACTGTTTCACACTTTTCCTGGAATTGCTTCGGTAACATTGTCTCACAAAATCCAGATCCTGTCCGCTGGTTCGGCGACAGGCCGCGTGGTTTTGCCTGGTCAGGCATGGCGGGCGCCCGCGCGCAACCAAATCGCGCGTCGAGCATTGCTGGGCATGGTCGGCGGAAGCCATACGAAATGCCGCAATGGCGGCCTGGAAACGAGGAACGCGAAGCCATGTGCTGTTCGTTCTGCGGCGGCCGCGACCACCGCTACGAGGATTGCCCGCAAAGGGATGTTTGGACCGATCCGCCTGATGTCCCGTCCAACGAGACCGGGATCGGGCTCGACCATCCTTAGGGGCGCAGGGAAGCTCGGGCTTTCGCTTTACCGGTGCCGATCGCTAAGGCTGGTCTTCTTCGCCGAAGAAGCCGGCCAACGCCTCAGCCGTTTGCGCCGGGGCTTCCTCGGGAAAGAAGTGGCCGCCGGGCATCGCCTGGCCGCGCACGTCGCCGGCCCAGTCTCGCCAGAGCGCCAGTGGGCCGCCATCGTCCGCGTACCACTCGGCAAGCGCGCCTTGCCCGCTCCACAGCGCCAGCACCGGGCAGCGGATGGTTCTGCCGGCGGCCTTGTCCGCATGGTCGTGCTCGCAGTCGAGCGTGGCCGCCGCCCGGTACTCCTCGCAGATCGCATGAACATGGGCCGGGTCGCGCAACGCATCGATATAGGCCTGGCGCACCTCGGCCGGAAACACCGAGGGCGACGAACCCCAGCCGCCAAGGGCATTGTCGACGATCGCCTCGGCGGCGCCCGCCAGGATCGTTTCCGGCAACGGCTCGGGCTGCGCCAGCAACGACCACGGCCAATAGCCGAGCGCCAGCCTGGCGTCGGCCCGGTCCCAGGCGTCGGCCGTGGGGACGATGTCGAGCACGGCAAGCTTTTCGACGCTGCCGGGATGGTCGAGCGCCATGCGGTAGGCGACACGCCCGCCGCGATCATGGCCGGCGACCATGAAGCTGCCGAAACCGAGTTCCGCCATGGCCGCCACCAAGTCGCGGGCCATGGCGCGCTTGGCATGGGCCGCGTGATCCCGGCTCGATGCCGGGCAGGAACTGGCCCCATAGCCGGGCAGATCGGCGCACACCACGCTGAACCGGTCCGCCAGCCCCGGCGCCACGTCGCGCCACATCAGATGGGTTTGCGGAAAGCCGTGCAGCATGAGCAGCGCCGGCCCGTTGCCGGCGCGGCGGATAAATATGCTGGCATCGCCGATGTGGACACGGGCGGCCTGGAAACCATCGAACATGATCGCGCCTCCGCTGCCGCAACGGCCGGAGACTGGATTGGTTGCGGGCGCGGAAGCCGCCAACCTTTTCGACCGCCGGACGTTGTCCCCGTGAAGGGAAGGCCGCCACGGGCGGCCATGCCGGAAGGAAGCAGGCCGCCTACGGGGCGGCCGGAGAAAGAGGAGGCCGAGATGAGAAAACTCGCCACCCTGCCATTTGGCCTCATGCTGGCCCTTGCCGTGCCGGCCGCGGCTCAGACCGAGAACAACGCCGCGCCGCCGACCGACAAGTGCCGGGCCCAGCCAGACGCAAAACAGCAGCCCCAAAACGGCAATCTGGCGGACAATTTGACGGAGACGCTCGACGAATGCGGCGGCGTGCTGAAGCCGCCCCCGACCGGCGACCAAGGCATGGCCGCACCGGCGCCCAACGTGGGCAAGACGCCGGTGATCAAGCCAGGTGAAGTGCCGCCGCAGCCGCCGAAGCAGTAGCGGTGAATGCCGGCGGCCTCTTGCGAATGAAAATTCAGTCGCGCGCGGCGGCTCCCGACAGGGCTCTCGGCCGGGCGACGCCGTGCGCCTGCGGCTCCGGCCGGTCGTGTTCGAACTGCACGGCGCCCGACAGAGCGGACAGCCAGTTCTCGCGCCGGCCGATCCACAATTCGTATTCCGGCACAAGTTCGGTCGGCACGATGTCCAGGCTGCCGATCATCACCTCGGCCTCGTCGTCGCGAAGCGAGACGACGCGGCCGCCGCAGGTCGGACAGAAGCTGCGCCCGCCATAGGTGCTGACGATGCCGGTCATCCCGAAAGCTTCGCGCGGCCAGATGGCGAAGGCGGAAAAGGTCGAGCCGCTCGTCTTGCGGCAGTCCTTGCAATGGCAAATTCCCGTCCGCAGCGGCGGGCCGGTAAGAGTGAACTGCACGCCGCCGCACAGGCAACTGCCGGTTCTGCGTATCGTGTCGGACATGGCCGTGACCTCCAACCGCTGTCAACGCCGGGGTCGGCGCAATGGTTTCAAGCCCGAACCGGACGCTCGCGGGGTCATCCGCGCGCGGCCATGTAATTGTCGAGTTTCTTCCGCGATGGCCCATAGCGCTTGATGATGGTCTGGGCTTCGCTCTGCGGAATGCCGTATTTGCGGGCGAACGCGGCGACCTCATAGGTGTCCTCGCTCGAAACCAGCTTGCGGTCCTGTTTGATCTTCGATTTGTCGTCGGCCATGCGGCCCTCGCTTTCTGTCATCCGCGGGTTTTGCCGGAACGCCGGAGCGGGTTCGACATCCAAGCCCGCGGTCAGACATAACAGCTGTCGGCGTCGCTGGTTCCAAAGGCGCGGCGGGGCGAAGCCGGTTGATTTAGGCCGATGCCTCGGCCGGATCGGCGGCGTGCCCGCCGGAGCCCCCACATTCGGCGCAGAGCCTGCTGGCGCCGGGGCAACCGCGTCGGTGCGTACCCGCGGGGCAGCAAAGGCCGCTGGAGCTTGTCCAGCGCGGGCATTGAAAAACCTGTCCGGTGCCGCCGCAGCCAATGCACTCCAGAACCGGCGACAGGACCCGATAGGACCTGGTCCCCAACCCGACGCTCGCGCCCAATTTCCAGCCCGCCCCAAAATACCGCACCCGACATCAGTGCATTAGCCCAGGCTCAACAATAGCACGTTGGTGGTTACGGACAAGTTTCAGGATGATTAATTGTTGGTGAAGGCCGGCCAGGCGCCCCCAGGCGCTCGTGCCTCGCCTCAAACAGGCTTCAGCCGCTTGGCGGCGAGATCCCTCAGGGCCGAGGCGGCCTGCCCACGGTCCAGCCGGTGGCCTCGACCTTGTCGAGCAGGACGTCGAGATGGTGGGCGAGCATCTCCTTGCAGTCCTGTTCATAGGCGGCGCTCGTTGGCGCATGCCGCGGCGTGCCGGTGGTCAAGGCCTTCGCCAAGTTCTCCTCCCCTTGAGCGCCGCGGTCTTCTACAACATCAGCCGGCGGACCGAAATCGGTTTGCGCGGGATGGAACGGACGCCCCGGCCTGGTCGCGGCGCTTCGAAAAAATTCCGCCGGCGTGTCGGACCTGCCGCCGCCCGGACGTCCTTGGAAGCGACACCTCGCTCAACCCCTGGAGAGACACCATGCCGTCGCAAATCGCTCAATCGCCGTGGCAGACCGCGGCCGTACTCGTCGCCCGCCTGATTTTCGCCGCTCTCTTCCTGATGGCGGTGACCTTCAAGTTCATGGGCATGGAGGCCACCGCCGGCTACATCGCCGCCGCCGGCTTTCCGTTCCCGCTCTTCCTGGCGTGGTGCGCGGCGATCCTGGAAGTCGCCCTCGTGCTGTGCTTCCTGAGCGGTGCCTTCTTCTCGCAGGCCGCTTTGGTCGCCGCCGCCTACGTGCTGTTCCTGGCCTTTGCCTTCCACGGACCGAGCCACTGGACCGGCAACCAGGCCGAGTTCGGCTTCTTCGTCGACCATTTTTCGTTCATCGCCGGGTTGCTGTTCGCGGCGGCGCACGGGCCGGGAAGGATGCTGGCGGTCAACCTGGGATGACCGGGCAGGGCGTGAGGCCATCGAGTGCCCCTGGCTCCTCACATCTGGTCGTTGTAGGGCTCCTTCATCTGGCCGACCATGCGTGCAAGCTTCGAAAAGGAGGGCATGTCCGCCTCCGGCTGGCACTGGTTGGCAAGCTCCAGCAGCCGTATCGGAAAGTTGACCGCGTCACGGCTCGACGCCGACATGCCCTCGGACCGTTCCTCGCTGGTTTCCCCGGCCTCGGCCTTGCGCAAGGCGACGTCTATCTCCTCGGCGGTCAGCACGCCTTTTCGAACCAGGACATGGTTGATCGATGCGACGGCCATCAGCAGGCCTTCGAGTTGCAGGTTGGCGACGTTCATGGCGACTTGCTCCCGTGGATGGAGCGGTTCATCGTTCCGCGAAGCCGAACCGCTGCCCTGGACTTGCTCCAAGCCCGAAACGCGCGAGCCGCGTTTCCGATCCGAAGGGCCGCACGGGCCGGGTTCGGGAGGTATTGCTGACAGGGAGGGCGGACGATTCTAGGAATTTTTTCTCGGAAAGTCATTGACAGGGTGAGTGCAGCTATGCTATATATTTGCCTATGGTGCTGAGTTGCGCCACCGACCCGCCGCCGAGGCGGGTTTTTTGTTTCTGGCGGTTGCCATCGCAGTCCCGCCGACTTTCGCTTGTGCGGCCCATCATCAATGGAACCGCCTAGTCGGTTTACCAATTGACAAGGTGTGTAACTTACACACTTATGCTTAGCATGCATACGGTTTCGGAACTGAAGACCTTCCGCAGTGCGGCGGCAGTCGCCGGGATGTCCCAAGAGGACATTGAGGACTTTGTCGACCACATTGCAGCGAACCCGGAGGACGGCGAAGAGATCGTCGGGACTGGCGGCTGCAGGAAGATACGGTTTGCTATTCGTGGCAACAACAAAGGCAAAAGCGGAGGCGTCCGTACAATAACGTTTTACACAGGGGATGACCTGCCCGTTTTTCTCATAACCGTTTTTGGGAAAAGCCAGAAGGTCAATCTTACCAAGGCCGAACGGAACAGTTTGAAGAAACTGACAACGGCCATTGTGGAGGAATATGCAGTGCGGGTTCAATCGCTTGCCGCAGGTGGAGAAAGAGCATGAGCAAGAAGGTATTCGATCAGATCGCGGAGGGTTTGCAGGAAGCCTTGGCCGTCGCTCGCGGCGAGGCCGAGCCCTACAAGCTTCATATCCCCGCCGAAATAGACGTCAAGGCAATCAGAACGAAGACCGGCCTTTCGCAGAAGGATTTCGCATCGACGTTCGGATTCGGCTTTGATCAGTTGAAGCAGTGGGAGCAAGGGCGCTCGCGGCCTGTTCAAGCCCTGCGCGCATACCTTCTGCTGATCAACTCTCGGCCTGTCGAAATGGTCGACGCGCTTCGCGACCTTCACAGCGAGATTGTGAACGAACTCCCGGTTCGTAAGGTCGGCTAATTTTAAAGGATTTTTTTCCTATAATGCGTTGACAGGGTGAGTGCAGCTATGCTACATATTTGCCTATGGTGCTGAGTTGCGCCAACGACCCGCCGCCGAGGCGGGTTTTTGTTCTGGCGGTTGCCATCAACATCGGCGGGTCAGCGCCCCCTCTGTCGTGCCCGTCCTCCGCAGCAGCTGCGCTGCAGAGGGTGGACCGGACATCTCCCCTACAGGGGGGAGATCGGATGTCGCGTCGGTCTTCGCCAATTTTGATCGTGGAGAGGCGAGCGGGGCGCTGAAGTTGCCAATCTCCCTCCTTGTGGGGGAGATGCCCGGCAGGGCAGAGGGGGGCGCTGTCCCGCTGGCTTTCGCCGCAACGACCCATCATCGATGGAACCGCCTCGTCCGTTTACCAAGGTGCGCAATAACCAGCCCAAGTCGCAAGGTCGGCTAACTTTCCTAGGAATTTTGTCCTAACAAGGATTGACAGGGTGAGTGCAGCTATGCTACATATTTGCCCATGGTGCAGATTTGCGCCACCGACCCGCCGCCGAGGCGGGTTTTTCGTTTCTGGCGAAAACTATCAAGCAAAGTTGGCGGGTCAGCGCCCCCCTCTGTCCTGCCCGTCCTCCGCAGCAGCTGCGCTGCAGCTGCGGAGGGTGGACCGGACATCTCCCCCACGAGGAGGGAGATTGGCTAATTTTCCTAGGAGTTTTTTCCTGACAAGGATTGACAGGGTGAGTGCAGCTATGCTACATATTTGCCTATGGTGCTGAGTTGCGCCACCGACCCGCCGCCGAGGCGGGTTTTTTGTTTCTGGCTGTTGCCATCAACGTCGGCGGGACAGCGCCCAGGGCGCTGTCTCGCCATCCTCACATGAACGCCCACTCGCAATCCGCGGGAAATCCTATGACCCAACGCTATGCCACCATCATCACCGGCGATGACGGCCAGGAAATCGTCAGCGCCATCGGCGAATTCGAGGGGGCGGCGCCGCGGCCACGGCTGGGCCGCATCGAACTGGTCGCGCCCGGCGTGCTGATCGGCATGGTGCGGGACGCCGGCGGCGGCTTCTGTTTCCCGCCGGCCGGCGTCGCCAGTCATTCTGTCGGCCTCGCCATGGCGAGCCTCAAGGCGCGGGTCGCGAAGTCTGCCGTTGCAACAACGCCGAAGCGCACCGGGAAGACCAGCAAGGCCAGGAAGAAACCCGCCCGTTCGAAGAAGCGGACCAGGCAAGCCAGACCGGCCGCGAAGGCCGGCATGGCGGTTGCCGGCGCCAACGCCATGGGCCAGGACCATGGCTGAGCGACCCGCCGCCGGGCCGAAGCGCGGCAAGGCGAAGCCGGCCAGGCGCAAGCCCGCCGCGGCGGTTGCGCGCAAGCCTCGCCCGAAACGGACGAAAAAGACGCTGGGCGACAATTTCTTGGCCGCCCTGCGTACCGATTTCCGTAGCCATGGCGCCGGCGTCATCGCCGAGGTGCGGGCCGGCAAGCCGGACCAATATCTGAAGGTCGTGCTTTCGGTGCTGCCCAAGGATTTGCATGTTTCCATCAACCAACTGGACGGACTGAGCGATGAGGAGATCCGCCACCGCATCCGCGGCCTCGAAGCCGTGCTCAAGCCGTTCCTCGAAGAGGTCGCTGATCCCGGCGAGGACGGAATATCTGGCGCTGCTGGCTGAGCTTGACCGCCGCCGGCGCGCCAACCAGCTTGCCGCCTACCGGCCCTACGTCAGGCAGGCGGAGTTTCATGCGGCGGGAGCTACAAGTCGAGAACGCCTGTTCATGGCCGGAAACCAGCTCGGCAAGACCAGGGCAGGCGGCGCCGAATGGGCCATGCACCTGACCGGCCGCTATCCCCGGTGGTGGCAAGGCAAGGTTTTCGACAGCGCGGTCCGGCTGTGGGCCGCAGGCGTGACCGGCGAGAGCACCCGCGACAACCCGCAGCGCGTGCTGGTCGGCCCGCCGCAGCAGCAGGCGCAATGGGGCACCGGCATGATCCCCGCCGATGCCATTCGGCAGACCACGATGGGCCGCGGCGCGCCGGGCGCGCTCGACAGCGTCGTGGTGCGCTGGGGCGGCGGCGGCGATGTCCAGGCCGATGAATCGGTGCTGTCGTTCAAGAGTTTCGAGAAGGGCCGCGAGAAATGGCAGGGCGAGACGCTGCACGGCGTCTGGTTCGACGAGGAACCGCCGCTCGACATCTATTCAGAAGGCCTGACCCGCACCAACGCCACCGGCGGGATTACGATCGTGACGTTCACGCCGCTGCTTGGGATGAGCGATGTGGTGTTGCTGTTTCTGTCGGCGGGGGAGCTTGAGGGGATGCGAAGCGGTCCGCTTTAGCGGACGAAGACCCTGAGCCTGCGAAGGCTGGGAAGGGAGGTGGCTGGGAAGAGAGATTCATTCTTCCCGCGTCGCGCCGCCCCTCATCTGGCTGCCCGTCCTCCGCAGCAGCTGCGGAGGGTGGACCGCCATCTTCTCCCCGTATGACGGGGAGAAGGGGGCTGGCCGCAACCTCGCATTTCTTCTGCGACATCGGAGATTGGCGGGCGGCGCGGCGTAAACCAGAAAAGCCACGCTTTTACAATATCATACGTCAGACACCTTCCAAAACAATTCAGGCCTGCCATGACCCGTCACGTCACCTTCATGACCATCGACGATGCCGCGCATTACTCGCCCGAGGAGCGCGCGGCGATCGTCGCCGCCTATCCGGCACATGAGCGCGAGGCCCGCGCCCGGGGCATTCCGGTGCTGGGCTCGGGCCGCATCTTTCCGGTGGCCGAGGAACTGATCGCCTGCGAGCCGTTCCGGCTGCCGCGCTATTGGCCGCGCATCGGCGCGCTTGATTTCGGCTGGGATCATCCCTCGGCCGCGGTCGAGCTCGCCTGGGATACGGAGGCCGACATCGTCTATGTCACCAAGGCTGCCCGCGCCTCGCAGCAGACGCCCGCCATGCAGACATTGACGCTGAAACCCTGGGGCGAATGGCTGCCATGGGCGTGGCCGCGCGACGGCCGCCGCGAAACGCTGGAGGGGGCGGGCGTGGCGCTCGCCCGGCAATATGCCGCGCACGGGCTGAACATGCTGTCGCGCCACGCGCAATTCCCGGAAGGCTCGGTCTCGGTCGAGGCCGGGCTGATGGAGATGCTCGACCGCATGCAATCCAGCCGCTTCAAGGTGTTCTCGACGCTGTTGCCCTGGTTCGAGGAGTTCCGGCTCTACCACCGCCGCGATGGCCAGGTGGTGAAACTGCGCGACGACCTGATGGCGGCGACCCGCTACGGCGTGATGATGCTGCGGGAAGCGGTGGTCGATCCGGCGGAGTTCAAGGGCGCGAGAAAGCCGGCGGGGCAGAGTGATCCGCTGGGGGCGTTTCGGTGAAGGAATGTTTGCGATCCGCTCTTCGCCCCAAAATAGTGCACTGTCACCGTAATTCCAGCGGAGTTCAGGAGCGCGAGACGGGCGGTGGGGCAGAGCGATCCGCTGGGGGCGTTTCGGTGAGGGGACGAGCTGTCTACTGCTTCGCCCAGGGACGAAGGAACGGATGCTTCGGCCAGCCGCGAATGTTTGCGATCCGCTCTTCGCCCGCAAATAGTGCACTGTCACCGTAATTCGTTTCGGTGAGGTACTCGCAATGTCATAGGACTGGTCGAACCGCCCACCGCTTCGTCATCCTGGGGCGGAGCAAGGAGCGAAGCGACGCAGCGCAGACCCCAGGATCCATGCCGCGACTTCAAAGCGTCGCGACCGTCAAGAATTTTGCTCTACTGCACCCGAATTACGGTGAGAGTGCACTTCTATCGGTCGCAGTCATATGACTGGAGCGACCTCCGGACCGAGGTATGGAGAAGTGCACTGTCACCGCAATTTGGTGATTTGAGAAATGGAAATAGTGCACTGTCACCGTATTCCGTAATTCGAAATAGTGCACTGTCACCGTAATTCGTAATTCCCAGGGACGAAGGGACGGATGCTTCGGCCAGCCGCGAATGTTTGCGATACGCTCTTCGCCCGAAATAGTGCACTGTCACCGTAATTCCGGTGCTGGACTACGTGACTTATATCGACAAGAAATACGGGCACCTGTTCAATCCCCCGATAGGTGAGTGATGCAATATTTTAAAATATGGCCGAACGTCGCTGGCGGGCTTGGCAATCACACCGTTCTTGACTCGAGCGTCCATCCGCCGATCGTTACCAAGCTTCACTACGAAGTAGAGGGCTGGTTCGGTGATGTGATCGTTACGACATTCCCGTGTTTCCTCGTCACTGAAGAAGTCCAGCGCGCGCTGCAGAAAATGGACTTTTCAGGCGCGACGTTCGCCGAGGCCGAGGTGACTGTCTCGGAAGAGTGTCAAGAGGATCAACCCGGGCTGAAGCTACCACCTTTCGTCTGGCTGAAAGTAAATGGGAAGGCTGGTCGTGACGATTTCGGGATCGCAATACCTTTCCGTCTCGTCATCTCGAGACGCATTCTCGATTTACTGGAAACATTGGGGATACCGTTTGCTGTGGTCGAGACCTACCAAGAGTAACGGGATGGCGCCTTTGTTGCGGCAGCGATCAACGGAAGGGTGAAGGACTGGTTCGGCACCGCTTCCAAAGCCGGTTCGAAGCGCTAATCGCGAAGGATCCGAAGCGGGCTGAGATGTTTTGGTGTCGAGATGCTAGCAACGCGTCCCCGGCAGCGATGCATCCGGGGGATACCATCCAAGCGGCAGGTAACTTTGGGAAGGCGCCCGCGTTGGAAAGCGGACGCCTGGAGATTACGGTTCTCTCGAAAATGAAAAACTCCCTCCGCATCATCCCCGCAACCCTGCGCGATCTCTCCTACGTCGCTGCCAACCTGCGTCCCGAGGACCGCGCCGAGATCGATTGCCAGCTCGACCACTGGTCGCCCGCGCTGCTGGCGCTGACGGCGTTGCAGGGGTTTGCCTATGTCGCCGAACTCGACGGCAATCCGGAGGCGGGGTTTGGCGCCGCCGAACAGCGCGAGGGATTGTGGATCGCCTGGAGCTGGGGCACGCGCCGCGTGCGGCGCTGCGTGCCTGGGATTACCGGGTTCTTTCACGCGGTGCTTGGGCCGCAGGTTTCCGCACGCGGCGCCTGGCGGGTCGAGGCGCGGGCGCTGGCCGCCAATGAACTGGCGCTGCGCTGGCTCGGCCGGCTGGGCGCCACGCAACGTTGCCTGCTGCCGGGTTATGGCCGCAACGGCGAAGATTTTTTCCTCTACGACTGGACAAGGGAAGGCTGGAACCATGTGTCTTTTTCAGAAACCGCCGGAACTGAAGCCGCTGCCGGCGGCGCCGACCATCGCCGACAAGGACGTGCAGGCGCGCGAGGCAGCGCTTCGGGCTGAGCTCGAACAGCGCCAGGGCACCGCCGCCACGATCAAGACCGACCTCGCGCCCGGTGATCTCACCGGCAAGCGCCGCGTGCTCCTGGGGATGTGACCATGACCGCGATGAAGCGCAGTTTCAGGAAGCGCGTGTGGGACTGGTGGGTGTGGCGAAGGCATGCGAGGGCGGTGAGGGTAATCTCCCCCCTCGAGGGGGAGATGGCCGCGAAGCGGCCAGAGGGGTCGCCGCGCGTAGAGCGCCGGCCTCCCTTTCAAGGTAGAAGGTCGAGTCCGGTCGAACCGACCCCCTCTGTCGCCTTTGGCGACATCTCCCCCTCGAGGGGGGAGATCAGCTCTCCTTCTTGGCGAACGCCCAGACCATCAGCGGGTATTCCTCGTCGTTGCTCAAGTCGCGCCACAGGCCGTAGGCGCGGACCGGGCCGCCGATATGAGCCCTGGCGCAGGCCTTGTTGCCCCAGCCATGGACCTTGACGTTGGCTTCGCGGAAGCCGCCCTCGACCATCAGCTGCTTCAGGCCGGCGGGCGTCCACCTGTTGTAGTCGTGGGGCCTGGCGTGCACGCGAAACAGGAAGGGCGTCGCCACCATCGCCCAGCCGCCGGGCCTGGTCATGGCGTGGATGTTTTGCACCGCCGCGTGCGGCCGCTGGACATGTTCCAGCACCTGGTCGGCGATGACGATTGAATATTGCTCGTCGGTGCGATCCCTGCAGATGTCGAAGTCGGGGAAATCGACCGACCGGTAGTTGGGGCACATCGCCCGCCAGTAGCGGTTCCAGCCGGGCGAGATCTCGATCACGTCCGAGGCTTTGCGGTTTCCCGCTTCGAGAAAAAGGCTGAACGCCTCGATCTGGCGTATGCGCAGCCAGTTGCGGGAATCGTAGCCAAGCAGGCGTTTGGCCACCTGTTTGCCGCGGTTTTTCAGGGTGCCGGCAAGGCTTGTCGTCGTCACATCGACCTCCTCGAACGCCGCCCCGCGGGACGGTCCTAGACCGAGAACCGTGCAAAAGAATGACAGAAACAGCCAATCTCCCCCCTCGTGGGGGAGATGCCCGGCAGGGCAGAGGGGGGCGCTGTCCCGCCGACATATCAACAATAGCAACTGAACTCTCGATAGATTTGCCTGCTTTGAAATGGTGCCGCTCTACGGCGCCCCCCTTTGGCCTGCCGGCCATCTCCCCCACGAGGGGGGAGATGGCAGCTTCGGCAGCTGCGCCAAACGAGCGAGATTGAAAATGACCGATTCCCGTGCCCGCGATATTCTTTCCCGCCAGTCCGAGCTCGAGAGCGAGCGCGGGCAGTATGAGGCCGTGTGGGAGCAGGTGGCGGAGTTCTGCGATCCCGACGCGCCCGATATATGGAGCGGGCGGGGCGGCGTTGGCCGCGACTCCCAGGCCGAGCGGCAGGAGCGGCGGGGCGCTCGCGTCTACGCCAACACCATCAATTCGGCCGCCAACCGGCTGGCGGCGGGGCTGGAAAGCCTGATCATCCCGCAGTCGGAAAAATGGCACGGCCTGTCGACCGCGCAGATCAATGACGAGGAGACCGACGAGGAGAAGGAATGGGCGGAAGCCTTGCGCGATTTCCTGTTCTCGCTGCGCTATTCGGCGAACTCGAATTTCGTGCCGGCCACGCAAGCCTGCCTGCGCAACGTCGTGCGCTACGGGCCGGCCTATCTCTATGCCGAGGAAGGGTTCGGCGCGACGCTGATCCGCTACGCCTCCATCCCCGTGGTCGAGGGGTATCTCAGCCGCAACCGCTGGGGCCAGGTCGACATTTTCCACCGCCGCTATGAGCGCACGGCGCGGCAGGCGGCGCAGCTGCTTGGCTATGAAAGACTGCCGGCGCGCATCAAGATGCTGGTCGACGACCCGGCCAAATGCGAGACCAAGATCTCGCTGATCCAATGCATCCAGCCGCGCGACGAGCGCAAGATGTATAGGCTCGACGGCCGCACCCAGTATCTCGACGCGGCTTTCGCCTCCTATCATGTCATCGAGGACGAGGAGGAAATCGTGCGCGAAAGCGGCTTCCGCACCTTCCCGGTGTCGACCTTCAACTGGCGCCGCTACGAGGGCGACCCCTACGGCATCTCGCCGACCATCGAGGCGCTGACCACGGTGCGCGAGGAGAACGCGGTGCGCCGTTCGGGCCTGCGCGCCTTGCAGCAGATCACCGATCCCGCCACCGCCTCGAAGGCGCGGCTCGACTACGTGCCGGTGCTCAATCCCGGCGAGAATTATCCCGGCCTGATCGACGACAATGGCAGGCCGCTGATCGCGCCGATCTCGACCGGGCAGAACCCGACCTATGCCTTCAACTACGCCCAGAGCCGCGCCGACGAGATCCGCGACATGATGTTCGTCAACCTGTTCCAGACGCTGGTCCAGAACCCGCAGATGACGGCGACCGAAGCGCTGATCAGGCAGGAAGAGAAGGGCGCGCTGCTCGGACCCTCCGGCTCGATCATCCAGGCGGGGTTTGCCACCAATCTCGACCGCGAGCTCGGCATTCTGGAAGACAAGGGATTGTACGACGAGGACAGCCGTTTCCTGCCGCCGGCGAGCCTTGCCGGCAAGGCGGTGCGGCCGACCTTCACCGGCCCGCTCGACGTGCTGCGCCGCTCGGCCGAAGCCCGCGACACCATCCAGGTGGTGACGACGGCCATGCAGATGGCGCAGTTCGACCCCGGCGTGATGGACAATATCGACAGCGACGAGGCGATCAAGATCGTGCAGAGCGCCGGCCGCAGCCCGCAGCGTATTTTTCGCCGCAAGGAGGAAGTCGACGGCCTGCGCGGCGAGAGAGCCAAGGCGCAACAGGCGCAGGCCGGCATGGCGGCGATCGCCACCGCCGGCAAGGCCGCCAGGGATGCGGTGCCGGCGGCCGTGCAGGCGCGCGACAGCGGCCTGCTCGACGGGCTGCAAGGCATGCTGCAGGGCGGGACACCGGATGCTGCAGGTGAGGGCGCATGAGCGGCAAACGCTTCGCCCGTTCCGGCCATGCCGGCGGTCCCGCCAAGGCGCGGGAGGCACTGACCAAGGCGTATCTCAGGGTGTTCTCCGGCGAGGACGGCGAGATGGTGCTGGCCGACCTCGCGGCGACGACAGGCTATTACAGGCGCCCGTCCTACGGCGAGTGGATGGCGCGGACCAGGACGCCCGCCGGCTTCGAGCTGCACAGCGCGCTCAGCAACGCGCGCGCCGAGGTGGTGCAGCACATCATGGGGTTTCTGACGCTGGACGAGGCCCGGCTGGTGGCGCTGGAGAAGGCGGCACGGGCGGAGGAGTAGGGGACTTTAGGAGCGCGGGCCTTGCCGTGATCACGGCCCGCGGCCGGCCATTCATGCGAGTAACCATAGGCTTACAACAGATCGCTGAAGGCCAGCGAATTTAGTCAACGGCGCACGGCCGGCATCTTCAATGCCGGCTAAGCCATCATCGGCGACCTCTCCAACATTCATGAACCGACGAAGGCGGCAGCGGGCCGCATCGCCGGCGCGGGCAGATCTGCGCCGTGATTCCGGCATCGCCCGCCCATGGCAGGAACCAAATAAATGGCGATCATTCCTCTCCAACTGGCCCAGCGCCGGATCGATACCGGCGACGTTGTCTCCTATCCCGAGGGATCTCCCGTGGGCAGGGCGATGCAAGGTTTTGGCGATCAGCTTTCCGCTGTCGCCGAGCGCTACCAGCAGATGAAGGCACAGCAGGAAGCGTTCGACGCCGAGCTGGCGCGCCGCCGGTTCAACGGCCAGATCGCGCAGGCGGAAGACGAGGTGACGGCAAATGCGCCGGTCGATGGCAGCGGCCTGCATGAGGCCATGTACGGCCAGGTCGATCCGCACACCGGTAGGGTGGTCAAATCAGGCCTGTTCGACACGCTGTTCGACAAGGCCTTGCCGAACATGCCCGAGAGCCAGCGCGTCAATTTCGCCAGGCAGAAGGAGCCGATGCGGGCGATTGGCGGGCGGCGCATGGCGCAGCGGCAGTTTCAGCGACGTCAGGACTACGAACAGGCTCAGGTCGACACCGTGCTGAAGACCAGCGCCATCGCCATCGGCAACGCCAATCCCGACGACACCATCGCCTTCGAGGCGGCCCGCCAGGAAGGGCTCGATCTGATCGACAAGATGGGGCTTGACCAGGGGATCCGGCAGCAGATGGTGATGGACTGGTTCAGCACGGCGGCCAGGACGCGGTTCGAGACGCTGATCGCCAAGGATCCGAAGCGCGCGCTTGTGATGTTTGGCTTGGAGACGTCGGGGGAGACCTCCGGCAGCGATGCCTCCGGCGATCCTTCGCAAGTCATAGTCAGCTCTGTCTCGGGCAGATCAAAGGTCGCTACGGGGAAAGGTGACCGCGTTGGCAAGCAGACGCCGGATGAAATGCTGGCGCAGGCGTTCAGGGACGACCTTCCGCAACACGAACAGACTGCCCTGACCCGACAGGCGCAAGTGGCTCATGCTGCTCAGCAGGTTGAGCTTCGCACCAACATCGGCCTCGCCGAGCAGAACGCGCCAGACGCTATCGCACGGACTGGCACCTACCCCGGCAAGATGCCTGGCCGGGATGCTTTCAGGATCGCCTATGGGCTCGACGAGGGCGACAGACGCTTCCGGGATTTCGACTGGCGGGCCGATGTCGGCAGGCAGGTTTTCGGCATGCGCACCATGCCGAACCAGGCAATCCATGCCGCCCTTCGCGATGTCGATTCCGGGCCGAACGGTTCGCCGGAAGATCAGGCGCGCCGTGAGGCGGCCGCCGCTGCGGTAGGTGTGGTGATGAATCACAGACGAGCCGATGGCGGGGGCTACGTCAGCGAAGTGTCTTCCATCGTTAACGCGGCTTGGAAAGCCGTGATCGGCGGCGGGCTTGAGGATCCAAACGGTTATGACAAGGACGCCTATGACAAAGCGATAGCCGTGTCTATCGCCGCGCAGGAACAATTGGGGATTGAGAACCTCCAGCCCGTGCCGTTGTTCATTATCCGTGATCTCTCCGATAATTTTGACAGCCCCATTGCGTACCAGCAGGACAAAAATGCCAGGGTAAGCACGCTGCTTGCGGGAACGTCCGGCGCTGTCGCTCGGGCAGCCGTAGCCCGGCAATTGGCCGATGCCGGTCTGGGTCGGATCATTCCGGGTGCGGCTGGCTACAAGGCTCCTTCGACGCTCTCGATGCTGGCATCACAGGGGAAGGCACTTGGCAAGGCGGTTGCCAATGCCGGGATTGGCGCAGCCGAACTCACGGCCAAGGTTGTCACCATGGCTGCCGATGGCAACACCCAGGCAACACTCAGCCTGCCTGATTTCACGGGTGCTTATTACGAGCCGTCGAACCGTGTTGAAAATCTGATGATGCATCAGGGATATGATGCATGGAACTGGCTTGGGTTTGGTCGAGCTGCTGCTGTCCAGAAAGCGATACCGCGAGCAATCGAGTCGATCGGCTCCCGGGCAGCGGGGCAAGCAGAACTCCTTCTCGCTAACAAGCGGGCCGGCAAATTAGCTGACAAAGGCGAGGCACTTGTCGGCGGTGTGGACGCCGAAACTCTCCGGTACCAGCAAGGGCTAGCTAGCTTTGCTTTCCCCCCGGTCCCCAAATCCCAACGCTCATTGGACAATGCAGTGCTAGGCACAATGCTGGCCAGGGATACGGCACGAGTCAACTATGCCGGAGCAACAGTAGGGTGGGAGGCTTCAAATAACCATCGCGCAGTATTCTTCGGTCGAAATCCCAATCTAAACCCCGGAGACTACGTGGTTCACCATGGAGGTGAGTGGCAGATTCTAGATCGATATCCAGGTTTGTTTGCTGAAGAAGAATTAAACTCGATCGAAAATTTGCGAGGGATACACAGAAAATTTGATATAAATTTACACAAAAAGGTTATTAGAGGCGAATGGGACGATTTCTTGAGGACTCATCCAGTGGCCACTCGTCGAGAAACTCTTGATAAAATAACTGAGATTGATAGAAAATATGGTCATCTTTTTGATCCATCGCTAGGTGAATGATGGAATATTTTTACATAAAGCCAGACGTCGCCGGTGGAATAGGCCGTGGAACCATCATGGACACGAGCGTTCATCCCCCTGTTGTGAGCAAACTCATCTACCAGATAGAAGGATGGTTCGGCGACGTTATCGTAACGACCTTTCCGTGCTTTCTCGTCGTGGCTGAAGTCAAGCAGGCCTTGCAGAACATCGGCTTCTCGGGTGCGAGCTTTGCTCATGTCGAAGTCACGAAGTCGGATGACTTTCTGGAACTGCAGCCCCACGTAGAACTCCCCCAGTTCGTATGGTTGAAAGTGAATGGAAAGGCAGGTCATGATGATTTCGGCATTGCTAGCGATCTGCGTCTGGTCATATCGGAGCGTATGCTGGATCTGCTCAACGATTTTGGTATCCCGTCCGCGACAGTTGAGCCCTACGACGGCCGATAGGGCTCTTGAATTACGGTGACAGTGCAGTTTTGAATTAAGGTGACAGTGCACTTTTAGCGATCTCGCCCACGTGACGGGAGTGAACCTCCGAACTGAAGCGTAGAAAAGAGTGCACTGTCACCGTAATTCGTAATTCGAAAATGACAAATTCCATAAAAAGTACCCGAACCCTACAGAGCAGCAGGTTCTAGATCATTCGACAATGATGGATAAGAAGTATGGCCACCATTTCGTCCCGCCTGTCGGAAAATATAGGTGAAAAAATGGATTACTATTATGTAGAGCCGTTTGTGGCTGGCGATTTTGGCAAAAATACGGTTATCGACAACCGTGTTCACCCACCGATTATGCACAAACTTCACTACGAGATCGACGTTTGGATCGGAGATGTCCTGATAAGAAGCTTTCCGTGTTATCTTATCACCGAAGAAGCTGAGCGGGAATTGTTGAAGATAGGTATTTCAGGGGTGACATTTGCCGATGTCGAGGTGACTGCCTCGGATCTGTTCCATCGGCTGCAGCCAGAGACGAAACTTCCATCTTTCGTCTGGATGAAGATTCATGGGCAGCCGGGAGATGACGACTTCGGCATGGCTCCGAACCATCAGCTTATCGTTTCAGAACGTGCTCTAGACGTGTTTGAGCGCCTCGGCAATGAGTCAGCCGGGATTCGTTTATTTGACGAGCCGGAAGAGGATTGAATGATCCTGAATTACGGTGACAGTGCACTTTTGAATTAAGGTAACAGTGCACTTTTAGCGATCTCGCCCACGTGACGGGAGTGAACCTACGAACTGAAGCGTAGAAAGAGTGCACTGTCACCGTAATTCCAGTGAGGGTTTCGAGGCCCCAGGTCGAATCCCGCATGGCATCGGGCTGTTTCTTCGGGACCTGCACGTCGATCCTTTCGATGCCATTGAGCATCTGCCGGTTACTCCCGGCTCGGGATTGGCTGCCGAAGGGGCGGGAATTTTCGACGAGACTTCATTCATTCTATAGATAATATGGTAGGAATTCAGAATGGGTATAAATTCTACTTTGAATCTAGATATTAGGCTTGCCTGGAACCAATTTACACAGAATTAGCCAATCCTACGAAACAACAATTCCTTGATAAAGCCGCTGAAATCGATAGAAAATTTGGCCATCTGTTCAATCCCCCGGCGGGTAAGTGATGCGATATTTCTACATAGAGCCGGAAGTGGCGGGCGGACTTGGCGATCACGCGGTCAGGGACGTGAGTATCCATCCACCAGTCGTAACGAAGCTGCACTACGAATTTCAAGGTTGGTTTGGCGACGTGCTGTTAGAGAGTTTCCCATGCTTCATTATCACCGAAGAAGCAAAACGCGCGTTGTCGGAAATAGCTATCTCCGGTGTCACATTCAGCCCCGTCGAAGTGAGCACCTCTGACATTTTCGAGGAAATGCAGCCGGATCAGAAGCTTCCGCCCTTCGTATGGCTGAAAGTGAACGGGGATGCCGGCCGCGATGATTTCGGAATCGCGAAAGATTACCGCCTTGTCGTTTCCGAGCGCGTTTTCGATGCTCTCAAGCCATTGGGGATTTCCAATGCGTTGATTGAACCTTTTGAAGCGTCTTGATGTCCTTTGTCTTGGCGGCTCATGGGACGGCGCTGAAGCGATGGATTGCTAACCTGAGACCGAAACTCGCCGAAGCGACCTGGGGGATTCGACCGACGGCTCGGCAGGATACTTTAAATATGGCCGAACGTGGCTGGCGGGAATTACGGTGACAGTGCACTTTTAATTAAGGTGACAGTGCACTTTTAGCGATCTCACCCACGTGACGGGAGTGAACCTCCGAACTGAAGCGTAGAAAGAGTGCACTGTCACCGTAATTACCACTGTCACCGTAATTGCCGTAATTCGAGCTGCTGTCGCCGAGGAAGGCATACTACGAGCAGTTGAGCCGGTCGGTGCCATCGCGGCGGAGCGTGCCGAAGTACTCGGTGCAATTCCGGCGCCAACAGGCCAGTCCTACAGTGTAATACATGAGATGCGATTGGACCCGACCTTGTATCCGGGCTCGTCGCACCCAGTACACGTCCAAGCTGCAAACGAATCCCTATTGCAAACGATGGAAGGAGAAATTGCTTTCGCTCAGGATTTGCTGAATCAGGGTCTCAATCTTCAGCGAACGCCGACAGGGCTAGCCCCCCGCGCTGCACCTCCCGGCTTCAGCTGGCACCACGCAGATGAACCCGGTGTAATGCAACTCGTCCCTAGATCTCAACATGATCGAGGGAGTATCTTCCAGAAAAAACTGCATCCGAATGGCCGAGGAGGATTTTCCCTATGGGAAAAAAATGAAGTTGCTGGATATCGTTGGGCGGTTGTCGGAATTTGACGAGGAGGACCCGGTCTACGCAGCGGAGCCCACAATCTATGCGGCGGAGCCTTGGACAGAGGATCCAGACGCAATGGTTTTGTCTCAGCAGGATGGGGTGTTGGTACCAGCCGAGGCAGCTAAAGAGGGCCTGGCATACTTTCTCGAAATCAACCTTGCGATCGAGATTGCCGAGGCTTTGGTTGCATCGCAGAAAGAAAAGCCAAGCATTTCTGCCATCTGCGAACGCGTTATTTATTATGCCACCTATGATGCGTGAGAGGTTAAATGTCGACTAATCCGCGTTATGGCGGACAGCCGCTGCTTAGACTGCTGGATGTTTATGTGCTCTGGGCGATCGGAGAACTTTCTCAAGAGTCGGAGGAGGGCTTGAAAAGGATGGCCTCCAAACTGCAATCTCTGTTTGGTGGTGATGGACAATGGCATGATGCAGTCGCCCAGTCCATGCACATGCCCGAGGGAATGCCGGCAGCAATCCAGGATATGTGGCGGAGGAATGTCGAAATCGCTCGCGTCAACGGCACGACCCTCCCGCCCGAGAGACTTGCCGAGATGTTCGTGGACGAGAATTTCAAAAATTGAACGTTCTCTCCGATTGGAATTGCGGTCACGGCTGGCTGGCGCTCTACGGCGCCCCCTCTGTCCTGCCGGACGTTCGTCATTCGGAAAGCCAAGCAATTGGCTTTCCGTCCGCTACACGGACCATTCCTCAAGCCCCACGAGGGGGAGATTGGCTGTCACAAGCGCCGGCGTCTCAATAATCGCCGTTGTAATACCGGTCGTCGCAAGGGGCGACGTAGATGCGGCCGTCGCGGTCCTGGTAGCGGCACTGCTGTTCGCCGCGGCGCTGCGGGGTGGTGGCCGAGCCGACCACGGCGCCGAGCAGGGCGCCGCTGGCCGCGCCGATGACCGTGCTCTTGGTGTTGCCGCCGATGGCTTGGCCGACGAGGGCGCCGCCGGCGCCGCCGATCAGCGCGCCGGTTCCGGCCCGCTGCTGGCCCTCTGTCTGCGCGCAGCCTGCCAGTGCGGCGGTCATCAGCACGGCGGCGATGGCTTTGTGAAAGTTCATGTGACGTCTCCCTTGAAAGCCTGAAATCCCTATCGATCGCCACGTGCGGCCGCATTGCGGCGGAACGGGGGCATAAGCCCTCACGATATAAGACATGATTTCTCGGGCGTTGATGGACAGCGGACCGAAAACACCTCTTTCGAACAAGGCGGTAGCACCGGTCCTTGGCAAAATGATTCAGTGTCTCATGCCCGCCCGCGCAGAGCCGGGCCAGCTGGGCGTTCCACGTGCGGAAAGCCAGGCTCTCATGCGGCGCCCGCACCACGTCTCACCCTTCCAAAGAAATGGAGAAATGCAATGACCCGAGGTCTTCCCCGGACGTTTGTCCGCGCCGCCGCCCGCGAGGCCGGCCTTGCCCCGCCCAAGTCCGGCCTGAAAGCCGTCACCACCGGGCAGGGCGGCGCCTTCCGCACCGTCTTCAGCTTCGCCGGCATGCAGGTGCCGGTCACCGATGCGCTGGCCTATGCTGCCCAAAAAATCTTCGACTTCATAGACGGCAAGGTGCGCATCAAGGGCGGCACGGCAAAGCTCCAGTTCGCGGTGCTGACGGCACGCGCTTCGACCATCAACGACAATGCCGCGCTCAGCTGGTCGCTGGGGTCATCGGCGGCGTCCACCCCAGCACTTGCCCTGACCATGGTCAACGTGCTGGCTGCGACTGGCCGCACGCTGGACGGCGCCGGCGCCGCGCTTTCCACCGCCTCGGCCGCCGATATCGCCGCCCCGTTCACGCTCGACGGCACGGTGACGCCGGTGGACCTTTATCTCAACCTCGCCTTCGCCGCCGGCACCGATATCGACGCCGACGGAACGATCGCCGTGACGGGAACAATCACGCTGCTCTGGGAGAACTGGGGAGATAATGTCTAAGGCGCTAATCTCCCCCCTCGAGGGGGGAGATGTCGCCGAAGGCGACAGAGGGGGCCGGTTCGACCGGACGCGACCTCCTGCGTTGAAAAAGAGGATGCCGGCGCTTCACGAGAGGCGACCCCCTCTGGCCTGCCGGCCATCTCCCCCTCAAGGGGGGAGATACCAAGCTTCGCACCGGCGCACCTTCGCACCGGCTTTTTATCTCAACAAAGGAAACATCATATGACAGATCTGGCAGACGCCGGGTCCGTGGCTGCCGTGGTGCAGCCGGCGGGCAACCCAGTACGGCCACCGGCAGGCGCGGAGAACGGGTCCGCCGCGCCACCCAAAAGCTGGTTTGACGGTCTTTCCGAAGGCAACCGCAAGCTCGCTGAAACCAAGGGCTGGACCAAGCCTGAAAGCCTCGATCGGGTTTTCACATCCTATGCGGAGCTGGAGCGGCAGCAGGGCGAGAGCCTGCGCGTTCCCGCGCCGGACGCATCTCGGGAAGACTGGGACAGGTTTCATGCCCGGCTGCCCGAGGCGATGCGCCCGGTGACCGCGTCCGAGAAGGTCGAATACCTCAGGCCGGAAGGCTTGCCGGAAAACTTCGCCTATTCGGACGAGCTCGCCGAGGCGTCCAAGGCCTGGGCGGTCGAAGCGGGCGCTTCGCCGAAGATCGCGCAGGCCTATCATGACAGGTTCGTCGGCTACATGGCCGAGCAGGCACAGGCGCAGGAAGTTGCCCTTGCCCGCTCGGTGGAAGCCACCCATGACGACCTTGTCAGGGACTGGGGGCCGACCGACAGCGACGGCTTTCGCCGGAAGCTGGAGGTCGCCAACCGGGCCATGAAGAAGCTCGGCCTGGTCGACGCCTATAAGGCGAAGGGCATCCTTCTGCCGGACGGGGCGCTGACCGACCCGCAGATCGCCAAGGCGTTTCACGCCATCGGCGAGGCGATGTTCGTCGAAGACACGATCGACGGCGGCGGGCGTTCAAGCGGAGGCAATCCGTTCAAGCGCAACGCCGCCGGCGAACGCAACCTGACCGCTATCTCGGCTCTCGTCAAAAGCGACCCCGCCCGCGCCCGGCGGTTGGCTCGCGAGGCCGGCGAGGATCCGGACCGCTGGATGCCGAACAACCCCCTCTAGTCCGTTTGGAAACTCTACTCCGGCCGCCGTCTGGCAGCGTTTTCTGCGCTTCCGGTGCTCACGGACTTGAATGTCCGCTGCGCTCCGGCTGTCGAAAACGCCACCAGCCGACTCGCCGGAGCGAGTTTCGAAACGGCCTCTCGAACTCACCGCCAAAATCAAACCTGAAGGAAGAGAAAAATGGCAGATGCCTATACCCGTATCGCGGACGCGATCGTTCCGTCCGTCTATGCGCAATATGCTTTCGAGGAACATGTCCAGTCGCTCGAAATCTACCAGGCCGGAATCCTGTTTTCCGACCCGGCCATCGCCTCGAAACTGTCGATGGGCGGCCGCTCCGTCGACATGCCCGGCTGGAAGGATCTCGGCAACGACCCGTCCGAGCCGGTCAATGACGATCCGGCCGATTCCATCGAGATGAAGAAGATCGGTTCGCGCCGCGAGGTCGCCGCCCGCAATGTCCGCGCCCAGGCCTGGGGCGTTGCGGACCTGACCTCCATCCTGGCCGGCGACGATCCGCAGAAGCTGATCGTCAAGCGGCAGACCGAGTACTGGCAGCGCGCCAACAAGCTGACCTTGCTCGGCATGCTGAAGGGCGTCGTCGCCGACAACATCGCCAATGATGGCGGCGACCTGGTGCGCACGACCAATGCGTCCATCGTCGACACCGACATCATCGAGGCCGCGTACCTCATGGGCGACCGCGCGGACAAGTTCAAGACGATCTGGATGCACTCCAGGCAGATGAAGGCGCTGAAGCTCGCCGACCTCATCGACTACGTGCCGTCCTCGCAGCAGGGCGGTCCGCTGATCCCCTATTACATGGGGCTGCGGGCCGTCGTCGACGACGACATTCCGGTGGCGGCGGGCGTCTACACCGCCTTCATGTTCAAGGACAAGGCGATCCTGTGGAACGAGCTGCCGGTCAACACCGAGGGCGGGCCGCTGGAGTTCGATCGCAAGCCGCGCCAGGGCCATGGCGGCGGCGTCACCGAAATGGTCGGCCGCCGGCACTTCGTCCCGCATGTGCCCGGCACCCGCTTCCTCGACGCCTCGACAGCGGGCGAGTTCGCGACCGACGCGGAGCTGGCGCTGGCGGCGAACTGGGACCGCACCGCGTCCAGCGTCAAGAACATGACGTTCATCGCGCTGAAGACGACCGAGGCTTGATCGGGGCGAGGGGCGGGGGCGTTGCGCCCGCCCCCGAGGGCGAAAGCGCCCGCCGAACGAAGGTTGCGCTCCGTCGCGCCCCCTCTGGCCTGCCGGACAGAGGGGGCGCGAAGGATCGCGACCTCAACCATGCCTTTCCCAAAATCAACCCTCACCACGGAGGCCTGACACCATGGCCATCACCCCGCTCGATATCGCCAACATGGCGCTTGCCGTGCTCGACGACGCGCCGATCGACAGTCTCGATCAGGACGTCAAGGCGGCGCGGCTCTTGAACCTGCATTTCGACCTGACGCGCGAGGCCGAACTGACCAAATATGCGTGGGTGTTCGCGATCCTGCGCGCCACCGTCACCGGTGCTGATAGCGGCGGCGGCGATTGCACGCTGAACTTCGCCTATGAACTGCCCGCCGACTGCCTGCGGCCGTTGCCGCCGACGCATAATGGCGAACCGGACGGCGTGCCGATTTCCTGGCGCCAGGAGGCTGGGCTGATCTACTCCGACCTTCGCGGCCCGCTGACCATCCGCTATCTCGCCAATCTCACCGATCCGAACGACTGGGACGCGCTGTTCACCGAGGTGCTGGTGGCGGCCCTTGCCATCAAGGTGGCGCATCCGCTGACGCACAAATCGGGCATGATCGATATTGCCCGCTCGGCCTATGACCGGGCTCTCGATGCCGCTCTCAACGCCAACGCGATCCAGCGCGGCGGCCGGTTCTACGCGGCGTCCTGGAGCGCCCGGCGCGGCGACAGCAGGGGTTCGCGCTGATGGCGGCGCTCTATCCGGTCCAGGACGTCTTCACCCGCGGAGAGATCTCGCCGAGGCTGCACGCGCGCGCATCGCTCGATTTCTACCGGGCGGCGCTTTCGAAATGCGAGAACTTCCTCACTTTGCCGCATGGCGGCATCCGCAAGCGCGGCGGCACCTACTTCGCCGGCGAGGTCAAGGCATCGGCCAAGAAGACGCGGCTGATCCCGTTCATCTTCTCGGCCGACCAGGCCTACGCGCTCGAATTCGGCGACCTGTATGTTCGCGTCTACGCTTATGGCGCGCGGGTGGGGGCGGTCGAAGTGGCGTCGCCATACATCGAGGCCGACCTGTTCGACCTCGACTATGTGCAATCCGCCGACCAGATGTGGATCACCCACAAGAGCTATCCGCCCAAGGTGCTGACCCGAACCGCTCACACCAATTGGGCGCTGACTGGTTTCGAGTTTCTTGACGGGCCCTATGATCCGATCAACGAGACGCCCACCACGCTGACGCCCGCGAGCACGGGCCATGCGACGCCGAAGATGACTGGCTATGCCGCGCCCAGCGGCATGGTCACCGATGACGGCACAGCAGGCCCCAGCTGGCAGATTTTCGACCGCGATTTCACGCAATATGTGAAGGTCGGAGACGGCAGCAACGGGTTCGTGCAGTACCGCTTTCCGGCCGGGCAAGGAAAGGCGGTCAACGCCTATTGGATCGCGGCAGCCGACAGCGTCGCCGGCAATGGCGATATGTGCACTGCATGGGTGCTCTCAGGCTCGAACGACGGCGTCAACTACACGTCCCTCGATAGCCGCGCCGGCGAGATCGGATGGTCGGGCTCGGAAGTCCGTTTCTACGAATTCCAGAACGCGACCACGTACGAATATTACAGGTTCAAGTTCTCCGGCGGCGGCGGCAGCGACGCCACGGTCACCAGCATGGCTGAACTCGCCATGGCCGAAAACGGCGATACGATGACGCCGTTCGACCTCACCGCCTCGTCGACCGGCGGCATCAACGGCGGCACCGGGTTCCTGGCCAGCGATGTTGGCCGCGCCGTGCGTCTGCTCGGCGGCGACAATGTCTGGCGCTGGGCCAAGATCGCCAGCCGCACCAGCGCGACCGTGGTCAGGATCAGGCTCTACGGCCACGCGCTGCCAGACCTCTCGCCGATCACCCGCTGGCGGCTCGGCACCTTCGTGCCCGGCAAATATGTCGAGAGCGGCTCGCTCTATGAGGAGCGGCTGGCCTTCAGCCGGAAATTCTCGGTCTATGCCTCGGCTACCGGTGACTTCGACAATTTCGCGCTGGGCGAAAAGGACGACGACGCGCTGGAGTTCATTCAGGCCGGCGGCGGCCAGGCCAACGACATCACGTGGATAGCGGAATCCGACGGCGCGCTGCTGATCGGCACATCTGGCGGGGTGCGGGCGCTTTCAGGCTCGGGCATCGACGAGGCGCTGACGCCCTCCTCGTTCAAGAACCGGCGTTCACGCACCTTCGGCTGCGCCCGCATCCGCCCGGTCGATGCCGGCCAGTCGTTCCTCTATGTGACGCGCTCGCGCAAATCGATCGCCGAGCTGGCGCAGACGGCGCAAAGCCGCTTCACGTCGGACGATGTCGGCCAGATTTCCGAGCACATCCCCAAGCAAGGCGTGGTCGAACTCGCCTTCCAGACCGATCCCGACCCGTTGCTGTGGTTTCCGCTCGATAATGGCGAGCTTGGCGGCTACACGCACCAGCCAAGCCAAGATGTCAGAGGCATGCACCGGCACCGGCTGGGCGGCGGCTTCGGCGGCTTCAATTGGGCTCTCGTAGAAAGCGCCGCGGTGACGCCTGGCCAGGACGGCAATGACGACCTCTGGCTGGTCGTCAAGCGCAGCATCGGTGGCGTGACCAGGCGCTATATCGAAATCAAGACGGCGCCGTTCGAATACGGAGCCGTTGCCGACGCCTTCGAGGTCGATTGCGGCCTGACCTACCTGGGCGCCGCCGTGGCCACGGTGGGCGGCGCAGCACACCTTGCCGGCCAGTCCGTCGATGTGCTCGCCGACGGCAAGGCCTACCGCGGCCTCACCGTCAGTGGCGGCGGCACGGTGACCTTGCCCGGCGGATCTACCGCCGCCAAATGGCAGCTCGGCCTGCCCTATGCGGCGGGCGCCGACACGCTGGAGCTCGACGTCGGCGGCCGCGACGGCTCGATCCTCGGCCGCCGCAAGAAAGTGGCGAAAGTGATCCTGTCGCTGCTCGAGACCGACATTACCGGCCTCGAAGTGCAATCCTTGATGCGCGGCCGGTGGGAGCCGGTGCGCATGCCCTCGATCATTGCGCCCGACGGAAGGGCAATGCTGTTCACCGGCAATGTCGAGGTGCCGATCGATGACAGCTGGGAAGGGCAGGGCCGGGTGCGGATCCGCCACACCAACCCGACGCCCTGCACGATCCGGGCAATGACGCCGGTGTTCGACGCCGAGCCTTAGGTGAGATGGCGATAGCCGAGCGACAGCCAATCTCCCCCCTAGTGGGGGAGATGTCCGGCAGGACAGAGGGGGGCGCTGTCCCGCCGACCTGTCAGTCCGGCCGTTATTTGCCGATGAAAACTAAGCAGCCTCTGTTTCGGCTCTGGCCCGCCGCCGTACTTATTCAGAGACTGGAACTTCCTCCTCGCACCTAAGGCCGCGATCCTTCGCGCCCCCCTCTGCCCTGCCCGTCCTCCGCAGCAGCTGCGCTGCAGCTGCGGAGGGTGGACCGGGCATCTCCCCACGAGGAGGGAGATTGGCAGCTTCGCGGACCGCTCCTCACTCCCAAGTAAAGGACCCATCCATGACATCCCTCCATGCCGAAGACCTCGGCAGGGCGCGGACGGCTGCCGATTTTGCCGCCCTCATCGCCTTGCTCGACACCGACCTTGACGACGCGATTGCCCGGAGACGCGAGTTGGCGAAAGCCGAGGATCGCGCGGTGTTCGGCGATGGCGACCAGGCAGCCGCGCGCGCAGCGCTCGACGACTGCAACGACGCCATCGCACTGCTGGAAAGAACCGTCGACGCCGCCGGCAAGCGCCGCGCGGAGGCCGCGCAAAGCGAAGCCCGGGCCGACATCGCCGCGCTTGGCGACGAGGCCAGGGCCCGAGCCGCGCTGCTTGGCGAGCGCTGGCGCTGCGTCCACCGGCTGGTCGAGCGGCTGCGCCAGGAATTGTTCGACGTCGATACGCTCGCCCGCGGCGTCGCCGCCGCCAACAACCTGTTCGAGGCCGCCGGCGTGACCGAGCTAAAGGTCAACCTGGCCACCACGCGCCGCGCCGCCTTGGCCGGGCCGCGCGCCGCCGCGCCCGCCCGTCTCAGCCGGCCGGCGCTGCGGGCCGACAGGCTGCTGCTCTCGTTTCTCAGCCCCGGCGGCGCCCTCGACCCGCGGCCCGCGCTCGGCGCGCCGGCCGAGCGCTCCGAAGCCAGCGTCAAAAGCAAATTCATTCCCGCAAGCAAACCAGCAAGCAAACCCTTGGGCGAACGAGGCTGAACATGTGCACACTTGCCCTTCTTGGGCTGGCAGGGACCGCCCTGTCGGCCGGCGGCGCATTGGTCGAAGGCCAGCAGCAGAAGCAGATGGCCGGCTATCAGGCCAGAGCCTATGAGCAGCAGGCGCAGGCCGATGCGCAAAGCGCCGCCTTCGAACAGAGCCGGGAGCGCCACAAGCAGGATCTCTTGCTGTCGCAGGCGCGCGCCCAGGCCGGTGCCTTGGGCCTCGGTGTGGCGGGCTCGCCGGTCGAGGTGCTGGCGGCCAACGCCAGGCAGGGTCAGCTCGACCTGAAGGCGATCCAGTACGGCTCGGCGCTGCGCCAGAACGCTCTCGACAGCCAGGCCGCCATCTCGCGCTTCTCCGGCAAGCAGGCGGTGGCGGGGTCGATCTTCAAGGCCGGCAGCAGCCTCGTGTCGGGCCTTTCCGGCCACTACGACCCGACCAGGGCCGTGACCATCGGCAAAAGCGCCTTCCCGCCGGCACCGCGTACCTCCTCCACCGGAGGCCTCTACTGATGGCGACGATCCCTCTCCAGCTCGCCCAGCGCCGGCTCGATACCGGCAATTTGGTGCAATATCCCAACGGTTCGCCGATCGGCGGCGCCATGCAGCGGTTCGGTGACGAGCTTTCCGCCGTCGCCGAGCGTTATCAGAAGCGCAAGCAGCAGCAGGAGGCGTTCGACGCCGAACTCGCGCGCCGTCGATTCAATGGCCGGATCGCGCAGGCGGAAGACGAGGTGGCGGCGAATGCGCCGGCTGACGGCGCGGGCCTGCATGATGCGATGTACGGCCAGGTCGATCCGCGCACCGGCCAGGTCACCAAGCCCGGCCTGTTCGACAAGCTGTTCGACGACGCCCTGCCGAACATACCCGAAAGCCAGCGCGCCAATTTCGCCAGGCAGAAGGAGGCCATGCGCGCGGCCGGCTCGTTGCGCATGGCGGGGCGGCAGCAGGCGCAGCGCGACGACTATGAGCTCGCGGAGTGGGCGAAGGTCGACACCATAACCACCAGCTCCATCGCAAAAGGCGACCCGAACGATATCGGAGCTTTCGAGGCGATCCGGCAGAACGGGTCCGATCTGATCGCCAAGATTGGCAACCCGCTCGCCCGGCAAGCGGCGGAAGCCGTCTGGCGCAGCAACACGGCCAAGGCGCTGGTCCAGGCGATGATCGCCAAGGATCCGAAGCGGGCTGCGGCTATGCTGGATGCGGCAAGAGTTGGGACCCGCGCCAAGGATGAAATCCCTGGAGCCGCTGGTGGCTCCGATGCCTCGGACAGCTCAAATCCGACCGCCGCGGATGGTGCTGGCAAGCTGGCATCGGGCGGAGGTAGTGCGCAGGCGTTCGCGCGAAGCAGCTCAACGACGCCGGATGACAAGGCAGTTATCCCCCTCGATGCCATCAGCTACCTGAAGTCCAGCGATCTCGCTGCGCTAAGGGATCAGGCCAACACGGCGACCGCCGCGCAATTGGTTGATGCCCGCGCGAAGGTGCAACTCGCGGAGCAAAACGCACCGGCCGTCATCGCCAGCACGGGCGAATATCCCGAGGAGAAGCCCACCGAACAGGATTTCACCGATATCTACGGAGCCCAAGAGGGCGCCGAGCATTTCCAGACATTCAACATAACGGCTAGCATCGCCGGTTCGGTCTTCGGTATGCGCCGCGCGCCGAACCAGGCAATACACGCCAAGCTTCGGGATCTTGAACCCGCCCCCGATGACTCGCCAGAACAGCGCGAGCAATACGAGGTCAAGGTCGGCGCCGCGCAACTGGTGCTGGGCGCCAGACGGGCCGACCCCGCTGACTGTATCAGCCAAATGTTCCCGGGTCACGCTCCTGACTGGAAGAAGCTTTCCACTCCAGAGGATTTCCAGGCTGCTGTCACGTGGGCCATTGCCGCCCAACAGCAGATGGGTTTCGACAGGATATTGCCGCTGCCGCAGTCGTCTGCAGACGATCTAGCCACAAAATTCGTCGATCCAAGCCTGCGGTGGCAACAGCGCATTACCTATCTAAGCTCGATTTTTCTGGCGGTACGCGATCCAGGCTTGCGACTTGATATGGCCAGGCAGCTGCTTCGGTCCGGCTTGCCTCGGTTGCGCCAGAACGCGGCAAACGATCCGAAGGTGACGCCAGCAGACCTTCAGGCGCGCGAGGACGCTTTAGCGACCGGTCTGTTGGCCATCGCGCTGCATCCGGCTCGTGCACAATATAACGCTGCATCGTTCTGGCTGCAGCCCCTCCAGGCTGCCGATGACGTCGCCCGGATCATGGCCAAGGGCATGACACTGGGTCACGCCGACAAGATCTCGGCTGGCCTAAGTTCTATCTTTTCCGAGGAAAGCTACCAGGAACTACTCGCCGCCGAGCGTATCAAAACAGAAGATGCCGAAGACCGGGCTGGTTCGGCAGCTTTGCCAGCTGAACTGCTCGGCGGTGCCATTGCCGGACATGGCCTGGCGAGTTCGGGCGTTACGCTCACGGGCAGACTCGGCACCGCGGCCTGGGATGGGCTGACAGGTCTGGCCGCGCGAACCGCGCTTATGGGCGTCGAAGGCGGCGCGTATGGCGCAGTTTATGCCCACGGTCAAGACGAGGACATCTTGAGCGGCGCCGGCGCCGGCGTGCTTTGGGGCGTTGGCGGCAATGTCCTAGCCGAAGGGCTCAGTGCCGTTGCCAGGCAGGTGGTGGGACGGCTCACTGGCTCGTTGGACGACTCGACAGCATCCGAACTTGCGCAAGCCAGACCTGCTGAAGCGGCAACCGAGGTACTCGGAAAAGAAGGAGTTCGTGACCCGAAGGCGGCAGAAGTCGAGGCGTTGGAACGCTCTGCCACCGCAGAGAATCCGGTTGCAAAAATTACGGACGAGGACGATCTAAACCTTGTTCCGACTAGGCGCACCATGACGAGCAGAGCTCTTCGCAAGGAATGGGAGTTGCTGCACGGCAAACCTTGGCCCAAAGACCCTGCTACAGGCCGAAGTATGGATGTTTCCCATGAAAAACCGCTGGCCGATGGGGGCCTGGATCACGTATCAAATATTGGGCCTCGTACCAGGGAAGATCACATACAGCACCACAAAGACGCTGGGGATTTTCAGCGCTGGGCCAAGAGACGATGGCGCCAGACGAAATGAGTAGTGGAGAGAAATCGTGAACGCAGTTACGCCAGATCTCAGTAAAGTCAGTCGTTTGCCCCTTGCGGCAGGCGATCCCGACGCAGACAATAACCTTGATGCGGCACTTCTCGAAGCTCGTGAATACCTTCGGTCCTATGATTGGGTAAAGAATATCGAAGCCGAGTATTTTGGGTACGGTGCCGAGGGGATAATATACATTTTTCTCTTCGAGATCTCTTCGGGGAGACGAGATGTGCCCCGATGGATATGGGTGATCGTAGGTGATGTACCTCCAGCATATATGCCCGGCGACGATGTCGAGACTCCCTATGAGGCGCTGGATGGATATATCGGCGCAATGGAAGATTGGGTTGAAGCGGCGCGTCAAGGCAAGTCGGTAGCGAAGCTGATCCCTGTTAATGTCCCCGCTAATCCCGCCAACGCGGAGATGTTGGACGGGCGTCTCAAATTCCTCGACGAGAAGGTTTTGCCGCTGCTTCAGGAGTGATGTGCCGGCGCCCGAAGATCGCCAGGCCCTTCACAATGCTATCGGGCCGTTAATTCGGCAGCTCAAGATCATAATATTGTTTATCCAGCTGAAAAGATGAACTTCGAGGTCAAATAGCTGCATGAACAGACACGCGATCAATGTTGCATTATTTGCTATGTTGGGTAGAATTAGTTGTAATATCTACGTAAGTTTCGCCCACGAGCAAATCGCCCGACCGGGTATGGCCAAGAAGGACAAGGTGCGCGTCTAGGCGAGAATGAGAATCGAACTCGGCATGCCGGCCGGGCCGGGCGGGCCGACCGGCGAGGAACGCATTCTGGTCGGGATTGGACGGCTATGGCGGAGGTGTAGCGCAACCAACTGGATATCTTCGCAAACAGCGAGAGCAGGCCGAAGCAGGGGCGAGAATCATGGGGGGCACGTTGTTCGAGATATTTCGACAGAATTTTGCGATAGAAAGCAGGGTGGCTGCGGATGCAGGTCAGCAGGCCGGCGACACGAAAATCCCCGGCTTGAATCAATTGCTGGCCAGCTTCGGTGGGGCCTCGTTCAAGCATGGGCTCTACCGGATCATCCGCGCACAAGACATGGCCCGATGGAATGCCAGGGTCAGCTTGGGTTTTCCAGAGTTCGCCGGGCGGATCATCTGCTTTGGCTACGATTGGCAGGGAACCGCGTTCGCGCTCGACAATCAGAGGCTGGAGGAGGGCGAGCCGGGCGTCCTGATGTTCGAGCCGGGCACAGGCGAAGCTCTCGATGTGCCGGCCAATATCCGCACCTTTCATGAGGTCCAGCTTATACAAAACGCGGATGCTGTACTGGTTCCCAACATCTATGCAGATTGGCGGGAGGCCGGCGGGGCAGAGCCGGCCTTTGCACAATGCATAGGGTACAAAAGACCACTGTTTCTCAGCGGAGAAGATGCAATCGAGAACATGGAACTGTCGGATCTGGATGTCTACTGGCACATCATGGGCCAGATCATGGCCAAGGCCAAAGGCCTGCCGCCGGGAACGCGTTTAAATATCAAACCGCCCGAACCTGCCAAGCCACTGGTGGCGCCAACGAAATCGATACTGTCGAGATTGTGGAATTCGTTCTCCAGGTACAGGTAGTGTTTTCATGACCGGTCAATGCACCGGTCTCTGGTTTATAGTTCAGCGTTATACTGAGGTAAACTGACGGCAAAACGTGTTCGGAATTGCGGTGACAGTGCATCTTTTCGTCACCTGCCTCGCCCTCCCGGTTGACCCACCACAATGACAGTCGGACGGACATGGTAAAAGTGTACTGTCACCGTAATGCCACGTGATGCTTTGATCGAGCCATTCGTGTCAGCCGCGTCGTAGCTGGCGTCAAAGGCGTCACCAGGCAACTTTACGCGCACTGCCATCGGCTCGAACCTCTCTGCGCAAAGCAATGCTGCTCGCCGCCGAGCCACGTCCTGCCATTGACTGTTTTCGGGCGGGACCGGCAGGGCCGCCGCGCTTGAGCAGGCGACACGATCCGCAATCTTCACAGCCCGCTTTCGCAGGGCATTCTCATGGAGCAAGCCTGATGGCCCGACCCGCAACCGCCGCCGTTCGCCTGTTGACAGGCGAACGCGAACCCGTGCGCCTGGCGACGACCGCGAACCTGGAGACGGTCATCGTCGACGGCGTTGCCTGGATCCAGGGCCTCAAGATCATCGATGGGGTCCAGGCCCTGGTCGGCGACCGCGTGCTGGTCAAGGACCAGGACGACGCCAGGCTGAACGGCATCTACACGGCCTCGGAAGGCTACTGGTACCGCGCCGCCGATGCCCGAACCAGCCGCACCATGCAGAAGGGTACGACGGTGCATGTGCAAGAGGGTGTGGTGTCAGCCAGCTTCGTCTTTTCGTTCCAGACGCCGGTGCCGGCAGTCGGCCGCGACGAAATCGTGCTGGCTTTCTTCAACTCCGACGATCTTATCGGGGACGCGACCGCGGCGGTCAGGGGTGAACTGGCCGCCGTGATCGCCGAGGCCGAGCGCGCACGCGACCTGGCGCAGCAATATGCCGCCGACGCGGTCATGGTGTCAGGTGTCAACGTGCCGATCCACGTTTCGGTCGCGGCGGCCGCCGGCGCCATCATCGCCGCTGGCGTGAAAGCCATCCGAACGCAGTTTTACGCCCCGGTATTCACGACGCCGGCGACCCTGGTGGGCGGCGCCAACTATGCGCGCATGTCGCTGGCGGCAATCACCGCCGGCAATTATCCGGCGCTGTCCCGGTTCCGGTCGACGGACCGTTTCATGCCGAACGGCACGGTGGACGCGGTCAATGGCGGGTATTGGGTGTTGGTTGAGAGCATCGTTGATCTGCACATGCTCGGTGGCGGCCAAGGGGATGCTAATGCCGACACGGCGGCACTGATCGCGGCGATCCAACTCGTCGACGGCAAGGGGCGCGGCACGATCCGCCTTCCCCCGACGAACGTCACTATCAACCAAACGATCGACATCACGTTTGGTCTGTTCAATATCGACGGTTTCGGCCGTGACGTGTCGACAGTCACCAGCGTCGTCGTCAACGGTGCACCGCTCTTCCGGTCGGTCGGCCACCTGCTGCGGCTTGGCATCCGAGACTTTAAGGTTCTAGGCAACCAACTGACCGGCGCCTCGGGCAACGGCCATGCTTTTGCACTCTGGGACACCGATGGCATTTCCAGTGGCTCTGCTCTTCCTCAATCCGTCATCATGGAGCGCGTTGTCATCGATGGTTTCCGCGGTACTGGGCCGGAAGGCGGACCGCTGGACAGTCTCGGCTCGATGCCTGCATGTGCCGTAAACAACAAGGGCGGTCTCGGTTGCGTTTTCCGTGATGTCGAGGTGTTGCGCTGTGGCGGTGGCATCTACATGGGCAATACACAGAATTGTCTGATTGCAAATCCACTATTCTCCCAGATCGATAGGTTCGGAATTCTCGACTATCGGTCGGCCTCGTTGCGTATCATTAACGGCGATGTGCAGGATTGCTGTAGGGTTGGCGCAGATTTGACAGTGCCGGCCGCGATTCCGACCGGAAATATTGTTTCCTACTTCGGCAACGGCACCGTTATCGAGGGCGTGAAGACGAAGGGCGCGGGTGGGAACTGCCAAATCTACGTGCGCGACGGTGCGGGAGTGAAGGTTCGCAAGAACTGGCTTCAGGTCTACATGCTTAATGACGTGCCGCACAACGGCATCATCATGCACCGGACGACAGGATTTTCCGTCAACGACAATACGTTCGACATGTCGCAGTCGACCTATCTGGCGAGCCAGAAGAACCAAGGTATCCAGATCACCAACGACCAAGCTAACGATCCGGTCAGCGGGTCGGTGCGCGGGAACCAATTCCGGTTCTCTCCTGGCATGGGCATCTCGTCTTTCATCCGTGTAGGGGCACCTTCTGGCAATCGGCTGTTCGCTGGCCTTGTGATCGAAAACAACACGCTGGGCGGCTTCCTCGCGCCGAGTTCCGGCACGATCGTCGACGACGGCATTCTGGTCGAGAATGCTAAACTTGTCGGTTGCCGGATTTCAAATAACACCTTCGATGCTACATCCGGGGTGACGTTCACCAACGGTATTCGCTTCGCCAGCGTGACAGATGGCGGCAAGAATTGGCTTGGCGGGAACGCCATGAACATCAGCGGCGGCGCGATCACCAGTCCGTTCTCGGGCATTACCGAAAGTGAGTTGCGGACGGTGGGGCAAGTCTTCGTCAACCCGACGCCTGCCATTGCAACCGGATCGACGTTTACGGTTCAGGTATCCTTGCCTGGCGCGGTTCGTGGCGACATGGTGGTAGGCGTCGGTTTTACTGCTGATTTGCTAGGTTGTACGATCAAATATGCCGGCGTCGTTACGGCCGATTTGGTTGACATAGTCATTGCGAATGACACGGGATTAACAAAAGACCCAGGCAGCGGCGTTATGACCGTTGTTGTCCGCAAATGGCAATTCGGCGGCTGAATTAACGCACCAAGGCGTCACCAAAAAAGATCGCAAAAATGTTGCCGGCGACAACTACCCAGAAGAAGGCTTGAAAAAATGCATTCCGCCAAATCGAGCCCAATATCTCAATGCAAGCGTTTCGCCAGCGGTCAACCTCGGCGAGATATTGATCAGCTGCCCAGCGGATAGAATTCATCACAAAATGCCCTTGGCCCAGTAACCGAAGAAAACCACCTGTGCCGCGATCGCCGCGACCAACGTAAGCCGACGCCAATGAGTATCAGGGATGCCCGAGATTGCAACTGCGAGCGCAGGGAGCGCAAGAGCGACGAATCGTATGCCGTTCTGATTGTAAAGGTACATCGCGAAGCAAAGGGACGACGCTAGCACTACAACAAACGCGGCGAATTTCCTGCTAAACAAATGATCAAAAAAAATGAAAGGGACAGCGTACATGGTCACCATCGCCGTCAGCAGGAATCCGCTCGTGTTGATTTCGATAGTTGCCCGCCTGTCGCCGATCGAGCCCAGCAGATAAGTTTTGAATACAGTCAGGGCGACGACGGTGACCGCGATATAGCCAGCAGAAATCAGCACATGACGCCGCCGCAATGCCTCAAAGCGGGTAACCAATTGGCCAACTGCGAAGGCACCGGCAAAGATCACGACCGCTGAATGGATAAAAGCAGCGGCGGCAACAAAAGCATATTTGACCAGCCGCGATGGCAACAGCAAGGCCAGATAGATTGCAGCCATTGCGACGGCTGATCGTACCTGCGAGAAAGCGAGATCGATCAACTGGGGATGAACCAGCAATAGGATGTAAATGGGCGACGCTTTGACTGCCACATAAATGCTAAAACTTGCCAAAGAAATTAGCGTCAGGATGGAAAATAAATTTTCAAGTTCGATGATATTATTAAGCGCGTAAATACCCTTTCGCCAGAGATATTCTTGGGCATACCATTCGACCAGCGAAGCTGCATCGGGGGAAACATAGTAAACGCCTTTGTCGAAATTCATGATGTAATTTTGCAGGTCTGGGAAAGGTGCACCTCGGATTGCTACCCAGTCCACCCTCCAGACGGCAAGGGCGAATGTTGTGCCGATTATCAGCCTTGTGAATAACCGGACTCGTCCGCCATGGGCGTGCGGTGTCCCCGGCGATGGCGCATGTGACTGGCTCATCTCCGCCTCACCCCCCAAGAATAGGCTCGCGTCTCTGACGCCACGAGCCGGTGTATCTCGTATCGCCCTTGTCGTTCGATCAGCGCGACCGCCTCAACCATGCCGTCAAATTGACCGCGCGTCACGCTCTCGAATGCGATCATGTCGCCTGTCTGTCGAAGGGTGGAAACGAGCTGATATTTGAGCAGGACATTTTTCGTCGCGTGCTGCGTGTCGATGAAGGCGGAGTGGACGGTTCACACCAAGCTTCGGCAACTGAAACAGGGAATCGCCTTGCAGGAAAACACATCCCAAGCCCGTTCGTCCTGAAAACCACATTTTCTATCATGCTCCGGCCGGCGTGTAAGCACGCAACTATCGATCGCAGGTACCGTCTTGGATCCCGACAAAGACTGGCGCCACCGGGCAATCGCTCGCATTTCCAAAGTATCCTACCTAGCCTCCGCTCGCTCTGGGTTCATTTCACGACCGCAGTCTGGATTTTGAACCTGCCGCCCAGTTGGCTGCGCCTCGATGTTCTTCCTGGGGCACGTTACTTGTCGGGGCGGCGCGTTGCCCGTCTTGACCTTGAAATGCCGGCCGCTTTTTGGCGCCGGCCAAACCCCACAATCCGAAAGGAAAATCCATGGACCGCAACTTCGCGCGTTCGCTTGCGCTCGTTCTCAAATCCGAAGGCGGCTGGGCGGACAATCCGGCAGACCCCGGCGGCGCCACGATGAAGGGCGTGACGCTCGCCAATTTTCGCCGCTATGTGAAGGCCGACGCCAGCAAGGCCGATCTGCGCGGGATCAGCGACGCTGAGGTGGCCACGGTCTACCGCCGCTTCTACTGGGATGCCGTACTCGGCGCGGAACTGCCCGACGGGATCGATTACGCCGTCTTCGATTTCGCCGTGAACAGCGGGCCCGGCCGGGCCGCCAAATACCTTCAGGCGGCGGCCGGCGCCGCCCAGGACGGCCGTATCGGGCCCGTCACGCTTGCCGCGGCCAGGGCAAGGCCGGCCGGCGTCGTCATCGACCAGCTTTGCGATGCGCGGCTGGCGTTTCTCAAACGGTTGCCGACATGGGCGACATTCGGGCGCGGCTGGTCCGATCGCGTCAAAACGGTGCGGGCTCAAGCCTTGCTGATGTCCGCCCGACCTCCAGCGGCGGTGTCAAACCCGGCGCCGCAGCCGCCCGGGACCGCAACGACCGCCGGCGAAGCGCCGCGGCCCGGGTCGCCGGCGCCGGCTGGTTCCAACATTCCAGCTGCCGCCAGGGCAGGCGGCCTTATCGCCGCCTGCCTGCTCGTCGCCTACGCCGCCTGCCGCCACATCGCCGCCGCCTTGCAAAGGATATTCTGACCATGGCCACCGTCATCCAGCCGACCGTCCGTCCGACCAACAAGCTGACGGCCGCGACCATCGCCGCCGCGGCGGTTTCGGTTTCCGGGGTCTTCGTGCGCAACATCTGGCCTTCCTGGTACGATGCCGAGACCTGGGCCACGCTACTGCCGATCGCCGTCTTCGCCGTCGGCTATCTGGTCAAGGACGCGCCGAACCAATGAGCGCTCTCCTCACATTCTTCCTCGGCAATCCGGACGTTCTCGGCATCGGTGCGGCCATCATCGCGGGACTCGGCTGGGGTGTTCGCCAGCGGCTTGCCGGCGAACGCACCGAGCGCGCCAGGCAGGCCGCCCTAGAGGCCGCGGCGCGCGATGTCGCCGACGAGGTCCAGAACGATGTCGGCGCGCTGCCTGCCGCCGCTGCCCGAAAGGAGCTCAAATCATGGGCAAGGGATTGAAGCTCGCATCGGCCGCGGCCCTGGTCATGGTGGCCGGCTGCACCACCGTCAAAGGCGGATTTTGCGCGGTGTCCAGCCCGCTGCGCCTGCGGGCGGTCACGGTCGACGCGCTGTCGGACGCCGAGGTCAAGGCGCTGCTGGCGCACAACCGCAAGGGCGAGAGGCTGTGCGGGTGGAAGCCATGACGGACCTCGCGCTTGCACCCGGGGCGCTGGCCGTTTTCGGCGCGAGATCGGTCTTCAGGTTCCAGATCGCGAGGGCAATGGCATGATGTATGATCTCTTCGACCTGCTCGGCATCAAGGGACCGGTGGTCGCCGCCGGCCTGGCCGGCGGTGTTCTGCGCGCCCTGTCGCGGCACCGGTACAAGCTGCGCGAAATGGTGGCCTCGCCAATTTGCGGTGCGCTGGCCGCGGCCTATCTGACACTGCCCGTGGTCCAGTATGCCCGCGCCACCGGCCTGCCGCTGGCCAATGACGACACGACCACGCTGGCGGCGGCATTCCTGATCGGCGTCTGCGCCATGTGGATATCGGATATCATGTTCGAGGCGATCGTGCGCAGGTTCAAGCAGGCGGAGGAAGAGTGATCCGGGGCGACCTGAAATTGCTCTAATACGCTCCGCATTCAACTGTCGAAGACAACCGAATAGCCCGCCTCGGCTCGCGCCGGGGCGGGCTTTTTGCGTTTTCAGCCGGATGTGCGATGCCGTTGCCGGTCGGTCGCGATGCGTGTTTCAACGCCGGTCCGGAGCTTTGTGCCAAGGGCTTGGCAAGCTCAAGCCAAGATGTTGACGGCGCGGGCCGCGACCAGCGCGATCGTCAGCAGCGAGATCATCGCCTCGGCCATCATCAGCAGCTTGGCGCGGCGGGAGAGCGGCAAGGTGTCGGTCGGCGAAAACGCGGTCGCATTGGTGAAGGCGAGAAAGACGTAGTCGACGAAGCCGGGCAGCCAGTCCCGGATCTCGCGGTCGTTCAGGGTCATTTGCGGAAACAGGAAATCGGCATGGGCGCGTTTGACAAGGCCGCAGGTCGGCGGCCCGCCGCGATCGGTGCTCCAGAACCAGAGGGCGAAGACGATGACGTTGGTGACCCAGATGTTGAGCGCGTCGACCAGCAGCGTCTCGCCGCTGCTGCCGGCATGGCCCGCCAGCAAGGCGCGCACCAGAAACACCAGCGAACCGCAGTTCATGATGCTGACGACGCCGGTCATCACCAGGGCCGTCCTGCGGATCATGACGCGAAATCGGCCGACCATGTACCAGTGCTCGTCCTCGATCGCTTTCTGGGTGGCGGCCTGTGTCCAGGCTGTCGCGACGGACAAAGGCAGGAGCAAGGCGGCCTCCAGCGCTGGCGCCAGCCAGCGGGGGCCGAACGAGAGATTGTTGATGACGAGAAGCTGCAGGCAGATAATGACGAGGACGGCCGCACGCGCCAGCCAGAAGTCGAGCGCGCGGTGGTGGATGACGGCATGCTGGTGACGCATCGAGTATCCGGGGTGTTTCAGACAGCACCATGCGGGCCGTTCTGCCTGGAAGGGGAGGGCAAGGGAGCGCCGAAATTCCTGCCCAATTTTGGTCCTGCAATGGCATGCAAGTACACTTTTTCGTAAGCTTTGATGTTGGGGCTGTTCGGTAAGCCGGACGATGTGGTTTTAAGCGCCGCATGGCGGGAATAGACGACTCCATGAATCGCTGGGTGCCTGCAGGGCTGCCTGCCGCCGGTTTGGATGCGACGTCGGTCTGGTCCGGCCAGCTTCGTCAGTTTTGCCGCCATTGCGCCGGGCATGCGGCTGCCGGTTGCCATCGACAGTCGAACCCTGGATGCGCGCAACTGAGCCCCGTCGCTCGTTTCGCGCGGTGGTGATATTCACTTGCAAGGCCGCACGCATCCGGGCAGCTGTGCCTTTGCGGGTGACTGGACGAAGCAGGCGGCAATGCCCATCTATCGGGAGATCCAACTTCTTCGCGCAATTCCGGACAGAAGTCATAGCCGGAATTGCTTTTTGGGAGACGAGACATGGCGACTTCGAGCGAACGCGCAGTGCTTGCCGGCGGCTGCTTCTGGGGCATGCAGGACCTGATCCGACGCTTTCCGGGCGTCCTTTCCACCCGGGTCGGCTACAGTGGCGGCGACGTGCCGAACGCCACTTATCGCAATCATGGCACCCATGCCGAAGCCATCGAGATCAATTTCGACCCGGCCAAGATAAGCTACCGCACGCTCCTGGAATTCTTCTTCCAGATCCACGATCCGACGACACGCAACCGCCAGGGCAACGATGTCGGGATGAGTTACCGTTCGGCGATCTACTACACCAACGACGAGCAGAAGCGCGTCGCGGAGGACACCATTGCCGACGTCGATGCTTCCGGTCTGTGGCCGGGCAAGGTCGTTACCGAAATTGCGCCGGCCGGCCCGTTCTGGGAAGCCGAACCCGAGCATCAGGACTATCTGGAGAAATACCCCAACGGTTACACCTGCCATTTCGTCAGGCCGGGCTGGAAACTGCCGGTTCGTGAGAAGGCCGTTTCATAGCGATTAAGGCGACACTGCCGCCCGGTTGCCGACCGGCAGTGTCAGGCCTCAAATGCGCCTAACTTCAGCGTTCCGTGTCCGGGAATGCCAAGCCATCTGAAGAAAGCCGGGGAGCCCATGCTCCGCGGCTTTCTCTCTGATTGGGCAAGCCTCACTTGCCGCAATGATTGTCGTTGACTGTCGGCGTAGTGGTGCCGGGCGAGGTGTGGGTGGCGTCCGGCTGTGCACCCTGCGGGCCGGCGGGACAGTTTCTATCGGCATTCGAGTTCAGATCGCCGGGCACGCCGATGATGCTGTTGGTCGTGCTGGGATCGATCGTGTTCGGCGATGCCGGTGTGTTCGGGTCGACTGTAACCGACCGGCCGCTACCGCCGTTTCCGTCGGCGCCGTCATTGCCAGCGCTTTGCGCCATGGCCGACGTGGCGAGACCAATCGTGAGAGCCGAAGCTGCGAGGATTTTCATGAACATGGTTTGTCTCCATTTCTGTGAAGTCGTCGCTCATTTCTACGATGGTGATCGCATCGCGACTGTTGGGGGAACCGATCACGGCAGTGAAAGGTTCCGGATAAATTTCGCCCGGCGGTTTCGACTTCTTTCGTTCCATGATCGGGCTTGGCGCATTGTTTTTTGATGCGGCATCGACACAAAAACGACTTCCCAAATCGGGCGAATGGTGCTTTAACCCGCCCATCCACAGGGGTGCTCCGTACGGTCGGGGCTGAGACGGGGGCGGCAAGCCCACAGACCCTAGAAGCTGATCTGGGTAATACCAGCGGAGCGAGGCGGGCGATGTTTTCAGGCGCACAGATTTCCCTTTATCCCATGGCCGACGATTTCGTCGGCGTCATTCTGGGGGCGCTCGGTGCGCTCGATCCATACCGAGACAGGCTCCGGATCGAGACCGACGACATCTCGACCTTGCTGGTCGGACCGCCCGAGGTGCTGTTTCCGGCCATGCGCGACCTGTTCGTGGCGGCTTGCGCCAGCGGCAAGCACTGCGTGTTTTCAGCGGCGATCTCGCGCGGTTGCCCGGGCGAGCCGGACGATCCGATCTGCCGCTCCGACGCGATCGGCGGCCCCGTCCTCCCGCTTGCGGAGCGCAAGGTGGCCGCCATCCGCGCCGTGCAGGCTATGCCCTCGACCGGTCAGCCGGCCGCGGCGCAGTTCTCGCTCTATGTGATGGGCACGGGCGATCACATGGACGAGATCTATGGCTGCATCGATTTCCTGAAACAGTCCGGCGTCTATGAGCGCTCAAAACATTTCTGCACCAAACTACGCGGCGATGCCGGCGCTATCTTCGCCACGCTGAACGAAGCTTTCTGCCGCTTCGGGCCGGGCGCCGGCCATGTCACCCTCGACGTCACGGTTTCGGCCAACAGCCCCACCGCTGCCTGAAGCTCAGCGCCTTTTTCGCGCGTACCGCCGTCACAGGTCTGTTCATCCGTGGTCTCATCGCCATCCAGCTATCCGCGTCGCCTCGCGGACCTCCTCGCCAAGGCAGCACCGGCCGTGATTTCAGTCGGGTTGCTCCTGGTGGCATGGGAGCTTTACGCCCGTTATTCCGGGATCAGGCCGACGACGCTCCCGGCGCCGTCGCGCGTCTTCGCGCAAGCGATGCTCAATCGCGAGGCGCTGGTCGACAACGCCATCCCCACCATTCGCGCCACGCTGATCGGCTTTGCCTGCTCGATCAGCGGCGCCTTCGCGCTGTCGATGCTGGTTGATTTCTTCCGGCCGCTGCGGCGTGCATTGTTTCCCGTCCTCATCGTCAGCCAGACCTTGCCGCTGGTGGCGATCGCGCCGCTGGTGGTGCTGTGGTTCGGCTTCGGGCTGAAGCCCAAGATCATGCTGGTGGCGCTGGTCACCTTCTTCCCGATGCTGGTGGCGCTGGTGCAGGGCTATGAGGCAACCGAGGCCGAGATCGGCCAGATGCTGCGCGCCATGGGGGCAGGGCGCTGGCGCGTCTTCCTGCTGGCACGGCTGCCTTCGGCGCTGCCCTATTTCTTCGCGGGCCTGAGGATCTCGATCACCTACGCCGTGGTCGGCGCCATCTTCGCCGAATATGCGGGCGCGGCGAAGGGGCTGGGCATCTACATGCTCAACGCCAAGAACAATTTCCGCCCCGATCTGGTGCTGGCGGCCGTGGGCGCAAGCGCCGCGCTCACACTCGTCCTGTTCGGGCTGACGGTGCTGCTGCAGCGCCTGGCCATGCCTTGGGAACGAGCCGGCAGGGAGCCGGCAGGGAAGGGGCCGTCGCGATGAGCCGGCTCGAATTGCGGCATGTGCGCAAGGCGTTTGGCGGGCTCGATGTGCTCGCCGACATCTCGCTCAGCGTCGGCGCCGGCGAGTTCGTCTCCATCCTCGGTCCTTCGGGCGCCGGCAAGTCGACGCTGTTCCAGCTTCTGACCGGCGCCGAGCACGGCCAGGGACAGATGTTCTTCGACGGCGCTCCCCTCGACGACCATGGCAGGCATTTCGCCTTCATGCCGCAGCGTGACGCGCTGATGCCCTGGCGGCGCGTCCTCGACAACACGACACTTGGGCTCGAAGTGCAGGGCATCGGGCGCAAGGCGGCGCGGGCGCGGGTCGCGCCGCTGTTTTCCGAGTTCGGACTTGAAGGTTTCGAGCGGCATTTTCCGGCACAGCTTTCGGGCGGCATGCGCCAGCGCGCGGCGCTTCTGCGCACCGTGGTGCAGGAGCGCGACATGCTGTTGCTCGACGAGCCGTTCGGCGCCCTCGACGCCCTGACCCGCACCGCCATGCAACGCTGGCTGGAACGGATGTGGCGGCACCATAGCTGGACGGCGCTGCTGATCACCCACGATGTGCGCGAAGCCGTGTTCCTGTCCGACCGCATCTATGTGCTGTCGGCACGCCCGGCCCGCATCGTGCGTGAAATCACGGTGCTGCTGCCGCGCCCGCGCCATCCCACCGGTGCCGCCGCGCGGCAAGCCGGTGTGATCGAGGCCGAGATACTCGACATCATCCTCAATTCGCAACCCTCCGAAGGACACGACCATGACTGATCTGACGCGCCGGCAGGCCCTGTTGCTCACCCTTGCCAGCGGCCTGCCGCTGGTCGCCGCATCGAGCCGGGTTCAGGCCCGATCGGCCGCGCAGAAGGTTACCGTCGCACTCGACTGGACGGTCAACACCAACCATATCGGGCTGTTCGTCGCCCGCGACAACGGGTTCTATCGCGAGGCCGGGCTCGAGGTCGATATCCTGCCATACAGCGATACCGGTGCCGGCACGCTGGTCGCCAACCGCGTTGCCGATTTCGGCATCAACGGCACCATCGGCCTTTTCACCCAGAAAACCGCCGGGGCCGACCTCAAGGCCGTCTATGCCGTGGTGCAATCCGAAACCGGCCGGGTGGTCTTTAATGCGGCGCGCGGCGAAATCAAGAGCCCGAGAAACCTCGACGGGCTGACCTACGGTGGTTTCGGCAGCGCCTGGGAGAACGCGCTGATCTCGACCATTATCCGTCAGGACGGCGGCAAGGGCGATTTCGAGACGGTGACGCTGGGAACGTCGGCCTACGAAGCGCTGGCCAATGGTTCCGTCGACTTCACGCTTGAGGTCTCGACCTGGGAAGGCGTCGAGGCCGAACTGAAGGGCGTCAAACAGCGCAGCTTCGTTTATGCCGATTATGGCGTGCCCGACGAGCACACGACGCTGATTTCTTCCAGCGAGGCCTATCTCCAGGCAAACGCCAAAGCCGCGTCCGCCTTTATCCAGGCAACACGGCGCGGCTACCAGTTCGCCGTCGACCATCCAGAGGAAGCTGCCGCATTGTTGATCGCCGCCAACAAGGATGCCTTGACCAATCCGGCGTTGATCCACGCCTCGATGAAGGCATTGATCGACGGCCACTACCTGCGCAGTCAAAGCGGCGCCATCGGCACCATGGATCCGGCCAAGATGGAAGCCATCGGCTCCTACCTCTTCGCCGCAGGGATCCTCCGGAACGGCGACGGCGAGCCGGTTGCCCGGCAGCCGGATTTTGGGAGCTATTTCAGTAACGGCTATCTGGGGTAGGGATCAAAACCGCACGGGGCGCCGGCGTGGAAAGCTGCTCAAGCTGGTTGACCCCGTTCGTCAGCCTCGTCAAAGTCGAGCGCCTGAGGCAAAAACTTTACCGCAATGAAGGACAAAACCGCAATGAAGGACAAAGTGGCGACCGCCACTACGTCCAAACCTGTCCCAAGCAACATCCGCTTGCCCTCCCGAAAACCAGAGCGGTTCACCGTTTCACGGAAACGCCGAACCGCTCTATCTCTTCGTTTTGGCCGCCGCATCACGCTCCTTGCGGGCACTGGGGTAATTTGGATCGAGGCGTAGGGCTTCGTCGAGATCGGCGATGGCGCGGCCGTATTTCCCCTTCTTGTTCCAGCAGAAACCTCGATTGTACCAGGCCTCGGCACCCATCGGCCGTAGACCAATCGCCTTTGTGGAATCGGCAATGATGCGATCGCAGTCATGTTTGGCCGCCCAACCGCGGCTGCGCAGTACGTAGGCGTCCGCATTGTTGGGTTGCAGCGAAATGATCGTGCTCAGATCCGCGATGGCGCGGTCGATGTCGCCCCTCTGCTGCCAGAGCAAGGCACGATAGAAATAGCTGTCGATGAAGTTCGGGTCGAGTTCTATTGCCTTGTTGTGGTCCGCCATCGCTCGGCCGGGATCGCCCTTCAGCGTGAAGGTGAAGCCGCGCAAACTATAGGCGCGGGCATCGGATGGGTCCGCGGCAATTGCGATGTTGTATTGCTCGATCGCCTTGTCGAATTGATTTTGAGAGCGCCAGATCGCGCCCGATTCGATGGCGTCTTCGACGACCTTGTTCGGAAGCCGACCAGTTGCTGCCGGGGCTGACGTTTTCGCCTTTGCGGCCACCGCAAGCTTGCGGCCTTTTCGCGCGATAGCCATCTTCGGATCGAGTTTAAGCGCCTTGTCGTAGTCGGCAATGGCCCTGTTATAGTCGCCCTTGGCGAACCAGGCGCTGCCGCGTCCGAAATAGACAGGCGCGTAGGCGGGCTCTATCTCAGCAGCGCGATCGAAGTCGGCGATGGCGCGATCGAACTGGTCCTTCTTGCCCAAGGCAATGGCGCGGCCGAGGTAAGCGTCGAAATAAGTCGGAAAGAGTTCGATAACCTTGCTGTAGTCGACGATGGCTCCATCATAATCACCCTTCTCGGTGCGCGACATTCCTCGCCCGACATAAGCGGCCGCCTTCCTTGGATCGAGCGCGATCGCGCGGCTGTATTCGGCAATGGCGCGATCGTATTTGCGCTTGCTGTAGAATGCCTCGCCGCGATCCATGAACGCCTTGAGATTCTTTGGATCCGAGCCGACGGCCTCTGGTGCGACACCGCCTTTCCTGGACGCAGCCACCGCCGCCTCGCGGGCGACCGCGTAGTCACGACTGCCCGGATTGAGCCTTATCGCCTGGTCGAAATCGGCAATGGCGCCGCTGTAGTCCTTGCTGTCTGCCCGTTCTATGCCACGTCCGTAATAGCTGGGAGCGTCCTTCGGATCGATTTCGATCGCCGCCGAATAGGCTGTGATCGCTCGCCCGGCGTCGCCCTTCACGTGCCAGGCCATGCCTATGCAGAAATATGCATCGAGCACCTTCGGATCGAGCTGGGCTGCCTGTCCGCAGTCGGCCAGAGCACCTTCAGGATCACCGGACGTGGCCTTGGCCATGCCCCGGCGAACATGGGCAGAGACCAGGCCTGGCAGGAGTCGGATCACCTGATCATAATCGGCAATCGCTCGGTCATACACTCGCTCGGCGGACCAGGCATTTCCGCGGCCGAAATAGGCGAGGGGACTGTCGGGGTCGAGCGCGATCGCCTTGCCATACGCGCCGATTGCCTTCACGTACTGGCCGGCATCCGACAGTCCGTCAGCCTTCTGAACGGCGGCCACGACGCGCGGATCGGTCGACTGAATGAGTTCCGTCAACTTGGCGGTGGAGAGCTTGCTTTCAGGCCGGGCTTTGCGGCCAGTTGCCTGCGGAGCTGCGGGTTTGGCGGCGGCCGCAGCGGCCGCCATATTGCCTTGTCCCTTCGCAGCCAATGCGGCCTTGCGGGCGACCGCATAGTCCGCATTGTCTGGATCGAGCTTGATCGCCTGGCCCAAGTCGGCGATTGCCTCGTCATAATCCTTCCTGTCGGCACGCGCCATGCCGCGCCCATAATAGCTGGCGCCGTCTTTCGGATCGATCTCGATGGCTACAGAATAGGCGGCAATCGCGCGTCCCGGGTCACCCTTGGCCAGCCAGGCGATGCCCTTGCAGAAGTAGGGGTCGCGCGCTTTTGGGTCGAGCGTCGAAGCCCGGCTGCAATCGGCAAGAGCGCCTTCGGCATCGTCTGACGTGATCTTGGCGAGTCCCCGGCGAAAATAAGCCGCAGCAAAATTGGGGGCGAGCTGGATGACGGTGTCGTAATCGGCGATCGCCTGCTCGTAAGCGCGTTTGGCGGCCCACGCCTTGCCGCGGCCGTAATAGGCGAACCGATTGTTCGGATCGAGCGCAATCGCTTGGTTGTAGGCGCCGATTGCCTGATCGTACTTGCCCATGTCAAAGAAGGCATCGCCGCCAAGGACCGCTTCCAGGGCGTGCGGGTCGGTCGCCTCCAGGGCTCTTGCGGCCAGCGTGTCTTGCGTGGCCGTGATAACCGGAACGACGGCTCGCCGCTTCGGCTGTTGGGTGTTGGGCGACAGTGTTGGCTTGCTCTCGCCGGCGCCAAGCTGGTCGCCGCAGCTTCCTGCCCGCGTCGGGTCAAGCTCGATGGCACGCAGGCAATCCGCCACCGCTCCGGCGCCGTCTCCCTTGAGTGCCCGTGCGCGGCTGCGCCCGAGATAGGCGTCTGCATTGTCGGGATCGAGGCTGATCGCCTTGTCGAAATCGAGAAGCGCGCCCTCGACGCCATATTTCGACAGACGCATTCCGGCGCGCTCGATCAGGGTCTTCGCGGCTGCGGCATCCCTTGTCGTATCCTCGGCGGCGGACAAATCTTCGCCGGGCGCCTGTTCAACATCGGAATCGGTGATAGCGGGGTCGAATTCGCCCCCGGCCGCGCGAACGATGCGGCGGTTGATATCGTTCTGATCGAGATCGATCGCCTCATCGTACTCGGCCAGGGCCTGTTTCGATGAGCCCTTCCTGTCCCAGGCGATGCCCAGGCCCGTACGCGCCTTGGCATTTTGAGGGTCAACCTCGATTGCCTGTTGAAAATCGAGTATGGCCGCGTCGGTCTCGCCTTTGCGCAGGAAGGCGAGACCACGGCTGGTGTAGGCATCGCTGGAGGACGTCTCCAGGCTGATGGTGATGTTGAAGTCGGCGATCGCGCGATCGTCGTTTCCGTTGTTGTACCAGGCGACGCCACGGTTGAAGTATGCGGAAGCGTCCCTCGGATCGAGCGCGATCGCCTCGCCGTAGTCGGCGATCGACTGGTCGTATTGCTTCTTGTCGTCCCGAGCGACGCCCCGTTGGAAATAGGCTATGGCGCGGATGCGCGCCGGCTCTGCGGCATCTTCCGCAACCGCGGTGCAGGCGACAATGCGCTTGTCCGGCTCGATGTTCTCGCCGATGCAAGTGGCATAGTCCTTCTGGGCTGCGAGCGCCGGCGTGTTCAAGGCGAGAACGGCGCCAAGCCCGGCTAACGGCCACCAGCCGGCCGCAAGGTACGTCAAGATTCCAATCGCGGCGGCGGCCAGCCTCGCATCCTTCCAGCTCATCATATCGCTGGTCCCCCTTGATCCGCCCTGACGGCAAGATTTCTATTGTTCCTCATTTGTTCCAAAAATGCAAGCACAAATTGCAATGTGGCGGAAAAATCTGGACCACAATGGCGTATCGCGGCGCCTCGCGCCCCGTCCAGCGCCGGTTTAGGGCCGATCCGATCTTCCCGGTTAACCGCCCGGCAATTGTTGCGTGCAATGGTCCCCGCGGGGGATCATCGGGGGTGCTTGCCTTGCTTGTGTCGAAAAGTGAAACGCTTTTGCCTGCCAGCGGAGACGGTTACTTCTCCGCGGTGCGGAAGCGCGAGATACTGATCGACCTGCGCGAAGGCTTCTTTCGTACCTGCGCCCTGGCCTGCGCGTGGTTATTCGTTTACCGCGGCGTGTATCACCTCCTGCAGGACCCGACCCGGATCAATGTCGCATTGCTGGTGTTTTCCGAGGTGCTTACCTTCACATGGCTGCTGTTGTCGCGGCGACCGGTGACGCGCGACTGGAACCCGCTCACCGTAGTCATTTCCGTGACCGCCAGCTTCGGCACCACCTTGATCGCCCTCGAACCGGGCGTCGCCATCATCCCGGTCCATGTTGCCGCGCCGCTGCAGTTCCTGGCTGTATGTTTCGTCATCTGGGGAAAGATATCGTTGGGCCGGTCCTTTGCCATCCTGCCCGCCAACCGCGGCTTGATGACCGGCGGCGCCTACCGGCTGGTGCGGCACCCGATCTATGCCGGCTACCTCGCCGGCCATGTCCTGTTCCTGCTGTCGGCCTTTTCCTTCTACAATTTCGCCGTCTACGCCGTGATCACCTTCCTCCAGTTGCACCGTATCATGCGTGAAGAGGCGTTGCTGGCCGCCCTGCCGGAATATCGCGATTACATGAACCGCGTACCCTACCGGCTGTTCTACGGGATCGTCTGACAGTTCCTGGCCCGGCGCCGTCGGATTTAACTGCCCAAATTGGTTCTGTGACATCGTGAATGGCAATTCCGCCAGTTCTCTAACAATTACAATTTTATTAATATTGTGCCGATCGTATTCATACGACGGATATCATGTCTTTTACTCAAGCATGAAATTCTGAACCGAAAAATTGTCTCCTGCGTAATTGGAATCGCAATCGGCTGTGTGCCGACTGCTTTGGCGCAACGACAGCAGGAGAGTGTTATGGCTTTTACCAACAAAACAGTCGCCAGTGTGTTGGCCGGTAGTGCGATCGTCTTCGTTCTTTCCCTGCCTGCGAATGCCGCGGGCGGGATTGGCGTCGGCGTCGGCGCCTCGGTGGGCGGCAGTGGCGGCATCAATGCCGGCGTCGGCGCTTCCATCGGTGGTAGCAGTGGCGTTAATGCCGGCGTGGGCGCGTCCATTGGCGGCAGCAGTGGCGTCAACGCTGGTGCCGGCGCCAATGTCGGCGGATCGAGCGGTGTCACCGCCGGGCTCGGCGCCAATGTCGGCGATACCGGTGGCATCGGCGTCGGTGCCGGCATCGGCGGCGGAACCAATCCGAGCAATCCATCGAATCCCAGCAATCCCAGTCATCCGAACCTGCCGGGCATCGTCGCCGACATGTCGGACAGTCAGGCGGCGCGGATGAAGAAGCGCTGCGTCGATGTGCTCAGCAGCGAAGGCACCTATGACCGCGACCTGCGTCGGCTCTGCCTGATGATCGCCCGCCGCTGACGCAGGAGCGCCGGGATCGGAAGTGCAGAACCAGCCGTGAGGCTGACCGCACTCTCCTGGCTTCCGGCCGGTCGGAAAGCCCGCCCCTGGCGGGCTTTCCGCATCCGCTATGCTGATCCCGGCGATATGCCAGTCAGGACATCGGGGGAACGCAAACCCGTTCGAAGCGTTTGTTCCTGAATAATGTCGCCAACGCTTGACGCCGAAACCGGCGCACAAGCGCATAGAGGAGTGAGATTCATGGGCCTAGGTACCATACTCATCATCATTCTTGTCCTTGCGCTGCTCGGCGGCCTCAGCGGCCTCGGCGGCGGCCCGTTCTACGGAACCGGCTATTATGGCGGCGGTGGGCTTGGTCTTGTGCTGCTGATCGTCATCATCCTTGTCCTGCTCGGGCGCATCTAGCCGCGCTGCTCGACCCCGGCGGGCGACCGCAATTTCCGACAGATGCCGCCGTGCACCGGATCGTGAAGTTCGCAGGCCGGCTTGTGATCAGGCATTCGGCAAAACTCCCGCATGGTGATTGCGGTCCACGTGGAAACAATAGGAGAGGGGTTCCACCCCTGGTCCTCCTCCAAGGTCCGCCCCGGTTTGCCGGAGTGGGCTTTGTTTTCCTTGTAGACGCGTTTCGTTGCCCAGCCGAAATGCCTGGATCGCTGCGGCGTATGCTTCGCAGGCTCCAACCGCCCAGCGTTGACAGTGCTCCCATGTCGCGATATTGAACAGGACTATACAGGTTCACTGAACAGGTACGTATATGAAGCGGCGCGTGGCTCAACTGTCTCCCGGCACGGGCAAGCCCGAGCAGATCGCGACTGTTCTCGAACACGAGATCCGCTCCGGCGTTCTCGGCTTCGGCGACCGGCTGCAAAGCGAGAACGAACTCGTCCAGCGCTTTTCCGTCAGCCGCAACACCATCCGCAAGGGATTGGAGGAACTGTCCAGCCGCGGCCTCATCACCACCAAGGTCGGCATCGGATCCTTCGTTACCTTCGACGGCAAGCCGGTCGACGATGCGATCGGCTGGTCGCGAGCGCTGGCCGATGCCGGCGCCAATGCCGAGACAAGGACGCTGCGGCTGGAGGTGATGGAGGACGCCGAGCTTGCCGCGCTGCTTGGCATAGAAAGCCCGTTCTTCATCGCCGTCGACCGGGTGCGCACCAATGCCAGCGATGGCCATGCGATCTCGATCGAGCGCAGCCGTCTGCCGCTGTCGCCCGAACTGGAGGACGTGCCGCTGCGCGGCCTGCGCGAAGGCTCGCTGCACCAGACATTGCGCGGCGCCGGCCTCATTCCCGACCATGGCGAGGAATGGGTCGACATCGAGATGCTGAACGCGGGTGACGCCGCCATCCTCGGCTGCCCGCAAGGCACGCCCTTCCTGCGCGGCCGCCGGTTGACGCGTGCAGCCGACGAGAGGCCGATCGAATATGTGACCAGCTTGCTCAACCCCGCGCATTTCGCGCTGCATATGAGGTTTTGAGCGATGACCGACGAAACCGAGGACATGCTCGACCGCGCCATGGGCGCGCTTGCCGGCGGGGCGCTGGGAGACGCGCTCGGCATGCCGACGCAACTCTTGTCGCCGGCCCGGATTGCCGAACTCCATGGCCATGTCGAGGACTTCGTCGCGCCTTTCGCCGACCATCCGGTGTCGAAGGGGCTGGCGGCGGGTAGCATCACGGACGACACCGAGCAGGCGCTGCTGCTCGGCCGCATCTTGGTGATGTCAGGCGACCATTTCGACCATACGCGCTGGGTCAACGCGCTGCTCGACTGGGAGCGCGAGGTCAAGGCTCGCGGCAGCTACGATCTGCTGGGACCCTCGACCAAGCGCGCCATCGACGCCATCAACAATGGCGTTTCGGCCGAGGAAGCGGGGCGTAGCGGCGACACCAATGGCGCGGCCATGCGCATCGCGCCGGCCGGCATCATGCTTCCGCCGGAGCCGCTCGACGCGCTGGTCGCCAAGGTGGCCGAGACCTGCCGGGCGACGCACAACACCTCGATCGCCATTGCTTCGGCCGCGGCGGTCGCGTCGGCTGTCAGCCGTGGCGTTGCCGGCGGCGACTGGCGCGCGGCGTCCGACAGCGCTATCGCGGCGGCGAGGCGAGGGGCGAGCCTCGGCCATTGGGTGACCGGCGGCGACATCGCCGCGCGCATTGCGTGGGCGCAGGATATGGTGCGCGGCAAGGCGACGAGAGATGCGGTCCGGCTGATCACCGGTCTGGTCGGCACCGGCGTCGCCAGTCAGGAATCCGTTCCGGCGGCCTTCGCCGTGCTGGAGATCGCGCAGGGCGATCCCTGGCGGGCGGCCGTCATCAGCGCCAATCTCGGCGGCGACACCGACACGATCGGCGCCATCGCCGCCGGCATGGCTGGCGCCTGCACGGGCTTTTCGCGGCTGCCGCAACAACATGTCGCGCGGCTTAAGGGCATCGACATGTCAGAGGTTCGCGCGCTCGCCGCCGATCTCGTGAAGGCAAGGGTGGCGAAAGCCGGTTCCGGCAAGGACGCGGCGGCATGAGCGGGCGTCTCGTCCATATCGGCAGCGCGGTGGTCGACTATGTCTATCGCATCGACGCCTTGCCGGCGCCCGGCACGGAGAAGACCGCATCGAGCTTTGCGCAAGTCGCCGGCGGCGGCTTCAACATGATGGTCGCGGCCGGCCGCACCGGCATGAAAGTAGCGTTCGGCGGCCAACTCGGCAGCGGACCGAACGGCGACTTCCTGCGCGCCGCTTTCGCCGCCGAAGGCATCGAGACGCTGACGCCGCCATCGCCTGTCATGGACAGCGGCAATTGCGTCGCGATGATCTCGAGCGATGCCGAACGCACCTTCGTGTCGTGGCCCGGCGCGGAGAGCGTGCTCAGCCTCGATACGATGGCGCCCGTCGCGATCGCTCCGGGAGACTGGGTGTTCGCCTCCGGCTATATGCTGAGCTACCCGGGGAGCCGCGACGCACTGGCCGACTGGATCGAGGCGCTGCCGGCCGGGACACCGTTAGTCTTCGATCCGACGCCGGTCGTCGCAGATATTCCGCGCCCCATCCTGTGGCGTGTGCTCGCCCGCACGACATGGCTGAGCTGCAACATGACGGAAGCCGCCGAGATCGCTGGCCAAGGCGATATCGAGGCTCTGGCGGCACGACTTCTCGAAGTCCATTGCCCAAACGCCGATGCCGCCGTCATCCGCGCCGGCGCCAAGGGCTGCCATGTGCGGCTGGCCGACGGCAGCGCACGGACTATTTTTGGCTTCAAGGTTGCCGCCGTCGACACCAACGGCGCCGGCGACACCCATATCGGCGCTTTCGTCAGCGCGCTGGCGCGCAACGTGCATCCCTTCGAGGCGGCGCGCTACGCCAATGCGGCGGCGGCCATTTCGGTCACCCGCCACGGCGGCTCATCGGCGCCGAGCGACCGCGAGATACAGACATTCCTGAGCCAAGCCACCGCGACCGGCGGGCCTGGCCAGAACCGGAAGGCCAATCAGACAGCCTGACAAGCCCGGGAAGCGGGCACACCAAAGAGAGGAACGGAAACATGCGCATGCCTGACTTGACTGCTCTCTTGACGGCGACCGCCGTCTTCACCTCCGCACTTACGCTGGCCGCCAGTGCCGGCGAAGTCCATGTGCTCAACTGGAAGGGATACGGCGCCGACGAGCCGTGGGCCGTCGCGGCTTTCGAAAAGGCGACCGGCAACAAGGTCGTCAACGATTTCTTCAATTCCGAACAGGAAATGCTGACCAAGATCCGGACCAATCCCGGCCTATACGACGTGGTGATGATCAACGCCGCCTTCAACGACCAGGCAATGGCCGAAAAGCTGATCCAGCCGATCGATACCTCCAAGCTGCCGAACTATGCCGACATCAGCAAGGACAAGGCGAGTTCGCCGATGCTCGACCATGACGGCAAGGTCTATGGCGTGCCGTGGGTGTGGGGCCTGACCGCGCTCGCCATCAATGAAAAATCCTTCGACAAGCCGCCGACGAGCATCGCCGAAATGTGGGATGCCGCGCATAAGGGCCGTGTCGTCATCCGCGACGACGCCGTCGAGGCGGTGCAGTTCGGCGCCATCGCCACTGGCCAGAACATCAACGACATCAAGGACATGGATGCGGTCAAGACGAAGCTCGCCTCGCTGATGCCACAGATCAAGACCTTCTGGAGTTCGGAGAACGACTGGAACCAGCTGGTCGCCTCCAACCAGATCGACATCGGCACATATTGGAGCGGCTCGGCCGACCGCGCCAAGACGCATTTCAAGCTGCCGGTCTCGCTGGTCATTCCGCAGGAAGGCGCCGTCGCCTGGCTCGACGCCTTTTCCATCCCGGCCGGTTCCAAGAACGTCGCCGGCGCCGAGGCCTTCATCAACTACATGATAGACCCGAAATTCTATGTCGAATGGGTGACCAAGGTCGGCGCGCCGGTGTCGGCCAACACCAAGGCGGTGGAAGCGCTGCCGGAGGACGCCTTCAACCGCAAGGTGATGGGCGACCCCGAGGTGGCCAAGCGCATCCAGTTCCAGGCGCCGATCACCGACAAGCAGCGCGAGGCCTATCTGGCGCTGTGGCAGCAGCTCAAGGTCGATGTGAAGTAACATCGGCATCCAGGCCGGCCGGCGCTGTCTGCCGGCCGGCTGTCCGGGTCCCGGGGGAGGGTAGCATGGCAGCACAAGGGGCAGCCGCACGGCGCGGCGGGCTGAGATCGGCGTTGCCGCTGCTGGCGCCGGCCTATCTCTGGCTGACGGTGGCGATCTTCCTGCCGCTCTCGGCCATGGTGTTTTTCTCGTTCATGACCGAGCTGCCGCTGACGGGAAAACCGTGGGCGTTCACATCAGGCAACTATGCCGCCTTCTTCTCGCAAAGCCTCTATCCGACGCTGCTGCTCGCCTCGCTGCGGCTCGGCCTCGAAGTGACGCTGTGGTGCATCGTCATCGGCTATCCCGCGGCCTACGTGCTGGCCAAGGTGCTGAAGGGCCGCAGCCGCGAGGCGATCTTCCTGCTCGTCATCCTGCCGTTCTGGTCGAACGGGCTGGTGCGCATCTTTTCCTGGGCCATGGTGCTGCGCGAAGGCGGCATTCTCGACACCGCGCTCAATGCGGTGCTGCCGTTCAAGATCAACATCGACCTGATGTATTCCTATCCGGCCGTCATCATCGGGCTGGTGCACTCCTACGTCCCCTACATGGTGCTGACCTGTTATCTCACCTTGCAGGCCATCGACGACTCGCTGATCGAGGCGGGGCGCTCGCTCGGCGCCTCGCGGCTGCAGCTGCTGAAGCGGGTGATCGTCCCGCTGTCGCTACCGGGGCTGGTGGCGGGCGCGGCACTCATCTTCGTGCCCGTCGTCGGCTCGTTCATGGAGCCGCGCATCCTCGGCGGCCGCACCGGCACCTTCTACGGCACGGTGATCGAGGACCAGTTCGTCGCGGTGTTCAACTGGCCGCTGGGTGCGGCTCTCTCCTTCATCCTACTGGCGGTGGTGCTGGTCATCCTGGCGCTGGCGTCGCCGGTGCTGCGCAGGGCTGCGTGATGGCGACCACCCGCATCCTCGAATGGCTCGGCCGGCTCTACATCCTGGTGCTGCTCGCCTTCCTCTATCTGCCGATCATCATCATGGCGTTGATGTCGTTCAACGTCTCGCCCTTCTACCAGCTGCCGTTCGAATGGACGACGGAGTGGTATGCCGCGCTGTGGCAGAACGACCAGCTGATCTCCGCCACCTGGAACAGCTTGGAGATCGCCATCATCACCACCGTCATCTGCGTCGTGCTCGGTTCGGCGGCCTCGCTGGCGCTCTATCGCTATGAATTCCGCGGCAAGAAACTTTTGCAGGCGCTGCTGTTCCCGCCGATCGCCATTCCATGGCTGATCACCGGCACGGCAATGCTGATCTTCTTCTTCGGCGTCGGCATCGGGCGTGGACTGTTCGCCATCCTGCTCGGCCATGTCGCGCTAGCATTGCCCTATGTCATCGTCGTCGTCTCGGCGCGGCTGCAGACCTTCGCGCCGGAACTGGAAGAAGCGGCGCGCTCGCTCGGCGCCAACCAGTGGCAGGTGACGGGCCGGGTCACGCTGCCGTGGATCATGCCGGGCGTCATTGCCGGCGGGCTGTTCGCCTTCGCCGTGTCGTTCGACCAGTTCGTCGTCTCCTACTTCCTGTCGACGCCGGGGCAGACAACGCTGCCGGTCGAAATCTACGCCGCGATCCGCAAGGGTTTCACGCCCGAGATCAACGCGGTCTCGACCATCATCATCGCCGTGTCGATGGCGCTGATGCTGCTCACGGCGCGGTTCTTCAAATTCGGCGGAGAGAAATAATGGCCGGCGTCCAGGTATCGAACGTCTCGCGCAGTTTCGGCGCGCACAAGGCGCTGGACGATGTCTCCATCGACTTCGCCGATGGCGGCTTCTATGCGCTGCTCGGGCCATCCGGCAGCGGCAAGACCACGCTGTTGCGCCAGATCGCCGGGTTCGATTTTCCCGACTCCGGCCGCATCGCCATCGGCGGCGAGAGCGTCGAGCGGGTGCCGGTCGAAAAGCGCCGCATCGGCATGGTGTTCCAGAACTACGCGCTGTTTCCCAATATGAGCGTCGCCGACAATATCGCCTTCGGCCTGTCGGTGCGCGGCGAGGCCAAGACGGCGATTGCGACGGAGGTGCAGCGCGCGCTCGATCTGGTGCAGCTCGGCAAGCTTGGCGGCCGCCGGCCGCATCAGCTCTCCGGCGGACAACGCCAGCGCGTGGCGCTGGCGCGGGCCATCGTCACCAAGCCGCGCGTGCTTTTGCTCGACGAGCCGCTTGGCGCGCTCGACAAGGCGCTGCGCGTCGACATGCAGATCGAATTGAAGCGCATCCAGCGCGAGATCGGCATCACCACTATTTTCGTCACCCACGACCAGGAAGAGGCGCTGACGATGAGCGACCGCATCGGCATATTGCGCGACGGGAGGCTGGTGCAGGAAGGGCCGCCGGAGGAGATCTACGACCGGCCGAAGAGCGAATTCGCCGCCACCTTCCTCGGCGACGCCAACATCTTTCGCGGCGATGCGACAGGCAACGGCATCCGCCTGCCGGACGGCACGGCGATCGCCGCTGGCGCGGGCGCCAGGCTTGCCGCCGGCGCCAAGGCAAGCTGCGCCGTGCGGCCCGAGCGCATCCGCATCGCCAGGGATGCCGGAGCTTCGGATGGCGGCGCCAACATTCTGCGGGGACAGGTGTCGAAACGCATCTTCGCCGGCAACAACAGCACCTACTTCGTCGAGCGTGCCGGCCAGACGCTGAAGGTCATCGTGCAGAACACCGGCGCCGACAGGCTGGCGGAAGGGCAGGAGGTGGTGCTGCACTGGTCGCCGGAGAGTACGGTGATGATTGCGGCAGGGTAGGTCGCGCCGCTGATAGCTACGACGGTCCGCGTTCCTTCGCAGGGGGGAGATCGGCGGTTTCGACGCTGCGGCTCTTTCTCCAACGCAGGAAATTTGCGAAAGCGGTAGTGACGGCCAATCTCCCCCCTAGGGGTCCCCTAGGGGGGAGATGCCCGGTCCACCCTCCGCAGCTGCAGCGCAGCTGCTGCGGAGGACGGGCAGGGCAGAGGGGGCGCTGTCCCGCATACGATCGAGTAAGGCCCGGAGCACGCCGATGACCCTGGAACTGAGTGCGCGGGACCGCTCCATGCTCGACGGCGAGCAAGGCTCATCCGCGGCCGCCGCGATGAAAATCGTCGTCGCGTTTTCCAAGGCCATCGGGGCCGGTAGCCTGCTCGACATTGCCGGCGCCCATATCGATGGCTGCCTCTATCACGGCAAGGCTGGGCTCGATTTCGTCGAACGGCTGGTCGAGGGCGGCGGGCGGGTCCAGGTGCCGACGACGCTCAATGTCGGCTCCTTCGATCTCATTCATCCCGGCATGGTGAAGATGCCGGCGGCCGAGGAAGTGCCGGCGCGGCGGCTGATGAAGGCGCATATGGAACTCGGCTGCCAGGCGACGTTTACCTGCGCGCCTTATCAGACGCGATTTCGGCCGAGTTTCGGCCAGCAGATCGCCTGGGGTGAATCCAATGCGATCGTCTTCGCCAACTCGGTGATCGGCGCGCGCACCAACCGCTATGGCGATTTCATCGACCTGTGCTGCGCCATGACCGGGCGCGCGCCGGCCTGGGGCCTGCATCTGAGCGAGAACCGGCGCGGCCGCATCCTGTTCGAATTGGCCCCTCCCGATCCGGAGCCGAGCGACAGCCTGTTCGTCGGCGTCGGGCTGATCGTCGGGCAGCGGAGCGGCGACCGCATTCCGGTGATTGCCGGCCTGCCGCAACCGCGCGACGAGGACCAGCTGAAGGCGCTGGGCGCGGCGGCGGCAACGACCGGTGCGGTGGCGCTGTTCCATGCGGTGGGAATTACCCCGGAAGCCAGGACGATCGATGAGGCGTTCCACGGTCAGGCGCCGGAGGAAACCATCCACATCACTGGCGCCGATATCGACCACGCGCTGGCAAAGCTGTCTGGAGTGCCGGCCGGCGCGCCTTTGGCCGCCGTGTCGCTGGGCACGCCGCACTTTTCCCATGAGGAATGGATGCGGTTGTTGCCAATGCTGCGCGATATTGCGCCGGACAGGGGCATCCCGATCTACGTCAACACCGGCCGCGCGACACTGGCGCGATTGCAACAGGAGGGCGCGCTTGATGGCATGGAGGCGTTCGGCCTCATTCCAGTGGCCGATACCTGCACCTATGTGACCGCGATTCTCGAGCGGCTCGACGGCGTGGTGATGACCAATTCCGGCAAATGGGCGCATTACGCGCCCGGCAATATCGGCGTGTCCGTCGCCTTCGCCGAGATGAAGGATTGCATTCGCTCGGCTGCGGTCGGGCATGTCGTGCGGAGCGCCTCATGACTGTGGAAACGCAGGCCTTCGAAAGAGCCGGCACCTTCCAGTTGGCCGGCGCGGCCGAGGGCGAGGCGCTGGTGTTTTCGCAGCCGCTCAGCTTCTGGGGCGGCATCGATGCGGAGACCGGCGACATAACGGACCATTCGCATCCTGGCCTCGGCCAGAATGTCGCCGGCAAGATCCTGGTCATGCCGAGCGGGCGTGGCTCGTCGTCCTCGTCCTCGGTGCTGGCCGAAGCGCTGCGCAGGGGCACGGCGCCGGCTGGAATCCTCCTGGAACGGCCGGACCCGATCCTGGCGGTGGGCGCCATCGTTGCGGAGTTTCTCTACGGGATCCATATGCCGCTGGTGGTCTGCGATATTGGCGGGATTGCTTCTGGCGATCGGATCGCGATCGGTGTTTGTGGGGACGGCAAGGCGATTGTCAGCAAGGTCTGAGAACAGCCGTTCAAAGTCAGCGCTGCCCCTCATCGCCCTGCCGGGCACTTCTCCCCGTATAATGACGGGGAGAAGGGGGCTGGCGGCAACGCTGGCGTTCCTTCTGAATGCCGCAGATTGGCGGAATCATCGGCGAAGGCTGTCCTTCTCCCCGTCACTATACGGGAAGAAGATGCCGGCAGGCAGATGAGGGGCAGCGCCGACGCTTCCTACTTCACGCTCCATCAAACGCGCTTCACCCAGCCATCAGTCCCGCAGCACCACGTCGCCAGTAAGCAGCGGCCAGCGTCTGGTCGCGGCCGAGCCCCAGCGCGCCGCGCCAGTGTTCGCGCACGATTTTCGCCGCGGCCGCCTCGGCGGCGAACCAGCCGAAAGCTGAGCCTTCTTGCGGCCACGTTACCGAGCGGACAGCCTCGGCCAGCAGCTTGTCCTCGCCTGCCGGCAGGCCGTCCCTGGTCAGCCAGTGAAATTCGATGCCTGTTGTGTTGGCGATCTCCTGCTTCTCGCCATCATCGGCGATCTCGACGAAGGCCACGCCCCTGGTTGCGGCGGGCAGCGTTTCCAGCAGCCGCGCCAGCGCCGGCAGGCCGGTTTCGTCGGCGCCCATGACATACCAGTCAGCCTGCCTCACCGGGCGGCCGACCGGACCCATGATGCCGACCTTCATGCCGGGCGCGGCCTGCGTGGCCCAGGCGGAGCCGACGCTGTCGCCGGGATGGACCAGGAAATCGACGTCGATGATGCCCTTGGCGACATCGAGCGCGCGGATGGTGTAGACCCGTGCCACCGGGCGCCGGTCGTCGGCGGGCCAGACCGGCAAACCATTGCCGCCGAGTACCGGCCAGAGTGGATCTGGCACATCGCGGGTCGGAAACAGCATGCGGATATGCATGCCGCCGAACTTGGCGAAGCGGCTGAGATCCTCGCCCGCAAATCGGAGGCGGCGCATATGTGGGGTGAGGTCGCGAACACCCGTGACCGTCATTTCGCGGAACTGGGCGAGGCTGGTCTCGCCCGAGAGATCGCCGGTCCAGACGATCTCGGGGTTTTCCTCCCTGGCGTAGACCTGCACCGCGGTGGCGAGCAGGTCCTTGATGCGGGCGAGACCGTCGCGGCCGGCGGCGTTGGCCCGCATCACCAGCTGTTCCATGTCGATGGAGGCGTCGCCGAAGGCGAAGCGGAAATCGATGCGCCGGCCGTGATGCGAAGCATCGGCCTCGAAGCTCTGCAGCCTGTCGGCGATGCTGTCCATATACTCCGGCAAATGCCGCAGGTTGAGCCGCGCTTCGCAAGCCAGTTCGCGCACCGATGCTTCGATCATTCTATCCTCCGATCCTGCCGGTGAGAGCCACCTTGAAGGTGCGGCCTTTGCCCTGTTCCGTTGCCGCCGTGGTCGACCATGCGCTTTGCGGGTCGGTGTAGGCGGTGTTGAAGACGTTATCGACGCCGAAATCGAGCTTGAGGTTGTCGTTGATCGTCCAGTTGGCGAAGACGTTGACCAGATCGAAACCGTCGTCGACGACCGGCGCGGCGTTGGGATTGGTGCGGCTGGTGCGGGTGACCTTGCCGACGCTGAGATATTGCGCGCCGACGGTGAGCTGATCCTCCAGCATGCGGAAGCCGACAGTGGCCGAGAAGCGGTCGAGCGGAGTGTTGTTCAATGTCTGTCCGGAATAGACGCCGCTGACGACCTTGGCGTCGATCAGCGCGCCGGCGAGGTTCACGAAGCCCCAGCTTTGATCGTAGACCATTTCGGCCTCGACGCCCTTCAGCCGCGCGTCGCCGATGTTGATCGCCGTGCGCGGCAGGACGGTGAGATCGACGTCTATGTAGTCCTCGACGTCGGTATGGAAGACGTTGAGCTTGGCGCGCAGCCGGTCGCCAGCCGTCAGCACATCGTCGTACTTCACGTTGATGCCAGCCTCCCAGTTCTTCGCAGTTTCGGGCTCGAGCAGGAGGTTGGGCCGGTAGGTGTCGCCGCCGCCATGCGCGCCGCCGCCACGGAAGACATCCTGCAAGCCCGGTGCCCGGTAGCCTTCGGAATAGGTCCCGTAGAGCTGGAAGCCGTCGAACGGCGTCACGCCGACGGTGAGGCGCGGCGACCAGCGGTCGCCGGAGACCGAGGCTTGCTGCGGCGGCACGGCGCGGGTTTCACCATCGAGCTGATAGCCGTCATAGCGCACGGCCGCGATCACTTGCAGCCAGTTCTCGTAGTCGCCCTGCCATTGCAGGAAGCCGCCATAGCCCTGCTGCTCGCCGGCACCGAAATGCGCAGCTTCCGAGGAGGCTTCGAGATAGTAGTAATCGAGGCCGTAGGTCAGCGTGTGGGCGATCCCCCAGGCGTCGAAGCGCGAGGAGTTCTTCACGTTGAAGCCTGACGTGGCCACATCGTAGAAGCGGAAATTGCCGATCGCCGAGCTGGGCCAGACCTGCGTCTGCTCGGCGCGGGTGCGGTTGTGGTAGGCATTGGCGCTGAAGTCGATCAACTCGTCGTCGTCAGGCTTCCAGGTGTAGGCGGCGGTGTAGGTCCGGTTGGTGGTATTGGTGTCGTAGCGGCTGAGCGTCGGCGAGGTCGAGCCGCTCGATCCGGTGATCTGGTCATTGTAGCGCTGTAGAATGGCGCCAAGCTTCAACTCGTGGCCGTCGGCCGGTCGCAACGTCGTCTTCAGATAGCCGCTGGTCACCCGTTCGCCGGTCCAGGGCACGGTATCGCCATTGCCGTCGGTGTAGCTGTCGCGGTCGCGGTAGATGAGGTTGCCGATGATGTCGGCGTCGTCGCTGAAGCGGTAGGCGCCCGTGGTGCTGGTGGTGAAGCCGTCGCCGTTGCTTTCATAGCCGAGTTTTTCGCTCAGCGCCCAATTCTCGTCCTTCTTGAGGAAATCGCCGGCGTCCTTGGTCTCGAAGGAGACGACGCCGCCAATGCCGCCCGAACCATAGGCGTTCGACACCGGGCCGCGAATGACGGTGGCTTCCTTGATCAGCTCCGGCTCGACATAGAACGAGCCCGAACCATGGCCGACGCGCCAATAATCCTGGCGGGCGCCGTCGAGCGTCACCACGACGCGGCCATACTGCTCCAGGCCACGGATGTTGATCGCGGTCGCCGGATCGTCGCCATTCATCGAGGCGGCGACGCCCGGCGTGGTGCGAAAGATGTCGGCGGCTGTGTCGGGTTGGATGCGGTCGAGCTCGTCCTGGTCGACGGCGCTGATGGCAGCCATCGATTCGATGATCGCGGTCTTGATCATGGTCGCCGAGATGGTGATCAGGTCCAGCATGGTCGCCGGCTGGTTTTGCGCGGCATCGGGCGGCGCCACGCGGTCGGCCTTGGCGGCGGCGCTTTTTTCCTTCTGACCCTGTTCCTGCGCGCTGGCGAAGGGCGCGGCGCACAGGCCGAGCACGAGGGCAAGCGCGGTGCTCGCCATCAAGGTGGTGTTCGTTGTCGTTGTCATTCAGCCCCCAGGCAAAAGCAAAACTGCTGGCGGTGGCTGAACGGCCTTGGCTGGCATGAACGGAATCCCGCGACCAGGCGGTCCGAGCAGGGGTCACATATTAAAACATGATGACACAAGTCAACTTTAAATTTATAGGCCGGAGATCACCGAGGGTATTTGCACAGGAGCGGAAGCATGGCGGACGGCAAGGGCAGGCGGATCCACTGGTCGCAGCCGGGCAGGATCGCCACGGTGCTGCTTCTGGCGCTGTCGGTGCTGGCGCCATCCTGCGGCTTCAAGGCATTGGCCGCCGGGACGGTGATCGACGCGTTGGGACGAACCGTCGCGCCGGGTCCGGCAACGCGGATCCTGACGCTTGGCTCCGACGTCACCGAGATCGTCCATGCGCTGGGCGCCGGCGAGCGGATCATCGCCGTCGACCGGGGCAGCAAATATCCGCCATCCGTCACCGACAAGCCCAATGTCGGCTACCGCCGCCAGCTTTCGGTTGAAGGGCTGGCCGGGCTGCATCCCGACCTGATCCTGGCGGCGGAGGACAGCGGCCCGCCGGAAGCGGTCGAGGTGCTGAAGTCGCTGGCAATCCCGATCGTCTTCATCCCGCAGGACAACACCCCGCAAGGCATCGAGCGCAAGATCACGCTGATCGCCGCCAGTCTCTGGCTCGAGGACAAAGGCAAGGCGGTTTCCGGCGAAGTGCTGTCGGCTTTCCAGGCTGCAGCGGATCTCGCGGCGAGAATCCCGCTGGAGCGGCGCAGGAAGGTGGTGTTCTTCCACGGTCTCGTGAAGTTGAGTGCCGCCGGCGCCGGTACCTCGGCCGACGCCATCATCCGCTATGCCGGCGGCATCAATCCGATGGATGTCGTCGAGGGCTACAAGGCGGCGTCCGAGGAAAAGCTGATCGAGATGGCGCCCGACGTGATCCTGATGATGAGCGACGGCAAGGGCGGTCCGACCGTCGAGCAGGTATTCGGCAACCGGGCACTGGCGGCTACGCCGGCGGCGGCCAACAAGGCGCTGGTCGTGCTCGACGGCGCCTACATGATCGGCTTCGGTCCGCGTACCGCCGATGCGATCCGCGACCTGGCGAAGGCGCTCTATCCGGAAATGGAGTAGCGGGGAATCGCTGGACAACGCCGCGACCTCGGAAGTCGCGACCGTCCAGTAGACCGGAAACGTCGAGCGGGGCAGGCGTTTTTCGCAACGTTGCCCCGTTCGTCCTGAACGCTCAGATCTCGGGAATGTTCTCCTTGAAGATCACCTGCAGCCTCGGCTGGTGCAATTCATAAGGCAGCCCCCGGACCGCGTGGGTCAAGGTGTTGAGCGCCTCCCTGGCCTCGACGCGCGGGTTTTGGTCGATGACAGCATCGAGCGTGCCGTCGAGCAGGAGCTCCTTGGTGCCTTCCGTCACCTCATGGCCGAGGAAAACCATCGACTGAGCGCGGCCGCGCTCCTTGAGCGCTCGGGCGATGCCGGTGTTGCCGGCGCCGACATTGTAGATCGCGGCAAGGTCGGGGTGCCGCTCCAGAAGAGCTGATGCCTCCGAATATGCCTTCTCGCGGTCATCGAGCATTTCGCGCATCTCGACGATTTCGAGATTGGGCGATTCCTCGGTCAGGATATGGCGGAATCCCATCTCGCGTTCCTCGTGGCCGCGATAGGACAGCGAGCCGGCGAACAGCGCCACCTTGCCCGGACGCCCCGACCCCATGAAACGGTTGAGCAGATAACCCGCCAGCCGCCCGGCGGCACGGTTGTCGATGCCGATATAGGCAACTCTCGGCACATGCAGGATGTCGGAAGCGATGGTCACCACCTTGACGTCATTGGCCGACAGCGAGCGGATCGCCTCGCGCACGGTCGGATGGTCGAGCGCGATGACGCCGACGCCTTGCGTCTGGCCGCGCAATTCCTGCAGCAGACGGGCGAGCCGGTCGGGATTGAAGCCTTCGATGGTGGCGATGTGGACGTCGAGATCGGGCCGCGCCTGCGCCTGCGCCTCGATCTGCCGATGCAGCATCTTGATGAAGGAATTGGTGCCGGCCGGCAGCGCGAAGTCGAGCCGGATCACTTCGCCGGGCGAGGCCCTCGGCAGTGCTCCGTTCGGGCCTTCGGCGATGTAGCCAAGGCGCTGCGCCATTTCGAGCACGATTTCGCGCGTGCGCGCCCGCACGCCCGGGCGATTGTTGAGCACGCGGTCGACGGTGGCGGCGGAAACGCCGGCTTCCCGAGCTATGTCAGTCAGGGTGGAACGCACCGTCTTTCATCTCCTGCACGCATCGAGGTCAAGCAATTTCCACGGCCGGGCTGATGGCGACGGCGCCTCGCCATCCGCGATTCTGATGGGAAATGATGTATCCGGCCTTGGCCCATGCGCAAGCCGCCCGGCTAAATCAAATCGTCCGGCCGGATTGTGCATGACAGGGAAGGAAGGTTCCCATCAAATCCAGGCATGAGGAGTGGTATATGGCCCCCGGCACGATGCATTTCCTCGCCCTCTTGCGATGTTATGATGTGTTTTGATTATTTATGATGTTGACAGCCTTCCTATACTGCCGTCAATATCCCTCATGGGCTCGTGGAGGAAACAGGGCCCTGAGGGAGGAATTCCAATGTCTGATTTGATCCGCATCTCGCGGCGCCGGTTGCTGGCGTCCGGAGGAAAGGCGGCGGCGTTCGTAGCCGCGGCAGGTATCGCACCGCAATTCATTCGTCCGGGCCGCGCTTTTGCCGCCGACGCACTGGCGCCCGGCATGATCGGCGGCCCGACGGGCTTCGATGGCGCCGAGCGCTATCAATATGGCGCGGACACGCCCGAGGGTCGCGCCATCGAGGCGGCCAAGGCGCTGAAAGGCGCCGGCAAGGCGCCGGCCAAGATCGTGCTTGGCCTTTCGGACGGCTCGATCGGCCAGCTTACGCAGCCCTTCCCGGCCGGCGCGCCCTCGATCAAGGACCTGTGGGAAAAGGAAACCGGTATCCCGATCGAGATCGTCGGCTTGCCGAACGGCCAGGAATTCACCAAGACGATGCAGGACATCTCCACCAAGGGTGGGGCCTACGACATCTACTCGACCGAATGGAACCGCCTCGGCGACCTCGCCGAGACCGGCGGCATCGCCAAGCTCGACGACTTCGTGGCCCAGTACAAGCCGGAGTGGGACGATCCCAAGACCGGCTATGTCGACGGCGCCAAGGGCGTGTCGCTGCTCAACAAATATCGCGGCTCCAACTACGGCGTATCGCTGGACGGCGACTTCCAGACCTGGGTCTACCGCGCGGACCTGTTCGGCGACGAAGCCGAGAAGAAGGCTTTCAAGGACAAATACGGGTACGACCTGGCGCCGCCGAAAACCTGGAAGCAGCATGGCGACATCGCCGCCTTCTTCCAGCGCCCCGACAAGGGCCTGTTCGGCTCGACCGACCTGCGCAACCAGGGTTGGGGCTACACCAACTGGTACCAGCGCTATGTCTCGATGGCGTCGCCCAACCAGTTCCTGTTCGGCGATGACGGCAAGCCGCTGATCAATTCCGAGCACGGCATTGCCGCCACCAACGAATATGTCGCTTCGTTGGCGCACCATTCGCCGGACGCGATCTCATGGGGCTGGCCGGAACAGTACGGCAATTTCGCCAAGGGGGGTGCTGCGATGACCTGCGCCTTCTCCAACCTGCCGAAATTCCTCGACAATGCCGGCAACAAGGATTCGGCCGTCACCGGCAAGATCGGCTCGATGCTGCCGCCCGGCCGCGAGATCGACGGCAAGCTGATCAGCCGTTCCGTGCTGTGGTTCTCGCTGACCGGCATGGTTTCGTCGCAGTCGAAAAACCAGGAGGTCGCCTATCTCCTGCTGCAATGGCTGGGCTCGGCCCGCATCTACGCCTGGATGAGCGCCAATCCCGGCGGCTATCTGGACCCGTTCCGGCTCTCGGATTTCTCCGATCCGCTGGTGCGCCAGACCTACCACGCCTACCACATGGACGTGGTGCGCGAGACGGTCGCGCGCACGGTGCCGACCATCAACTATCCCGGCGCCACCGCCTTCCACAATGCGCTGGACGAGAACCTCATGGCCTCGCTGACCAAGGCCAAGACACCGGAGCAGGCGATGGCCGACACCGAGGCGGAGTGGAAGAAGATCGCCCGGCGCATCGGCGAGGACAAGCTGCTCGAAGCCATCAGGACCAACAAGGAGGCCTGGCCGACCGTACTCGATCCGATCAGCTGATCCACCTCCCGGGATCGACCTGGAGGGGAGGAGCGCCTGCTCTTCCCCTCCGCAATGACGCCACCAGCAAAAGCAGCCAGATGAAGCGTTCCATTCCCTTCGAGACTTTCCGCTATGCCGCGATATTTGCGGCCATGGCGGTGACGCTGGTGCCGATCCTGTGGATGGTGTCGATGGCCTTCAAGCCGATCGCCGAATGGTCGGCGACCGGTGCCGACCTGACATGGTGGCCGAAGAACCCGACGCTCAGCAATTTCCGCTTCGTCTTCGGCGAGTCCACCAACAGCCTGATCGTTGCGCTCGACCGCACCGCGCTGAAGCCGATCCTGTCGTCGCTTTTGTCGGCCGTGTTCGGCACGGCGATCGCCATGTCGGCCGGCACGGCGGCCGCCTACGGGCTGTCGCGCTTCGGCTCCGGCCAGAACCTGCCGCTGGCGCTGATCCAGCTCAGGCTGTTTCCGCCGATGGCGGTGATGATCCCCGTCATGATCATGTGGGCCTTCCTGAACTTCACCGACAGCTGGTGGGGGCTGGCGCTGATCTACGGCATCGTCACGCTGCCCTTCGCCTTCTGGCTGATGAAGACCTTCTTCGACGACATGCCGCGCGAGATCGAGGAAGCGGCCCTGGTCGAGGGCTGTTCGCGCCTGCGCGTCTTCACCCGCATCACGTTGCCGATGATGCGTGCGCCGCTCGCCAGTGCCGCGCTCTTCGTCTTCATCCTCAACTGGTCGGACTATCTGATCGCGCTGCTTCTGACGACGCGCGAATGGGTGACGATCCCGGTCTACATGGCGTCGCTGTCCTCCTCGATGACCGGTCAGCTCTACGGCGCCAAGGCAGCGCTCGGCCTGATCGCGGCGGTGCCGCCGGTCATCATGGGCATCGCCATCCAGCGCCATCTTGTGCGCGGGCTGACTTTTGGGGCGCTCAAGCAATGAGCGCGGCGACGGCAGCGATTTCGGAGGACGTGATGAAAGCCGTCCAGACAAAATCGGCCCCGCGCGACGAAGGCGCAAAGCTCGGCTTTCGCCTGACGCTGCCGGCGCAGATCCTCGTGCTGTTCATTTCGGCCTTCCCACTGCTGATGCAGCTCTACATCAGCGTCACCGACTGGTCGCCGCTGTCAGGCCTCGGCTGGTGGAACGCGTGGTCGATGTGGAACGGCTTCGCCAACTATACCGACCTCGCCGCCGACGCGCGCTTCTGGAGCGCGCTGGAGCGCACGGCCATCGTCATGATCGTCTGCGTGCCGGCGGAGTTCCTGCTCGGCCTCGCACTGGCGACATTGTTCGCCGACGATTTTCCCGGCAAGCGCATCTTCTATTCGATCCTGCTGATGCCGATGATGGTGGTGCCGGCGGTGGCCGGCTACATGTTCTTCATGCTGTTCCAGTCGGGCGGGCCGGTGAACGACATATTGTCGGCGATTACGGGCACGCCGGTCACCATCGCCTGGCTGTCGGATCCGACCCTGGCGTTGATCGCGGTGATGATCGCCGACATCTGGCAGTGGACGCCGCTGATGTTCCTCATCCTGCTGGCCGGCTTGGTCGGCGTGCCGGAGGACCAGATCAAGGCGGCGACCCTGCTCGGCGCCAATCCGTGGCAGCGTTTCGTCACCATCGTGCTGCCGAAGATGAAGACGATCATCATCATCGCACTGGCGATAAGGGTGATCGAGAATTTCAAGATCTTCGACACGCTTTACATCATGACGGGCGGCGGCCCCGGCGTCGCCACCGAAACGATCTCCGTCTACATCTACAAGGTCACCACCCAGGACCTGATCTGGGGCTATGTGGCGGCGATCGCGCTGGCCATATTGATCGTGCTGTCCATCGTCGCGGTGTTCGCCATGAAGCGCATGGCGCGGGCAAGGCAGGTGACGGCATGAGCGCCATCCATCTCCACAACCTGGTCAAGAAATTCGGCGACTTCACCGCGCTGAAGACCATGGACCTGGCAATCGCCGACGGCGAGTTCATGGCGCTGCTCGGGCCGTCGGGCTGCGGCAAATCCACGACGATGAACATGATCGCCGGCATGGAGGAGCCGACCGGCGGTAAAATCCTGTTCGGCGAGCGCGACATGGCCGGCGTGCCGATGGGTCGGCGCGGCGTCGGCTTCGTGTTCCAGAACTATGCGATTTTCACCCATATGACGGTGCGCCAGAACCTCGCCTACGGGCCGAGGATGCGGGGCGCGGCGAAAGCCGAGATCGACCGCCGCGTCGGCGCCATTTCGGAGCTGCTGCAGCTGACGCCGCTGCTCGACCGCAAGGCCGATCGGCTCTCGGTCAACATATTGCAGCGGGTGGCGATCGGCCGCTCGGCAATCATGGAACCGGCCATCTTCCTGCTCGACGAGCCGCTGTCCAATGTCGACGCGGCCTTCCGCGCGGTGATGCGCACCGAGCTCAAGCAATTGCAGCGCCAGTTCCGGCAGACCATGGTCTATGTCACCCATGACCAGCTCGAAGCCATGACCATGGCCGACCGCATCGCTGTCATGAACCATGGTGTTTTGCAGCAGGTCGGCACGCCGCTCGAAGTCTACAACAATCCGGCCAACGTCTTCGTCGCCCGCTTCATCGGCGCGCCGGGCATGAACCTGCTCAAGGGCAGTCCGGCGGAAAGCGACCGGGGGCTGGTCGTCGATCTCGGGCCGCTGGGCATCACGCCGCCGCTGCCGGACGGGCTCGCGGCCGCCTTGCGTGGCGCGCGCGGCGAGGTGCTCTACGGCTTCCGGCCGGAGCAGGTGGCTTTGGTGGAGCACGGGCGCGGGCTCGCCATGCCGGTCACCTTCGTCGAACGCATCGGCGCGCGCACCATTGTCCATCTCGGCCAAGGCGAGGCTGCTGCAAAGGCGGTGTTCGACAATGATGTCGGGCTCTCGATCGGGCAAACCGCGATCATCGCGCCCGATGCGTCGTCGGTGCGTTTGTTTGATGCTGCCAGTGGCCAAGCGATCGAGGCGAGGGGCTGAGATGCTTGCACAAATACCCTCAGGTCGGCGCTGCCCCTCACCCTTACCCTCTCCCCGTGAAGGACGGGGCGAGGGGGGCGTCAGCGTTGCGGCCATTCCCCTTCTCCCCGTCGCTATACGGGGAGAAGGTGCCGGTCCACCCTCCGCAGCTGCAGCGCAGCTGCTGCGGAGGACGGGCAGGGGGATGAGGGGCGGCGCCAAGGCCGACAGTCTGTCCACAACCAGCAAGGCAGGTTGAGATGGCCGATATCGTCTTCCGCAATGTCACCAAGCGCTACGGCAAGACACTCGCCGTCGACGACGCCTCGTTCACGGTCAACGACAACGAGTTCTTCTGCTTCTTCGGTCCGCCATTGTCGGGCAAGTCGACGATCCTGCGCCTGGTGCTTGGGCTGGAAGCGCCGGATGCGGGCGAGATCCTGATCGGCGGCAAGCCGGTCAACGCGGTTTCGCCGGCCGAGCGCAATGTCGCCATGGTGTTCCAGAACCTGGCGCTGTTCCCGCATATGAGCGCGCTCGACAACGTCCGTTTTCCGCTTGTCGAGCGCAGGGTCGCCGAGGCCGAAATCGAAAGGCGTGTCGCCGACGTCGCGGCGAAGCTGCATATCGGCCACATCCTGCACAAGCCGCCGGCACAGCTTTCGGGCGGCGAGCGGCAGCGCGTGGCGATCGCGCGCGCGCTGGTGCGCGATCCCAATGCCTATCTGATGGACGACCCGATCTCGGCGCTCGACGCCAGGCTGCGCGAGGAGACGCGCGTCGAACTGAAGCGCATCCAGCGCGAGCTCGGCAAGACGCTGATCTACGTCACCCACGACCAGGAAGAGGCGATGTCGATCGCCGACCGCATCGCCATCCTGGAGGACGGCAGGATCAGGCAGATCGGCGCGCCGGCTGAAATCTACGACCGTCCGGCCAGCACCTATGTGGCGCGGCTGCTCGGCTCGCCGATGATGAACATATTGAAATCGGCGCGCGGCGAAGGCGGCATCGAGGCTGCCGATGGTACGATCCGCATTGCCGACAAGGCGGCTCCCGCCGACGCCGTCGAGATCGGGCTGAGGCCGGAGGACATCAAGGTCAGACCGTGGCCCAATGAGGAAACAGAGGACGGGGGCTCGGCCCGCCCGGCGCGGGTGTTCGAGGTCGAGCCGCTCGGCGGCTACACCGTGGTGACGCTCGCAGCCGGGCAGGCGCGGCTGAAGGCGCTGTTGCGCGGGCAGCCCGACATTCGGCCCGATGCCATGGTGGCGATATCCTGCGAGCCAGGCAGCGTGCATTATTTCGACCAAAGCGGGGGAGCGCTGGCACGATGAATGCGGCCGCAAGAAAAGAACTTCGGGAGGATCAGATGGCAAACAATGGCTTCGAGCCGGACGTGAAGGTCCGCGCAAAGGAATACAGGATCGGCTGCGTCGGCGCCGGCATGATCATGGCCGAGTGCCATCTCGCCGCCTACAGGGAGGCCGGGTTCCCGGTGGTGGCGATCGCCTCGCGCACCAGGGCCAGCGCCGAGAAGGTGGCGACGCGCTGGGGCATTCCCACCGTGCATGACACGCCGGAACAGCTGATCGAGGACCAGAACGTCGACATCATCGATCTTGCCTTTCCGCCCGACCAGCAGCCGGCCCTGATCCGGCATGCGCTGAAACAGAAGCATATCAAGGCGATCCTGGCGCAGAAGCCGCTGGCGCTTTCGGTCGAGGAAGCGATCAGTCTGCGCGACGAGGCGGCGAAGGCCGGCAAGATCCTCTCGGTCAACCAGAACATGCGCTACGACCAGTCGATGCGCGTGCTGAAGCAGATCATCGACAGCGGCGCGCTGGGTGAGATCGTCTTCGCGCAGATCGACATGCATGCCATCCCGCATTGGCAGAGCTTCCTCGAAGATTATGACAGGCTGACGCTCGCCAATATGAGCGTCCACCATCTCGACGTGCTGCGCTTCCTGTTCGGCGATCCCGACGAGATCACCACGCTGACGCGCAAGGATCCGCGCACGAAATTCGACCATTCCGACGGCATCACCGTGTCGACGCTGCGCTTTCCGTCCGGCGTGCTGGCGGTGTCGCTGGAGGATGTCTGGTCCGGCCCGCGCCAGGAGGGCTACAAGGACGACCAGCATATCAACTGGCGCGTCGACGGCACCAAGGGCGTCGCCAAGGGCACGATCGGCTGGCCGACGGGTTCTGCCTCGACGCTGACCTATGCCTCGGCCGAGACCACCGGCGGCGAGTGGGTCAGCCCGAGCTGGGACACGATGTGGTTTCCGCATGCCTTCATCGGCGTCATGGAACAGCTCCAGCACGCGGTGAAGACCGGCACGCCGCCGGCGCTTTCCGTCGCCGACAACGTCAAGACCATGGCGCTGGTCGAGGCGGGCTACCGCTCGATCGACGAGGGCCGCACGGTCAAGCTTTCGGAAATCTCGATCAACTGAAACCACTGACAACTGAATCGCTTACAGGGAGGAATTCACACCATGATGCAGGCAGGTATTTTTACGGGCTATTTCCCGTATGGCCTCGAGGAGACCGCGAAGAAGATCCGCGGGCTTGGCTTCAACACGGTTCAGCTCGACCTTCACTTCAGGGATGTCGACCTGTCGGCCGGGCAGATCACCAAGGACAAGGCCAAGACGGTGCGCGACGTCTTCCGCGACCAGAACCTGCCGGTCTGCTGCGTGTCGGGCTACACCAACATCATTCATCCCGACAAGGCGGAGCGCGACAAGCGCGTCGGCTACCTCAAGGAGATCATCCGCAACGCCCGTCATTTCGGCTCGCCCTACGTGATCTCGGAAACCGGCACCTACAACACCGAATCCGACTGGGTTCATCACCCCAAGAACAAGACCGAGGAAGGTTTCGAGGAATGCCGCAAGGTCGTCGCCGACCTCGCCCAGACCGCCTATGACCACGGCGCGGTCTTCCTGCTCGAAACCTATGTCAACAACGTCGTCGGCTCGGTCGAGGAGACGGTGAAGATGTTCGCGCAGGTCGACCATCCGGGTCTCGGCCTGTTGATGGACCCGACCAACTATTTCGAGACCCACAACATCGACCGCATGGACCAGATCCTGAACCAGGTGTTCGACACGCTGAGCGACAAGATCAGCATTGCCCACGCCAAGGACGTCAAGCGTTCGGGCAGCGACAAATCGGAGAAGCACGCCGACATCGGCGACGAGGACGCCATGGAAAGCCACACCTTCCGCGGTGTCGGCGAGATCGAGCTGCCGGCCCCCGGCTTAGGCTCGCTGAACTACGACCTGTATCTCCAGCGCCTGGCGCAGAAGCATCCGAACATCCCGGTCATCATCGAGCATCTGTCGGAAGACGACGTGCCGCGCGCCAAGAAGTTCCTCGACGGGAAGTTCCGCGCCAACGGTCTTTGACGATCACTCCGCGCCGCCGGCTCGCGGCGGCGCGGCCCGAAGCAAGGGAGGAAAGAATGTTGAAATTCGCTTGGAAATTGGCGGCCGCCGCGACAGTGCTCGCCGGCGTGGCGCTTGGTTCGGCCGCCCAGGCGCAGGATGGCCAGAAGACCTTCTATCTGCTGTCGCATGGCGGTCCGTCGGATGCGTTCTGGATCGACTGGAATGCGGGTGCGACAAAAGCCTGCGACCAGCTCAAGGTGACCTGCAAGATCTCCTTCAGCGGCGGCGACATGGCGGCGCAGAAGGAGGCCTTCAATTCGGCGCTCGCCGCCAAGCCCGACGGCATCGCCACCACTTCGGCGCAGCCCGGCCTGTGGACCGAGGAGGTGAAGGCTGCCAAGGCCGCCGGCATCCCGATCGTGTTCTTCAACACCGACGATCCGGCGACCGGCCGCCAGGCTTATGTCGGCGCCGATCTCAAGGAGGCCGGCGTCGTCTGGGCCAAGTATCTGGTCGACCACAAAATGGTGAAGCAGGGCGACAAGGTGTTCCTGCCGGTCGAGGTTCCCGGTGCCAGCTACCAGCAGTTGGAGACCGAGGGCATCGCCAGCGTCTTCGATCCGCTCGGCATCAAATACGACGTCGTCGATTGCGGCACCGATCCGGCCGGCATCATCGCCAAGATGACCGACTATATGGTGGCCAACAATCCGCCGGCGATCATCGCACTTGGCGATTCCGTCGCGGCCAGCGTCAAGCGGGTGTTCGACGGCGCCGGCGTGCCGGCAGGCAAGATACCGGTCGTCGGCTGGGGCAATTCCAAGGAGACCGCCGAGGCGGTCAAGTCTGGCTTCGTCAACGCGGCCGCCTGGCAATATCCGTCGGCGCAAGGCTTCATGCCGGTCGCGCTGCTCGGGCTTGCCGCCTCGGGCGAGCCGATCGGCTACGACATCCATACGTTCGGCCTCTACGACGCCTCGAGCGTCGAGCCGATCCTGAAACTCTACGACAAGTGATGTGAAGCGGTGCCCGCCTGCGAGATGGCGGGCGCCGCATGAAACGCATGGTTCAGACAGTCATGGCAATCACAGCAGAAGACGATGCGCCGGGAGCAAAGGGCAGGTCCGCCCTGATGCGCTCTCCACAATTTTCTTCCTTCATCATCCTCATCATCCTGCTGGCGGTATTCGCGGTCGCCGACGCCAATTTCCTGTCGCCGCTCAACATCTCCAACATGATGGCTTTCCTGCCCGAGCTCGGCATCATCGCGCTCGGCATGACGCTGCTTTTGACGGCGGGCGAGTTCGACCTTTCCGTTGGCGCGGTGTTCGGACTGGCGCCGGTGGTGGTGATGCTTCTGGCGCAGAATGGCGGCGTGGATATCGGCGTCGCGCTTCTGGCCGGGCTGCTGCTGTGCATCGCGATCGGAGCGATCAACGGGCTGATCGTCACCAAGATCGGCATCTCCTCGTTCCTGGTCACGCTGTCGATGCTGCTCGTCGTGCGCGGGGCAGCGCTCTACATCACGCAGGGCTTTCCGCTGAAATCCTGGGACCAGCCCGGCTTTTTCGTGACGCTGCTGGCGGGCAGTTTCAATGTCGGCTCGTTCCGCTTCTACACCTCGCTCTGGTGGTTCATCGGCCTGTCGCTGCTTGCGATCTACGTCCTGCGCTATGCCAAGCTCGGCAATTGGATCAGCGCCATCGGCAGCAATCGCAACGCGGCGGTGGCGCGCGGCGTGCCGGCCGATGCCGTCAAGATCTGGCTGTTCATCGCGACCTCGGTGCTGGCCGGCCTTGCCGGCATGATCAGCGCGTTTCGCATCTCGGCCGCTTCGCCGGTGGCCGGCACCGGCTACGAGTTGGAAGTGATCGCCATGGTTGTGGTCGGCGGCACGGCGCTGACCGGCGGGCGGGGCACCATCCTCGGCACCATCGTCGGCGCGCTGATGCTGCGCGCCATCCGCAACGGCATCGTGCTGATCGGCGTGCCGGGCCTGGCCTACAACATCTTCGTCGGCGTGATCATCCTCGCCATGCTCATCCTGCACGCTCTGCTGCAGAAGAACGCCGCAAGGAGCTGACGATGGAAGTGCTTCGGCTGCAAAACCTGCAAAAATCCTTCGGCAGCGTGCGCGCGCTGAAGAACGCCTCCTTTACCCTCAACGAGGGCGAGGTGGTGGCACTGCTCGGCGACAACGGCGCCGGCAAATCGACGCTGATCAAGGCGATCTCCGGCGTGTTTCCCGTCGACCGCGGCGATATCTACGTTCGCGGCGAGAAGGTTTCGATCCGCTCGACACGCGACGCGATGGACCTCGGCATCGAGACCATCCACCAGGACACGTCGCTGGCGCCGGATCTCAGCATCGCGCGCAATCTTTTCCTTGGCCGCGAGCCGGTCAATTTCGGATGGCTGGGCGTGTTCGCGCCGCTCGATCTCGCCAAACTGCGCAATGCCGCGTCGGAGCTGCTGAAGCGTGTCGGCATATCGAAGAAACTCGACGCCGACGCGTTGGTCTCGACGCTGTCGGGCGGCGAGCGCCAGTCGATCGCGATTTCGCGCGCCATGCAGTTTGCCGCCAAGGTGATCATCCTCGACGAGCCGACCAACAATCTCGGCGTCGAGGAGACCCATGGCGTGCTGCGCTTCGTCAAGGAGGTGCGCGACGCCGGCCATTCGGTGCTGCTCATCACCCACAATATCCACCATGTATTCCAGGTCGCCGACCGCATCATCGTCATGCGTCGCGGCGAAATCGTCGCCGAACAGACGGTTGCCGACACCGACCTTTTGACCGTGGAAAGCATCATCACCGGCGCCGACATGTCGGCCCTGCTCAAGGAGGCGAGGGCAAAGTGAAGGACGTCGCATGGTAGAGCTTTACGGCAAGACGCTGTCGCGAAGGCAAGTGGCGGAGCGTTCCGGCATGCTGTCGCAATTCGCCGGCGTGCGGCTGATGACGCTCGGCGACGGGGTAGAGCGCGGCATCCGCATGCTGGAGTTCCGCACCGGTTCGGGCCTGCGCTTCACGGCCCTCGTCGACCGTGCGCTCGACATTGCCGATTGCGATTTCAGGGGCCAGGCGATCGGTTGGCATTCGCCGAGCGGTTTTCGCCACCCGGGGCTGCATGAGTATGAGGGGGAAGGCGGGATGGGCTGGGGCCGGTCGTTCTCCGGCCTGCTGGTGACCTGCGGCCTCGACCACATATTGGGCCGGGAAGAAGTGCCGGCCGAGAGCTACAACTATCCTGGCAAGACGACCGTAGTCCATTCGCTGCATGGCCGCATCGGCACCATTCCGGCGCGGCTGACCGGCTATGGCGAGAGCTGGGACGGCGACCGCTGCGTGCTATGGGCCGAGGCCATCGTCCAGCAGGCGACGGTGTTCGGCGAGGACCTGCATCTCATCCGCAGGATCGAGGCCGATGTCGGGAGCAACGAGATCCGGCTGTCGGACCGTGTCGTCAACCACGGCTTCAACCGCACGCCGCACATGTATTTCTACCACGTCAATGTCAGCCATCCCTTGCTCGACGAGGGTTCGCGCTATCTGGCGCCGATCCGCGACGTGGTGTGGGCGGCGCATGCCGGCGAGCGCTACGAGGCGCAGAAGGTCGGCTACCGCACCGCGCCGGCGCCGCAACTTGGGTTCAGCGAGCAGGTCTGGCAGCACGAGCTCGGCGCCGACGCGGCGGGCGCGGTGCCGGTGGCCGTCGTCAACGACCGCCTCGGCCTCGGCTTCGAGGTGATTACCCGCAAGGATCAATTGCCTTGCGCCTATCAGTGGCAGAATTTCCAGGCCGGCCAATATGCAATGGGTATCGAGCCGTCGACGCATCATGTGCTCGGCAATCGCGCGGCGCGCGAGCGCGGCGAGATGATCTGGCTGGAGCATGGCGAAAGCCGCGCCTACGATGCGATGTTTCGCGTGCTGGACGGCGCCGGCGACATCGCTGCCGCGGAAAACAGGATCGCGTCGATCGCCAGGCAGCCGCAGCAGGATTATCCCAGGCCATCGGGGAATTTCCCGAGATTGGCGGGCAGGGCATGATGCGAAATGAATGCTCCGGCTGGCAGGCCGGAAACCGGAGGTCGATGTGATGGGCAAAAAGCGCGACTACAGCCTGGTCGGCGAAAGCACCCGCCTTGCGATCGAGACCGGCCTGGCCTCGGCGGAATGGTATCACACCGATGTCTCGCGCAAGGCGATAAAGGAACTGATGCAGCGTTCCGACGGGCCGGCGATCCGCGACAGCATCGTCTGGATCGCCTTGATACTGGGCTCGGCCGCCGGCATCGCCTGGTTCTGGGGCACATGGTGGGTGGTGCCGTTCCTGTTCGTCTATGGCGTTCTCTACGGCTCGTCCAGCGACTCGCGCTGGCACGAATGCGGCCACGGCACGGCTTTCCGCACCCGCTGGATGAACGACGTCGTCTATCACATCGCGTCGTTCATGCTGATGCGCAATCCCGTGCAATGGCGCTGGAGCCATGCCCGCCATCACACCGACACGATCATCGTCGGCCGCGACGCCGAGATCGCCGTCATGCGGCCGCCCGACCTCTTGAAGGCGGCACTCGCGTTCACCGGCATCCTCGATTTTCGCTATTCGCTGCCGACACTGGTGCGCCAGGCATTCGGCAGACTGTCGGACGACGAGAAGAGCTACATTCCCGAGATGGAGCAGGGGAAGGCGGTGGTCACGGCCCGCTGGCATATCGCCATCTATGTCGCGACGGTCGCGCTGGCGCTCTACACGCGGTCGTGGCTGCCGCTTGTACTGATCGGGCTGCCTCGGCTCTACGGCACCTGGCACATGGTGATGACCGGCCTGCTGCAGCATATCGGGTTGGCCGACAATGTCGTCGACCACCGGCTCAACACCCGCACCGTCTACATGAACCCGATCAGCCGGTTCATCTACTGGAACATGAACTATCATGTGGAGCACCACATGTTCCCGATGGTGCCCTATCACGCGCTGCCCAGGCTGCACGAATTGATCAAGCACGATCTGCCAGAGCCGAACCCGTCGATCTGGCACGCCTATCGCGAGGTCTGGCCGGTCCTGCTCAGGCAGCTGAAATACGAGGATTATTACCTCAAGCGCGAATTGCCGCCGACGGCCAAGCCCTATCGCGGCGAATTCCACCAGGTCGATATGTCGGCGGCGGCCGAATAGTTTGCCCCGGCCGCGGGCTACAATTGCGAGGAGACTGAAATGGCCGATTGGGTCGAAGCGTGCACCGTGGACGATGTCGAGGAAGAGGATGTCATCCGCTTCGACCATGGCGGACGAACCTTCGCCATCTATCGCAGCCCGGACGACGAGTTTTTCGCCACCGACGGCTACTGCACGCATGAAAAGGCGCATCTGGCCGACGGGCTGGTGATGGACGACATCATCGAGTGCCCCAAGCACAATGGCCGCTTCAACTACAAGACCGGCCAGGCCAAGGGCGCGCCGGTCTGCGTCAACCTCGCCACCTATCCAGTGCGGATCGAAGCTGGCAAGGTGATGATCGAGATCGGCTGAGCAGCCGCCCACCCGAGCAACGAAGGAAGAGAGTTCGATGAGCCGAAAGAGACCGACCGTCGCCGATCTGCGCGCCATGAAAGGCAAGCGTCAGCTGACCATGCTGCGCGTGCTGACTATGGACGAGGCCGAGGCGGCCGAACGGGCAGGAGTCGACATCGTGTCGGTGCCGCCCGAGCTGGTGCTCAATCCGCAATATCGCGACGCAGCGCCCAGCCTGTTCACCATGCCGGGCGAGAACTTCTTCGAGATCGGCACGGCGGACGATTTCGTGCGCTGGGCCTTCCGGCTCTACAAGGCAAGCGCCGACGCGGTCTATTGCAGCGCCGGCTATGCCACCATCAAGCGCATGGCGGACGACGCTATCCCTGTCATCGGCCATGTCGGGCTCATTCCATCCCGCGCCACCTGGACCGGCGGCTTCAAGGCAGTCGGCAAGACCGCCGATACCGCCATGCAGGTGTTCGAGGCGGTCAAGCAGCTGGAGGCCGCCGGCGCCGTCGGCGCCGAGATCGAGGTGGTGCCGGTCGAGGTGGCCAAGGCGATCTCGGAGCGCACCTCGCTGATCATGCTGTCGATGGGGGCGGGCACAGGGTGCGACGCGCAATACCTCTTCGCCGACGATATACTCGGCCAGAACCGCGGCCACATGCCCCGGCACTCCAAGGTCTATCGCAATTTCGCCGCCGAATATGATCGTTTGCAGGCCGAGCGCATCGCCGCTTTCTCAGAGTACGTCGCCGACGTCAACAGCCTGGCCTATCCCGAGGACCGGCATGTCGTGCACATGGATCCGGCGGAGCTACGCCTGTTCCTGGACAAGGTCGGCCGGGGCTAGGGCCGGCTGCCAATTTCCACCGGCGAATGCGGCGCCAGCGTCAAGCCGCCGCGCAAGTCACCGCTTGTTCGGCAGCCATCGGCTCGAGGGGTGATCAGCCGCCGCTCGCCGCCGCGCTGTCTCTCTAACGCCTCCAGGCAGATAATCGCGAAAGTTTGTTCGCCGGGCTGTGGACGCCAACGCCCGAATGCTGTTCAAACCGGTGCGCCATCGATTTGCCGGACAATTGTCCCATGCCGGCCGTACGGAAAGTTTTCACGCCAATTCCCCGCATGACAGCCATTCCCGAAAACGAAGCCTCGCCCCAATCATTGACGACGCCGGCGCGCCAGGCACGGCGCGTGGCGCTGATCGTGGCCATCGCCTTCTTCATGCAGTTGCTGGATTCGACGATCATCTCGACCTCGCTGCCGCAGATGGGCGCTTCGTTCGGCGTGCCGGCGGTGGCGATGAGCATCGGCATCACCGTCTACATGCTGACCATGGCGGTGTTCGTGCCGCTGTCCGGTTGGCTCGCCGACCGTTTCGGCGCGCGCAACATCTTCCTGGTGGCGATCGCGCTGTTCACGCTGGCCTCGCTCGCCTGCGGCTTTCGCAGAATCTCACTCAATTCGTCGCGGCGCGCGCCGTGCAGGGCCTGGGCAGCGCGCTGATGACGCCGGTCGGGCGCATTCTCGTCTTGCGCAACGCGCCGAAATCCGAGCTTCTCAACGCCACCGCGCTGATCACCTGGCCGGCGCTGTTCGCGCCGGTCGTCGGGCCGGTGCTTGGCGGCTTCATCACCACCGCTCTGTCCTGGCACTGGAATTTCTTCATCAACATCCCGCTTGGACTGGTCGGGCTGGCGCTCGTCGCCCGCTTCATTCCGGGCGACCGCGAGGCCGAGCCGAAGCCGCTCGACTGGCCAGGGTTCTTCCTGACGTCGCTGGGGCTGACCTGCCTGCTCTACGGCCTCGAACGCATCGCGCATCCCGACGACGGCGCCTTGCCGACGGTGGCCCTGGTCGCGGCGGGCATCGTCATCGGCTGGCTGGCGGTACGGCATCTCGGGCGCGCGCCGCATCCGCTGCTCGACCTCTCGTCATTCAAGGTGCAGACCTTCGCCATCTCGACGCTCGCGGCCGGCACCATTTTCCGGGTGGCCATCAACGCCACGCCGTTCCTGTTGCCGCTGCTGTTCCAGGTCGGCTTCGGGCTCAGCCCGATCGATGCGGGTATGATGATCCTTGCCTATTTCCTCGGCAATCTCGGCATGAAGACCGTGACCACGCCGACGCTGCGGCGCTTCGGTTTTCGCTCGGTCATGGTCGTCAACGGCCTGGTCGCCTCGGCATCGATCGCTGCCTGCGCGGCCATCTCGCCGCAGACGCCGCAAGCGCTGGTGATCGGGCTGATGCTGATCGCCGGCCTGTCGCGCTCGATGCAGTTCACCGCGCTCAACACGCTGGCTTTCGCCGATATCGGCGCGGCTCAGCGCAGCTCGGCGGCGACGCTGTCCAGCATGCTCCAGCAGGTGGCGATGCTGTTCGGGGTCGCGGTGGCTGCGGCGATCCTCAATTTGTCGCAGATCGCCAGGGGCGGGACGGCGCTCGGTCTCGTCGATTTTCGAGTAGCCTTCCTGGCGATCGGTGCCATCGGCCTGGTGGCGGCATTGCGCTTTCTCGTGCTGCCGCCCGGAGCCGGCGCCGAGGTTTCAGGCCACGCGCCTGGGAATTGAAATCGGATTTCTCGATCTGAAGCGGAGATAAATTCCGCCTTGTTCCTTAGCATCGGGGCGGCGCTTTCGCGCGACGCTTCAATGGCGCAATCAAATGCCAAAAGCGCAGGAGTTTCCGGGCGTTGCGCCAGTCTGGGCATTCGATGCGTCCACTCGATAAATATCGCCATGAACCCGGCCACCTGAAAGCGGATTCATTTGACGAGCCGGCATCGAGCCGATTAGCTTTCGTTTTCGGGATGGCAGCGCTGCCATCGGGGCGAAAGCAGACATGAACGCGATTGGCTGGCCGAATTTCAGGAGCCTGAATCAGGAAGGCATTGTCTTTGCCATAGCGGTCGTGCTGTTCATTGCCGCGGCAATAGGCCTGCCGGGCTTCATCGATCCCAACAATCTCGTCGCAATCGTGCGCTCGGTGTCGGTGCTGGGCATACTGGCGCTCGGCATGGCGGTCGTCATCATCGGCCGCGGCATCGACCTGTCGGCGGTGGCGATCATGGCGATGTCGGTTGCCTGGTATCTGCAACTGCTCAACACCGGAACCTCGGACGGGCTGGCCTTCGTCTATGTGCTGGCCGGCGTGCTCGCCATTGGCCTGCTCAACGGCTTTCTCGTAGCCTATGCCGACGTGCCGGCGATCTTCGTGACGCTGGCGACGGGCTCCTTCGTCTTCGGCTATGTGCGCTCGCAACTGATCACGCAGGATGCCGTGCCGGTGCCGCAGGGCCATTGGGTGGAACTGCTCGGCGGCCTGCGTTTTCTCGACATCCCCATCGAGGTGTTCGTCTTCGCGGGCCTCGCCTTCCTGTTTTTCCTGTTCCTGCGCTACACGAAATGGGGCCGCTACATCTATTTCGCCGGCGACAATCCGGTTGCCGCCCGTAACATCGGCATCCCGGTGCGGCCGATGCTGGTGCTGCGTTATGTGCTCTCGGCTTTCGTGGCGCTGATTGCCGGCCTGCTGACGGCGGCCAGCCTGCATTCGATCAACACCCGGGTCGTCAATTCGACGCTGCTCTACGACATCGTGCTGGTCGCGGTGATCGGCGGCATCGGCCTGTCCGGCGGGCGAGGCGGGGTGCGCAACGTGCTGGTGGGTGCGGCGCTGATCGGCATTCTCCTGAACGCCATGACCATCATCGACATTCCGCTGCTCTACCAGAACCTGATCAAGGCGGCGATCCTGCTGGGGGCGATCATCGTTGACGGCATCATCAATCCACGCGACGAGCAGACCGCCCAGCAGGGCGATATCTAGAGCATGATCCCGAAAAGTGGAAACCGGTTTTCGGAAAAGATCATGCTCAAACAGGAAGACTTAACCAAGCGGACGGTTGGGGCCGGCCGCGGATAACAACGACCAACCAGAGGACGTGACATGAAACTGATCAGAACATTGATGGCCGCCGCGACGGCGCTTGCCGTCACGGCCTTCGTGGCGCCGAGCTTCGCCGCCGACGATCCAGGCCCGGCCGCCTATGCGCAGGCGCTCAAGGGGAAGCGCGTGATGCTGGTGCCGCTGGCGATGGGCTTCGACCTGGCACAGGGCTGGGCGCACTTTCTGAAGACGGAAGTCGAAGCCTGGGGCGGCGTGTTCGAGACGCGCGACCCGAACTGGGTCGTCGACGCCGGCGCGCAGGCGATCACCGACGCGATCTCCTCGGACACAAGGCCCGATGTGCTGATCATCCATGCGCCTGATCTCAACTCCTATTCCAAGCTGATGAAGAAGGCGCAGGCCGCCGGCACCTATGTGCTGCTGGTCGACAATCCCGCCAATTTCCCCGCCGACGCCTTTGTCGGCAGCGACTGGGATCGGCTTGGCCAATTAGAGGCCGAAGCTGCGATCAAGGGCTGCGGTGAAAACTCGTCGAAGAAGATCGGCCTGGTGCAGGGCGACCAGGCGAACTCTTCCAGCCTTTACCAGTATGCCGGCATCATGAAGGTGCTGGACAAGCATCCCGACTTCAAGGTGGTGGCCAAGCCGGACTCCAACTGGGACGCGACGACTTCGCGCAATGTGACGACGACGATGCTGCAGCAGAATCCGGACATCTGCTCGATCATCGATTTCTGGGATGGCGACGCCACCGGCGCTTCGGCCGCGATCCGCGATGCCAAGCTCGACGGCAAGGTTTTTCTCGTCACCACCGGCGGCGGCGAGAAGGCGGCCGACTGCGACAAGCTGGCCGACGGCACCTATGGCGCCGTTGTCATGACCGACCTTGCCCGCCAGTCGGGTGACATGAACGCCATCATCAAGTTCCTGCTGCAGAGCGGCCAGCCGGCCGGCACGTCGCACACCTACATCTACACGCTGGAGAAGGCGACGACCAAGGCCGACCTCAAGCCCGACAGCTGCTGGGACCTGAAGGCGCTGCAGGCCGAAGCTGCGGCGAAGTAAGCTGCGCGCTTGCGCCCGATAGTGGCGGCCGGGTTGGCAATCTTCCAACCTCGGCGCTGCCCCTCACCCTTACCCTCTCCCCGTATAGTGACGGGGAGAGGGGCGTCGGCGCTGGAGCTTCACCCTTCTCCCCGTCACTATACGGGGAGAAGGTGCCGGCAGGCGGATGAGGGGCGGCGCCGAGGTTGGGAATTGCCCTGAAACGATAGCTCTGCCCTTTTTTCTCTCTTCTCGGAACAGCAGCCGATGTCCTTTCGCGAACGCCTCCAGTCCTGGCGCTACAATCTCGTGCCCGACCATCTCGTCGGCGAGATCCTGACCAAGCGCTGGACCGACAATGCCATTCCGTTCCTGGCGCTGGTGGCGACGTTGACGACCTTCGGCTCGATCATTCCTGGCTTCTTCAAGCTGACGTCGCTGCAGGAATCGACCCGGCAGCTTGGCGAGTTCTCGATGGTGGTCACCGGCATGACGGTGGTGATGCTGGGCGGCGGCATCGACCTGTCTGTCGGCTCGATCTTCGCGCTGTCCTGTTTTTCCGCCGTCTACGTCTTCTTCATCCTCGAACAGTCGATATGGCTGGCGCTGGCCGCTTCGCTTGCCACCGGCCTCGTCTTCGGCGCCGTCAACGGCTATCTCGTCGGGTATCTCAGGCTGCGCGCCTTTCTCACCACGTTGGTCACCTTCATCTTCGGGCGGGCGCTGTTCGACATCCTGGTCACCACTTATGCGGCCGATGTGCAGCTTTCGACAGCCACATCGGATGTGCTCGACTTCATCGGCGACAGCACTTTCTGGGGGCTCTCCGTCTCCGTCTGGCTGGCGATCATCCTCGCCGTCGTCACCCATGTCGCGCTGACGCGTTCGCGGCCGGGCTGGCATGTGCTGGCGGTCGGCGGCTCCCGGCGCTCGGCCCACAATGCCGGCATCCGCGTGCGCCGAACCGTGTTCATGACCTATGTCTTCTCCGGCTTCTGCGCCTCGATCGGCGGCTTCCTGATCGCCTGCCGGCTGAGCGGCGCAGGGCCGGGTACAGGCCTCAACCTCGAGATCATGGCGCTGACGGCGGCGGTGGTCGGCGGCGTCAGCCTCGGCGGCGGGCGCGGTTCGGTGATCAAGGGACTGATGGGCGCCATCATCGTCCTGACCATGACCAACGGGCTGATCCGGCTGGGCTACGGCACCGGCACCAACCAGATGGTGCTCGGCATCATGCTGGCGGTCGCGGTGACCATCGACATCCGCTGGCTGAAGAACCGCCACAAGGTGCTGAACGAGGTCTATGTCGCGCCGGTCTATCTCAAGATGGGCGCAACGCAGTCGGCCGTGCCGGGTTCCGGCACACCCTACGAACTCGACAACCGCTTGTCGGCCGCCGATCATATCGGGCTCGGTGAGTTGGAAGGACCGGAGGATGTCATCCTCGACCGCGACGACAATCTCTATTGCGGCACGCGTCACGGCGAGATCGTCCGCTTCTTCGCGCCCGACTACGCCAGGTCGGAAGTGTTTGCCCATATTGGCGGCTTTCCGCTCGGCCTTGCCTTCGACAAATCGGGCAATCTGATCAGTTGCGTCGGCGCCATGGGGCTCTATTCCGTGTCGCCGGATCGCGAGGTGAAACGCCTGTCCGCCGAGACGTCGCGCTCCTGGACCTCGATCGTCGACGATGCGCGGCTGCGCGATCCCAATGACTGCGACATCGCCCCCGACGGCCGCATCTATTTCACCGACTCGACCAAGCGCTATGACGCCCACGATTGGGCGCTGGACTCGATCGAGAACCGCGCCACCGGCCGGCTGCTGGTCTACGATCCGAAGGACGGCTCGACCAGGACGCTGCTCGACGGCTACCGCTACACCAATGGTGTCTGCATGGCGCATGACGGCAAGTCGCTGTTCTTCGCCGAAAGCTGGGCCTGCCGCGTGCATCGCTACTGGCTGGAAGGGCCGAAGGCGGGCATCGCCGAATGCGTCATCCGCGACATGCCGGGCTATCCCGACAACATCAACCGGGCGTCCGACGGCAATTACTGGATGGCGTGGCTCGGCATGCGCACGCCGAGCTTCGACCTGTCGCTGCGCCACCCCGACATGCGCAAGCGCATGACGCGCCGCCTGCCGCAGGACGAATGGCTGTTCCCCAACATCAACACCGGCGGCGTGGTGAAATTCACGGAGAAGGGCGGCATCGTCGAAGCGATGGGCGACCTCACCGGCGGCGCGCATCCGATGGTCACCTCGATGCGCGAGCACAAGGGCTTTCTGTTCGTCGGCGGCATTCTCAATAACCGCGTCGGCCGCTACAGGATTTCGGGCGCCGACCCCAACTGGACCAGCCCGGCTTCCTATTGGGGAGCGAAGCCATGATCCTCGATCCGATCCTGGACATGTTTCGCGGCAAGGCCGTCACCATCCCGCCATTGGACGGCGCCTTCCGGCCCAACACGCTGCTGGACGACGCGCTTGCGTTTGCCGGTTTGACCGAACCGGACAATCTGGTCGTCTCGGGTGACAGGCTGCTCGCCTCCAGCGGCAACGCCATCTATTCGCTTGGCGCCGGAACCGAGCCTGAGATTGTGGACACTTTTCCGTCTCCCGTCACGGCGTTGGCCAGCTCGCCGTCGGGCGAACTGACGGTTGGGCTGGAAAGCGGCAAGCTGCTGATCGGCGGCAGCGAAGTCCTGTTGCCGGCCGGTATCGGCTGCATCACCGCACTTGCCTATGCCAGTGACGGCACGCTGTGGCTGGCCAATGGTTCGGCCGAGCATGCGCCGTCGCAATGGGCCGCCGATTTGATGAAGAAGGGCGCGTCCGGATCGCTTTGGAAGCGGGACGCGGCAGGCGGCGATTTCCGCAAGGTGGCCGGCGATATCGCCTTCCCCTACGGGCTCCATCCCGTCGGCGGGGATGTGCTGGTGAGCGAGAGCTGGCGCCATCAGCTGGTGCGGTTCGACGGCGCGACCGGCAATCGCTCGACAGTGCTGACGCATCTGCCCGGCTATCCGGCGCGGCTGTCGCCTTCCGGCGACGACGGCGGCGCATGGCTGACCTTGTTCGCGCCGCGCAACCGGCTGATCGAGTTCGTGCTGCAGGAGACGCATTACCGGCTAGATATGATCGACCAGGTCCCGCCCGCCTACTGGATCGCGCCGACCTTGGCCTCCAGCCGCAGCTTCCTCGAGCCGCTGCAATGCGGCGGCATCCGCACCATGGGCATTCACAAGCCATGGTCGCCGAGCCGCTCCTACGGATTGGTGGTCAGGCTCGACCAGAACATGCAGCCGCAATTCAGCCTGCACAGCCGCGCCAACGGCACGCGTCACGGCATCTGCAGCGTGGCCGAGAAGGACGGCCAGCTGTTCATCGCGTCGAGGGGCGGCGACTGCGTGCTGGCTGTCGATCTCGTGTCGGGAGGTTTCTGATGGAACCGATCGTTCGTCTGGAAAACGTCACCAAGACCTACCGCGGCGTACCTGCCGTCAAGAACGTCAGCTTCGAATTGCGCAAGGGCGAAATCCACGCGCTGCTCGGCGAGAATGGCGCCGGCAAATCGACGCTGACCAAGGTCATCGCCGGTGTCGTCGACGCCACATCCGGCAAGATGTTCCATAAAGGGCAAGAAATCGCCTACGCCTCGCCGCATGCGGCGCTCGACGCGGGCATTGCCATGGTGTTCCAGGAGACCAGCCTGGTGCCGTCGATGACGGTGGCGCAGAACCTCTATCTCGGCACCGAAAAGTTCCTCAACCGGCTGCGCGGCACCTACATTTCGGCACAGCAGTTTCTGCAATCGCTGAACTTTCCCGTCGATCCCAACGCCATGGTGGCTACTCTGGGCGCGGCCAAGCGGCAGATGGTCGAGATCGCGCGCGCCGTCCACCATAATGCCGAGATCATCATCTTCGACGAGCCGACGGCGACGCTGACGCCGGAGGAGAAGCGGCATTTCTTCGCGCTGGTCCGGAGGCTGAAGGCGAGCGGCGTGTCGATCGTCTTCATCAGCCACGCACTGGAAGAGGCGCTGATGATTGCCGACCGCATCACCATTTTGCGTGACGGCGAACTGGTCATCACCGACGACACGTCGGCCTTCGATCGCGACAGGATCGTCGCCGCCATGGTTGGGCGCACGCTGTCGGGGCAGATCTACCGCCAGCGCGACGAGGCCAAGCTGCGCAAAGCCGGCAAGAAGGTGCTGTCGGTGCAGGACATTTCCATGAGCAATGTCGTGCGCAACACTTCGTTCTCGATCTTCGAAGGCCAGATCACCGGCGTGTTCGGGCTGATCGGCTCCGGCCGCACCGAGACCTTCAAGATCGTGTCCGGCATCTACAAACGCGATTTCCTGCGCGGCGGGGCGATCGAGCTGGACGACCGGCCGGTTCGCTATCTCGTACCCAGCGAAGCGGTGGCCGACGGCATCGTCTACGTCACCGAGGATCGCAAGAGCGAGGGCATTTTCGAGACCATGGGCGTTGCCGAGAACCTGTTCGGCGGTCTCTTGGCCGCGGGCCGGGAAAGCGCCTGGGTAATCAACCAGCAGGAGATGCGCGCGCTGTCGGCCGAATGGACCAAGACGCTGAACATCAAGGCGATCAACGGCAATGCGCGCGTGGTGGAGTTGTCCGGCGGCAATCAGCAGAAGGTGGTGATCGGCAAGGGGCTGGTGCAGAGGCCGCGCATCGTCATCTTCGACGAACCGACGCGCGGCGTCGATGTCGGCGCGATCGCCGAGATCCACCAGATCATCAACCGCCTGGCCGACGAGGGCCTCGCCGTCGTCGTCATCTCGTCCTACCTGCCAGAGATCATGAACCTTTCCGACCGCATTCTCGTCTGTCGCCAGGGCCGCATCGTCGAGGAGTTTTCACCGGCGGAGGCGACGGAGGAGAAGATCATGTACGCGGCGGTGCATTAGGGGTGCTGGGCGATGCTTGGCGGTGCCATACGTTGGTAAGTGCCGAAAACCTCAGTCCATTCGTCATCCTGGGGCGGAGCAAGGAGCGAAGCGACGCGGCGCAGACCCCAGGATCCATGCCGCGACATCAAAGCGTTGCTGCGGTACGCAATTCTGCTCCGTTGCACCTTTCGGCCGAGGTCACAAGGATCCCAGGGGCTCCGCGACGGAGCTTCGCTCCTGCTTCGCCCAGGGATGACGAAGCTAGAGGCGCCGACCTGTAAAAACTGAATCAGGCGAACGGATTAACCGCGATTGCTCAACACCTGATTCAATTCACACGACCAACGAAAGGACCAGATCATGGCCACCACAAAACTTCTGAGTGATGCCGAGGTCGAAAAAAATCCGGCCGTGAAGGCGGTGTTCGACGACATCCGCACGACGCGCAAATCCGATTTCGTCAACAATTTCTGGCGTGGGCTGGCCAATGATCCCGCGGCGCTGAAGCGGGTGTGGGAACAGCTGAAGACGGTGATGGTTGCCGACAGTGCCATCGATCCACTGACCAAGGAGATGATCTATATCGCGGTGTCGACCGCCAATGGCTGCTCCTACTGCGTCCATTCGCACACGGCGGCAGCGCGGGCCAAGGGCATGACCGACGCCCAGCACGGCGAACTGGTGTCGATCATCGGGCTGGCGGGGCAGACGAACCATCTGGTGACGGCGATGCAGATTCCGGTCGACCCGCAGTTCGAGGTGAAGTAAGGCGCGCAATTACACCGGCCGATAAACTTTCTCCGCCGTGTTCCAGAAGATATCGGCCTCCGGCGCCGCGCCATGCCTGGCCACCGCATCCCGGTGCGCCTTGATCAGGTCGGCGTGGCTGGTCCACAGTTTCTCGATCGGGAAGTTGGAGCCGAACATCAGGTGATCGGCTCCAAGAATGTCGATCGCGTTATCGACGATATAGCCGATCAGCGCCGGGTCGTTGCGGTGCACGAAAGTGCCGAGGCCGGACAGTTTCGCGTAGAGGTTCGGCGCGGCCGAGAGCGTGCGCAGGCCTGCCTTCCAGGCTTCGGCGGTTTCTGGTTCCATGCCGGTCAGCATGCCGGCGTGAGTCAGGATGAAATTCGTCTCCGGGTTCTCGCCGACCAGCGTCAGCCCGTCCTTCATCTGGGCGGGGAAGAGCTGCAGGTCGAAGGACAGGCCGTAGTCCTTCAGCCTGGTAACATTGGCGCGGACCTTCGGGTCGACCACCTGGTCGGCCGAGGCGGCGAAGCGGAAGGCCGGCGTCTCGTGCCAATGCAACTGCATGCGAACGCCGCGCAGCAGCGGGTACTTTTTCAGCCGGTCGATCTGGGGCCTGATATCGTCCAGTGTCATATCGGTATAGCCGACGATGGCGTGTGGCCAGCCGGTCTCGTCGGCGGTCTTCTGCAGGAAGGCGACTTCCTTCTCGAAATCCTCCCTGGCCCAGTTGGTCTGGACATAGACGGCCTTCTCCACGCCTGAGCCCTCTTGGTCGGCGAGGAACTCTTCGATCGGGTAGTCGCGGCGGATCGGCTCGTAGGGCCCGAAAATGCGCGGCACCATCGGTCCGACCAGCCAGGGCTGGTCCATTTGGCGCCAGATGTGGAAATGCGCGTCGATTGCCTTCTGCATCACCAAACCCTCTTCCAGATTGTCGCCGCCGCCGGGGCCGGGCGGGCGAGCGACAGGATGAAATCGGCGAGGCCGGCAAGCGACGAGCCGTCGACCAGATCGTCGAGGTCAGGCAGGATGGCGCGAAGTGCCGCCGTCGCCGGACGGAAGCGCGGGTCGCCGGCCAGCGGCGTCGCCAGCGACAGCCGGAACGCGCGGGCGCTCAGCCGGCGCATCGCGGTTTGCAACTCGGCATGATCGCCGCGCTCCAGTGCGTCCGAGAGGATGACGACAGCGGCACCGCGCGCGAAGGCTGAAAAGCGCGGCACCGAGAGAAAAGCGAGCAGCGTTGGCCCCATGCGCGTGCCGCCGTCCCAGTCGTCGACCTGCGCGGCCGCCCGGGCCAACGCCTGTTCGCGGTCGCGGACGCGCAGTGCCGTGGTGATGCGGGTCAGCCGCGTGCCGAAGGTGAAGATCTCGGCGCGGTCCGCGCCCTGCACGGCGGCGTGCGCCAGCTTCAGATAATCGGCCGTGTGCAGCTTCATCGAGCCGGAGACGTCGATCAGCAGCAGCAGCTTGCGCGGCACGGTCTGGCGGCGGCGCAGCAGCGGCGAGGGGACGTCGCCATCGGCGGCGACGATTTCCCTGAGCGACCGGCGCAGGTCGAGCTTGCCGCGCGAATGGGTGCGCACGGTGCGGAAGGAGCGGCGGGCGGGCAGGGCGCCCGGGAGCTTGCGGCGAAAGGCGGCCAGCCCGTCGTCGCCGCGATGGAAATCACGGGTGCTCAATTGCTCCCGGGCCGAGGATAGCTCGCCGCCTTCCTGGCTGTGCTCCGCTTCGATCCGCTCGTCATCGGCGCCGCCATCATCCTTGATGCGGGTCTCTTCGTCGGTCTCGTCCTCGACTACGGCTGAAGTGTTGCCATAGAAATGGCTCTGGAAATGCGCTTCGAATTCGTCGCGGCGGTCGGGGGGTGGTGCGAGCGTGGCAAGGGCGGCCTCGCGGATGTCGGCCATCGAGCGTGGCCCGAGCAATGTCACTGCCTGCATGAAGCCGGAGACTTGTTCTGGGGCGACGGCGAAGCCATAGCGGCGCAGCAGTTGACCAAAACCGAGCAGAGGCGCGGCGGCACGGGGCAGGTTCTCCTCTCCCCGTTTACGGGGAGAGGATGCCGGCAGGCAGGTGAGGGGCGGCGCCAACGTTCGAGGGTCGCGCTGCCCCTCATCCGCCCCTTCGGGGCACCTTCTCCCCGTGAACGGGGAGAAGGGGTCGCTGAGGTCTCTCACGCCAGCGCCTCCTTGACGATGCGGCCAAGCTCCGGCGCGATATAGGACAGGTCTTCTTCGTCCTTGATCAGCACGCCGATGGCACGGCGGAAGGCTTCCGGCCACGGGCTGCCGCCTTTTTCCAAGATGGTCGCCGCATTGGCCCATTCGACGGCCTCGGCAATGCCCGGCGGCTTGGCCAGCGGGCGCGCGCGAATGGTTTGCACGGCTGACGCCACGGCGCGCGCGGTGGCCTCGGCGACATCGCCGGCGCGCAGCATGATGATGGCGGCCTCGCGCTCGGCGTCGGGATAGCCGATCCAGTGATAGACGCAGCGGCGGCGGAGCGCCTCGGCGAGTTCGCGGGTGCGGTTCGAGGTCAGGATGACGATCGGTTGCGCGGCGGCGCGGATGGTGCCGCGCTCGGGAATGCTGATCTGGAAGTCGGAGAGGAATTCCAGGAGCAGGGCTTCGAACTCATGGTCGGAACGGTCGATCTCGTCTACCAGCAACACGCGTTGTTCAGGCGCTCTCAGCACCTGCAACAGCGGCCGCGCGATGAGGAAACGGTCGTCATAGATGTCGATCTCCTGCTCGCCGGCGTGCCGGATGGCGAGCAACTGGCGCTGGTAGTTCCACTCGTAAAGCGCGTGCGCGGCGTCGATGCCTTCATAGCATTGCAGCCGCACCAGATCGCGGCCGAGCAGTTCGGCGATCGCCTTGGCCGCTTCCGTCTTGCCGACGCCCGGCGCGCCTTCGAGCAGCAGCGGCTTGCCGAGCCGGATGGCCAGGAAGATGGCGGTCGAAAGGCTGTCGTCGGCCAGATAGCGTGACGCAGCGAGGCGCTCCGCCACCGCCTCCGGCGACGTCGCGACAGTCTCGGCATTCACCTCCGGCATCTCGGTCCTCAGTTCGCCGCTTGCGCCTTGAGCGCGCGCAAGATGCGCTCCGGCGTGATCGGCAGTGTGTCGATGCGCACACCGACCGCGTCGAAGACGGCATTGGCGACCGCCGGGATCTGCGGATTGGCGCACATTTCGCCCGGTCCCTTGGCGCCATAGGGTCCGTCGGCGGAAGGCCGCTCCAGCACGATGATCTCGGTTTCGGCGAGATCGCCGGGACCCGGCATCAAATATTGGTTGAAGTCGGTCCCCCCATGGTCGCGGTTGGGATAATAGGGCTCGGTCGTCTCGTAGAGCGCATGGCTGATGCCCATCCAGGAGCCGCCGACCAGCTGCTGCTCGACCATTTTCGGGTTCAGCGCGCGGCCGATCTCGAAGACGTTCTTCACCGTCAGCACCGTCACCTCGCCGGTCTCGTCGTCGACCTCGACCTCGGCCACCGTGCAGGCATGCGCGTAGCAGGTCGATGGTTTCATCGCGCCGGTCTCTTTCTCCGGATAGGAACGCGGGATGAGGAACATGCCGCGCCCCGAAATCGAGCGGCCGCGCTTGAAATGCGCCGACAGCGCGACATCGAAGATCGAGATCGATCTTTGCGGTGCGCCCTTGACCAGGATGTTGCCCTGGCCGTCGGTCTCGAGGTCGGATGCATTCACTTCCAGCTCCTCGGCCGCCACTTCCAGCATTACCTGGCGGGCTTCCCTGGCGGCCTGGATGACGGCGTTGCCGGCGCGGTGGGTGCCGCGCGAGGCGAAGGTGCCCATGCAGTGCGGGCCGGTGTCGGTATCGGCGGTGTCGACGACGACGCGATCGGTCGGCACGCCGATCGTCTCGGCGCAGATCTGCGCCATGATCTGCTTCATGCCCTGGCCAAGATCGACCGACGACAGCGTTACCATGAAATTGCCGGTCGGCGTGGAATGCACCAGCGCCTGGGTCGGGTCGCCACCGAGGTTCATGCCCGTGGGATAATTGATCGCGGCGACGCCGCGTCCGCGCCTGATCGCCATCTCAAGCTCCCTTCGCGTAGGAGGACATCGCCAGGTATTTCTCCGCCACCGGCCAGTTGGCGGCGCGCGAGGCCTCCTGCATGCACTCGATCAGCGCCGCACCCTCGGTCGGCTGGCGATGCGCCTTCATGTCGCCGTCGCGATAGGCGTTGATGAAGCGGAATTCGAGCGGATCCATGCCGATCAGCCGCGCCAGCTTGTCCATCTGCACCTCCAGCGCGAAGTCGCCGATGGTGACGCCGAAGCCACGCATCGCCGAGGAGGGGGTGCGGTTGGTGTAGACGCAGTAGGTGTCGATCCAGACGTTCGGAATGGTGTAGGGGCCGGGATAGTGCCCCGCGCCCTTCTGGGCGCCATAGGGCGAGTGGCGCGAATAGGCGCCGGCGTCGGTGTAGCCGGTGACTTTTCGCGCGACGATGCGGCCGTCCTTCATGACGCCATCCTTGATGACGACCTTTTCGGCCGCGCGGGGTGACGAGATCTGCATCTCCTCTTCGCGGCTGTAGATAAAACAGACTGGTCGTCCTGTTAGTTTCGCGCCAAGGATGGCGATCGGCTCGACGATGACATCGACCTTGCCACCGAAACCGCCGCCGACCGTGCCGCCGACGAAATGCAGCTTGCTGCCCGGCATCTGCAGGATGATCGAGGTGTTGTCGAGGGTGAAGAACATCGCCTGCGTGTTGGTGTAGCAGGTGAAGCGGTCATTGCCCTCGGGCATCACCACGCAGCCGGTGGTCTCGGTCGGTGCGTGCTCGATCGGCGAGGACTGATAGCTCTGTTCGAGGATGTGATCGGCGCTGGCGAAGCCCGCCTCGACATCGCCGAAGCGCACCTTGCGGCATTCGCCGCTGTCATAGAGATAATAGTTCTGGCCGTGATACTCGTTGACCAGCGGCGCCCCGGGCTTCAGCGCTTCCTCCATGTCGAAGACGGCCGGCAGCACTTCGTAGTCGACCTTGACCTTGGCGGCGGCCTCCTGCGCGGCGCGCTCGGTCTCGGCCAGCACCGCCACCACGGCCTCGCCCCTCCAGCGCACCTTGCCGTCGGCCAGCACCGTCTCGTCCTCTGGGCCGATCTGGATCAGGATCAGGATGGTGTAGACATTGTGCGGCACGTCCTTCGCCGTCAGCACCTTGACCACGCCGGGATGTTTTTCGGCTTCCGACGTGTCGATGGAACGGATGCGGGCATGGTGGTGCGGGCTGCGCACCATCTTCAGATGCAGCATGCCGGGGAAATTGCGGTCGGCGAAATAGGCGGTCTTGCCGGTGACGTGGCCGGGCGAATCCGAGCGCGGCCTTGGCTGGCCGATTTCGTGCAGATCGTCCTTGCGCACATCGGCGAAATAGGTCTTGCGCAGTTCCATTCTTTTGCTCCCTCAGGCCGCGTTCTGCGAGTTGGCGCGAGCGGCGGTCAGCACCGCCTGGATGATCGGCTCGTAGCCGGTGCAGCGGCAGATATTGCCGGACAGCGCCTCGACCACCTCGTCGCGGCTGGGGTTGGGCGTATGGTCGAGCAGCACCTTGGCGGCCATGATCATTCCCGGCGTGCAGAAGCCGCATTGCGTGGCGAAGGCATCGAGGAAGGCGCGCTGCAGCGGATGCAGGATGCCGCCTTCGGCGAGGCCCGATGTCGTGGTGATGGAGGCGCCATTGCAGGTCTCTGCCAGCGTCAGGCAGGACAGCCGCAGTTCGCCGTCAATGATGACTGAACAGGCGCCGCAGGTGCCTTGATGGCAGCCGCCCTTTGGCGAGGTGTCGCCGATCTTGTCGCGCAAGGCGTTGAGCAGCGTCGTGCCGCTGTCGATGAACTCGGCCTTTTCCATGCCATTGAGCGTGAATTGAACCGGGACCTTTGCCATGTTTTCCTCCTTGCGCGCTGCCCGACGGATCGGACAGACGCGCGCCCCCCAACGGAAATTAACTGAGCAGCAGCCGGCCGAGATGGACCGGCAGAACTTCAGCGCGATACCAGGCGCTGGCGATTGGATCGGTGATGGGCGAGGTGCCTTCGCCCGCTACAGCGAGCGCCGCCGCGATGCTGTCTCTGTCGATCGTCCTGCCGAGCAGCGCGTTTTCCGCAGCATTGGCGCGCATCGGGCGGTCAGCCATGCAGCCCAGCGCGATCCGCGCGGAGGACACGGTGCCGTCGGCAGCCTGTTCCAGCACCGCGGCGATGCTGAGCACCGAGACGCCCTTGGGTTTGACCCGCGACACTTTCAGGAAGCGGAAGCCGCCGGCCTTGGGAAGCGTGAAGCCGACCGAAGTAATGAGGGCATGGTTGTCGTCCCGCCCGGCAAGAAAGCTTTCGATGGGCAATTCGCCGTCACTGGTGTCGACCGTGGCATCGAGCGCCAGCAAGGCCACGGCGAAGTCGCCATAGGGCGCCGGCACAAACAGATTGCCGCCGACGGTCGCCATGTTGCGGATCGCCGGGCCGCCGACGGCGCGCGCTGCCTTGGCAAGAGCGCCGAGGTCTGGATGGCCGGCGATCGCAGCCATGGTCACCGAAGCGCCGATGCGGACCTTGCCGCTGGCTAGGGCGATGGACGACAGGGCGGGATCGGTCGAGCGGACAAGGCCGGAGACCGATACGTCGCCTTCATTGGCCGCGCGCACGACGAGGGTGCCGCCACCGAGATAGCGGGTCCCCCGGACTTTCAGCGCCGCGGTGGCGTCCTTGACCGTTGCGAAAGTCTGCAATGCCAGCGCCATGGCCTGCTCCTTCAGCTCTGGCCAGCGAAATGGTTTTTCAGGGCGTTGAAGCCGCCCTGGAAGACATTGGCGCCCATGCCCTCGGCCAGCTTGTCGGCCTCCTCGGGCGCGGCGTCGAAGCTCGCGCTCCATTCGGCATAGGTGCGGTTTCCATCGGTCACCCGCCGCAGCCGCAGCGTCGCCTTATGGTTGGTGATCGGCTGGGGCGTCTCGAGGATGGAATAGCTGACGAGGAAATCGTCATCGGAGAAGTCGAGAAGCTTTTCACGCAGGCGCGCACCGCTGGCGAGCTGAAAATTGCGTACGCAGCCGATCGTGGTGGCGTCCTTGCCGTCCTCGATATGGCTTTCGACCATGCGCGGATGCCAGCTTGGCAGGCCGTTGAAGTCGCGGATGCGCTCCCAGACTTTTTCGACGGGCGCGTCGATGACGCTGGATATGATGACATCAGCCATAGGCTCGTTCCCTTGCAAACTTTGTTGCGTGGGACGCTAGGCCGGTTGTGCCTCTGCCGCTTATCAATGCGTCTTGGAGGTGTATCAATCAGTCTGAAAATAAGGGCAGTCTGAAAATAACGGGCAATCTGAAAATAGCGGGTTCTTGGCCCGTCAGGACACCGCCCGTGCCGCCTCGCGGTAAAGCGTCGGCGGCACGCCGACATGGTCGCGGAAGAAGCGTGAGAAATTGCCTTGCGTGGTGAAGCCGAGATTGCACGCGACCGAAATCAAAGGCTCCTGCGACCACTGCAATTGCCGCACCGCTTCCTCCATGCGCAGCGTGTTCCAGTAGACGTTGGGCGTCAGATTGGTCTGTTCCTTGAACAGCGCGAAGAAATGCGGCCGCGACAGGCCAACGCTGCGCGCCACGTCGTCGAACGAGATGCGCTCGCAGACATTGGCCTTCATCAGCTGGATTGCCTTGCGGACACGGAAATCCTGCACGGTGTTTACGCGGGTGCGCGCCTCGTGCGGCGCCGAGGCATCGGCGGCATCGAGCACGGAGTCTATGAAGCGCTCGATCTCGTAGTTGGCGATGTCGTCGACGCTTTCATTGTCGGTCAAGTGGTCGAGCAGGCTGGCCGCGGCCTGGTGCAGCCACGGTTCGAGCGTAATCGCTGCCTGTGCGAACAGCGGCGCGGTGGACGGCAGGTCGCGGCGGCGGCGCGCCCAGTCGGGATCGATGTAGAAGGCCAAGAACAGGCCCGGCGTGCCGTTCTGCGACAGGACGTGGCTGTGCGGCTGGAATGAGTTGATGCCGGCGGCGGTGCTGGGGCCAAGCCGCACCGTCTCGCGGCCGATGGTCATCTCGCCGGCGGTGCCTTCCAGCCAGATGATGAGATGTGCCTCGACATGGGCATGGGTGACGAAGTCGCTCGCGACATTCAGGATAGAAACATGTCCGAACCGGCCCCAGTAGAGCCTGATCGCTTCCGTCATGGGTATATCCTCCCGCAGGCGACTGGCCTCCCTTCGCCTGCACCGGGATTGTGCGGCCGAGTTCGCGCTTGCGTCAAGGCGGGAGTGTGGGGGAGCAGGGCAACGAGTTCAGGTTAACGACGGGGTGTAATTTTGTGGCCGGGCGTAGGTTAGCGTGATTCAAGAGGCTTCCGCAGATT
>NZ_JAMYTH010000020.1:0-115323 GCF_040322415.1 Mesorhizobium sp. M0152
CAGATCGACGCCTCTACCCGCTCAAGGTCTATGACATGCACGCCATCTCAGAAGGAGGCGGCCCTCCCGCGCAGCGGGTTCGTGCGTTGGGCGCAAAGCAGCCATGCCGCCGTCGCGTTGTGAGACTCTGATTTGGTGACAAGCAAAACCGCAGCCCCTACGACTCGTCCCTCTCATCGCGCAAATTAGACACAACGCGGCGGTTCTGCGACCTGCAGGCGGCGTCGGGGCAGTCGCGGACGAGCCTGTCCTTGCCATAGCCCTTGGTCCACATGCGGTTGCGGTCTATGCCGCCGGCGGCGAGGTAGTCCATCACCGCATCGGCACGCTGCCTCGACAGCGCCGTTTCACTTGCGCCTGGATCGTCGGCGAAACCCTGCAGCTTGAGCAGCCAGCGCGGATGCTTTGCTAACCAGGCGATCTGGGTGTCAAGGGTGGCCTTGGCGACAGAATCGAGCGCGGCCGAACCTTGCGTGAAATAGGTGCGGCGGCCGACATTGAGGATAAAATCCTCCTCGCTGCCCGGCTGCACGTTCTGGAAACCGGCAATCTCGGTGTTGGTGACGTCGGGGGTGGGAGGGGCCAGCGTGTTGCTGGTCGAGCAGGATGCGGCCAGCACCAGCAGGCCGGCGGCGAGCAGCCGGCGCGTGGTTTCAATCATGCGGTTCATGATGCGCCAATCATTCGACAGTGGTGGAAGCGGGCGCCTGGTCGGCGATGTGCGGTAGGACCTCCACTGCGGTGCCGATCGGGCACCGCTGATAGAGGTCGATGATATCTTCCGGGAACATGCGGATGCAACCGCTGGAAGCGTCGGTGCCGATGGTCCATGGCTCCAGCGTGCCATGCAGGCGGTAGCCGATGTCGGCGCCGTCGCGGTACAGATAGAGCGCGCGCGGCCCGAGCGGATTGTTGGACGCGCCGCCTGCGACCATGGGCGGTAGGTCCGGCTTGCGCTTACGCATTTCGGGGGGCGGGACCCATTGCGGCCACAGCGCGCGGCGGTCGATCGTCGCGCGGCCGTACCATTTGAAGCCGTCCTTGCCGACGCCGACGCCGTAGCGGATGGCGGTCTTGTTTTCCATGATGAGGTAGAGGAAGTGGTGGCGGGTATCGACCACGACGGTGCCGACCGGCTCGCTGCTGAAATACTTGACGATCTGGCGATGCCATCTCTTGTCGATCTTGGCGAAGTTGGTCTTGCGATAGACAAAATTGTTGTCGCTGGCGGGACCGGCGAAAAAGGATTTTGCCGTCGCGGCTTGAACAATATTGCCGGTTGCACCCACCGCGACCAGCGCCAGGCCGCCGAGCACGACACCCCTGCGTGATAAAACCATCGGCAATCCCCCATGCCGTAAGCCTGACGGACCATAGTCGAGAATTATTTCGCCTCAAAGTGGAAAATGCTGCAGTGGGGCCGGAAGCAGTAGGTCCGCCTGTGGTGCAGGGAAGAACGATTGCGGACCGATTAACCAGCAAGTCGGCAGCGCTTGCCGGCATCATCCCGCTCCTCATGGCCTCCTTCATCATTGCCGTCTCATTCGGCAGCGAGGTCGAACATTGCTGGTTCCGCGAGCGCAACCTCGTCGTCAGTCGCGGCAACGCCCATGGCAATCTTCATCCTTGACCAATCCATATATGGCTGGGATCACCACCAAGGTCAGGAGGGTAGACGAAATCATGCCGCCGATCATCGGCACGGCGATGCGCTGCATCACTTCCGAGCCGGTGCCGGTGCTCCAGAGGATTGGCATCAGGCCGGCCATGATGGCAACGATAGTCATCATCTTCGGCCGGTAGCCTCCCGGAACCTTCCGTCTGGATTGTTGTTGTCTTAGACAGGAGGAACCATCATGACCGACGACAAGACCAAGCGCGACTTTCGCGATCGCGACCGCGTGTCTGGGGACGAGGAATATGAGGTCGGATATCTCGCCAGCAAGTTTGGCCTCTCGATACCGCAGGCCCGCGATCTCATTGCAAGACACGGCAACAACCGCGAGACGCTGGAGCGCGAAGCCAAGGCGCTCGGCAACAGGTGACAAAGCTTTCAGATATGGCGCCGCCGATCACGAGCGCGTCGGCATGCGGCAAGCCAGTGCCTATGCGGAGCATTTTTACGCCTGTCCAGTTTGCGGCCAGTCAGTTGATCGCCGCGATCTGCGGCAGGTCTCCGGTACGAGCAACTCGGGTGCTCTCCTCCGCTTGAAGGATTGCGTAGGAATCGAGCTCCAGCACCTCACAATATGACGTTACTTTGCTTGGTCTCTACGCAATGACTCGCGGCATACCAAAGGCGAATGCCCGAACCTTCTGGAACATGTCCGGGAAATTCATGAAGGACCGGGACATTCCTTTTTCGCCCGACGAAATTGGAGCCATCCATGCGCATACTCTTACGAGCCAGCTTTCATGGCCTGTCGCACCTTCAGCAGCCCATTTCCGCATCTTGGAACCATTCTGGCCGGGATGTGTTCGAGGTTTGGGCAGCCGACCCGCGAAGATGACAGAACTTGATCGATCAACGCAAAGGCCTATTGCCGAAATCAACGTCGATTGATCGGCATCAAACCGGCCGCAGGCGCCTGAGCAAGTTCCTGAAATCCGCAGCCGGTGCGAAAGCTGCCGCCCGACGTTGGCCCATTACCAAGCGAGCTTCATAGAAGATCCGATGCTCGGGGCAAACGATACACACTCATACCATGAAGGCCCCCGATGACGCAGCGATACGACTTAGAGAAAACGCCAGAAGGATCGTGGGACGTCATCGACGTTTTCACCGGCATGCCCGTTGTCGAGGTAGGCGTTCCATTGATCGACATGCCAATCGAAGAAGCCGACGACCTTCTTGAGCTTCTGAACTATCGCGACTGGAGACAGCGGAGAAGCTCCTAGTCGGCGATCATGGAACGAAGGCTGCGCGAAGCTAGATGAAACCGAACCGTGCGGTCCGGGGGCTGGCGCCGAGCCTAACCGGTACGGGTCACTTCTCCGGCTATGTTAATATGCGCCGAAAGCTAATGTAAGTGCAAATAGCAAGACGGAACGTCAGTGGCCGCTACTCTAGCGGCCCTCGTGATGGGCATTGAAAACGCCAGGGACCAACGACAAAGCAAATGAGCGCGGAAGCCGGCCGTCAGCATTCGTACCGCCGTGATCGCCGCGGTGTCGATCCGTCACCAGCCAGCCGGCCAGAATCTCGGCGCCTCTCAATTAGCGCCGTTCGGTCGGCATAGTGCCGTCACCGCCGCGCACCCGGATGAGACGGGCGCTGATCGACCCCCCTGCCGTGACGCTGTCGGCGCTCGTACGGCTGCCTCTTCACTGCCGCGGCCGAGTGAATTTCCTCCATCCCGCCCGCGAAGTTCGTCCGACATTGCGGCGCACGCGGGATTGCGGCCGCGCCAGCTGCAGTTGGCCATCCCAGCGAGCGCCTAGGCGGAATTGTCAGCAACGCCGGTTAAGAGCGCACGACCAGCGGCACGAGACCCTCATGGTGCTGGTCGAGATAGCAGACAATGCGGCCGCCGATGCGCTGGAAAGTCAGGTCGACTCTCGCTTCGCCGACAGCCAAATGTCTGATCACGATGTTGTCGATGCCTATGGGCAGCCGCGGGGATTCGACGCTGATTTCGCGCTTCCAGCCGTCGATACGGATGCCCAGACAGGCCTGCAGCATCATAAATGCAGCGCCAGCGGACCACGCCTGAGGCAGGCAGGCGACAGGATAGGCCACTGGCGCATCGCTGGCGGCACGGGTGAAGCCGCAAAATAGCTCTGGCAGCCGCATGTTGAAGCGGACCGCCGCCTCGAACATGCCGCTCATCAGCTTCACCACGCTGTTCCGCTCCTGGTAGCGGGCAAGGCCCGAGGCGCAAATCGCTGTGTCGTGCGGCCATATCGAGCCGTTGTGATATGACATCGGGTTGAATGGGATCTCGTCGTCGGCCAGCGTGCGAACGCCCCAACCGCTGTGAAAATGGCCCGACAGCAGCTGCGTCGCTATCGCCTGCGCTCTTTCCGCTGATGGCAGCCCGACATAAAGCAGATGACCGGCATTGGACGCGCGAACCGCGCATTGTCTGCCCTCTCCGTCTATTGCCAAGGCATAAAAATCGCGGTCCGGCATCCAGAAATGCGTCTCCACCGCCTCGCGGATTCTCTCCGCCAGCTCCGTCCAATGCGCCGCCTTGGCTTCGTCGCCACGTTTGGCTGCCAATGCAGCCATGCCCTGGTATGCCGCGAAGACGTAACCTTGCACCTCGACCAAAGCTATTGGCCCCTTAGGAATAGTGCCATCGACGTGGAAGATCGCATCAGCGCTGTCCTTCCAGCCCTGGTTGAAGAGGCCTGTATCCGCTGCCCTGCTGTAGGTTACGAACCCCTCCCCGTTGCGAGCTCCGACCTGTTCCATCCACGCCGTGGCAGCACCCAGTGAACCCCAAATGCGGTCGACGAAGTCCTCGTCTCCGGTTCTGTCAGCGTAGGACGCAGCCAGATAGACATACAATGGGGGTGTCGACGCCACCATAATAGCGGCCGAACGGCAGCTCGCGAAGCACGGCCATCTCGCCCTTGCGCGTTTCGTGCATGATCTTACCTGGCTCTGCGTCTCCGAAGATCGAGGTCTCCGTGGATTGATACCGGGCGAGAAACGCCAGCACCCCACGAGCAAGCTCGGGATTGAGCCAGAGCATCTGCAAGGCAGAAATGACTCCGTCACGGCCGAAAGCCGTTGAGAACCACGGAATGCCGGCATACGGGTACGGTCCTGTCTCGAGGTCCGTCGTCAGCAGCGCGATGTCGGCTCTTGTGCGGGTCAGCCAGTCGTTGAAGACGCGTCCGGAACTGAAAACGGTGGCGCCCTGCCGTCGCTTTGAGCGCATGGCGAATCGCGCTCGCGCGGCGGCGGCACGAAACCGGTCACTGGATGGAAGCTCTTCGCCATGGCCAACCTCCAAGTATAGCACCCTGCGGTCACGGCTCGGCACGACAATGAGGAACTCGGCGTAATTGGGATGCACCCGATCGGGCTTCTTGGAAAATGCAATGACCGACTGGCGTGCCACATTATCGAGCCCCTCATATCGAAATGTGACGCTTGCCTCCCCGACCAGCGCCTCATGGGCACGACCGCGACGGCTGCGCGTGGTCCCTCGCACCTTGAACATGTCTCGGAAATCGGCATCGAAGTCGAGCCGGACCGGCAACGCTAACTCGCGCGCGGAGTAGTTCGTGAAAGTGATGCGCTCGAACATGCGGTCTTGCCAGATGAACCGAGTCCGATCGATATGGATGGCGCTCGCGGGGGCCTCGCTGCCGCTCGGCCCTACCGCAACCAGGTTGGTGAGATTGGCTGTGAACAAGATGTTGTCTTGCGACAAGGAAGCGCCAAGCAACGAAGGCATGTGGCCACCAATCAACATGCGGAAGCGCGACAGCACACGCGTGTCATCGCGAAAAAGCCCGTCGCCGGTGCCCCGTATGTCGCCGTAGCTATCGGCGACGATGAAGCAGTCCTCGTGCTTGAGCGCAAATTGCCGATGTGGCTCGCGCGGTGCGGATTCATCGAGTGCCGGGAGCGCCAAGGCGGGATCAAGTTTGCGTTGTTCGGCTTCAGTACTCATATCAGCCCTCCTGTTGAGAACAGACCAAGCCGGTGAGACATATGTCCATTTCGCCCGACGCTGGCACGGAGCATCAGCAGCGTCTGTACTCCTCACCAAATCCTGTGGTCATGCGATGACAACCATCGTTCGCTTGTTGGCCAACAATTGACGAGAGCTGCATCAGTGAGCATGCGACCGCAGAGGACTTAGAGCCCGCGTCAGCTCAATGTCTTTCAGCGGCAGCTTTTCGCGAGCCAAATGCTCTCTCTCGCTGCCCATAAGCGTCCGATAGATCGCCACATAGTCATGGCACATGCGCTCGGCCGAAAACCGCTCTTCAAAAGTCCGCCGCACCTTGACACGATCCAGGGCGCCTACCCGCCGCACCGCGTCCACAGCTTCGTCGAGACTGTCCACGACTAAGCCGGATACACCGTCATCGACCACTTCTGGAACGGCACCGCGGTTAAAGGCTATCACGGGCGTCCCACAGGCCATCGCCTCTATGGAAACGAGCCCGAAGGGTTCCGGCCAATTTACGGGGAACAGAAGCGCTGTCGCATTGCCCAAAAAGTCCGCCTTTTGCCTTTCATCGATTTCGCCAACGAACTCGACGTTAGGATTGCGACGCACCATCGGTTCAACTCGCTCGGCCCAAAATGATTGATCCACTTTGTCGATTTTGGCCGCGATCTTCAGCGGCATTCGAGCGCGCGCGGCGATCTCGATGGCGGTTTCGGGCCCCTTTTCCGGTGAGATGCGACCAAGAAAGGCAAGATAGCCGGAGGCTTTCGGGCAGTACGGGAGTCCCGTGGAAGGCCGTGATACACGGTTCCGACCCACTTGACTGGCAACATGGGTCGTCGTTGGTCAAAGGATATCGAGACCAGCGGAATGTCGTTGAACATCGCGTAGAGCTGCGCCAAGTCCGGGAGATCAAGGCGGCCGTGAAGCGTTGTCAGGGTTTGCTGGACAAACTCCCGGATTATCGGGAAGTGGAGGACGTCGACGTGAAAATGCAGCACATCGAATTCGCTAGCCCTTCTGCGCACGCGTTCCAGCATCATCACAAGGTATGGAATATCGCTCTGAACGTTGGGGTTAAGGCGCAATGCAGCGTCGCAACACGGCACCAATTCGGCCGACGTACGTGAATCGCCGCTGGCGAACAAGGTCACGTCATGGCCTTGCCGAACCAGTTCTTCTGTCAGATATGAAACAATTCGTTCGGTCCCGCCATAGAGCTTGGGGGGTACGGATTCCATGAGTGGAGCGATCTGGGCTATTTTCATTTTCGGACATCTTGACTGAGAGACATCTTGGAAAACAAACTCATCCTCGAACGAACCGGCCGCGTTACCTCCTTCGCTATGCATTAAGCTGAGTCAACGAATCTTTCGTCTGTTCTAAGCGGATGTTCCAAATTGCGTCATCTGGCGACCACGGCGGCGACTCGGGCGCGAGCAGGTCGTTCTCGAGCAAAGGCGACAAACATGCGACGGGCCGCCTCGGAACTGCCCGCGGCAGCCAAGGCTGTTTTGCAGGTATCAAGCGCAATCGCGTGTGCGGCGTCGCGTGTTGATGGCGGCCAATCGCTAAGAAGCGCGTAGGCCTGCATCACACTACTGATCTCGGCTGTGTACCCAAGCTCCTGCAGAACTCTGACGGGCTTGCTAAAACGCTTACCCCCGATTTCGTTGCCCTGCTCTTCGACCTCTTCAATACGGAGCCCGCAACTTTGCTTGAGACCCGGCGCATTGGCGACGTCCAGTGCTGAACGGCGATCCTCATGCGGCCTCAATGCAACACGCCATCCCGGCTCAGGTGTGTCATCGCAGCATGAGACCGCGGGAGCCGGTATCGACGTTGCGGCCGGCCTGGGCGATGATAGCGATGCTGATGACGTGATCATTTTGTCCTGCCCAAGGCTGTTCAAAATCCTCACCCAGTGCAGCTAGGGGCTGAGCCTGGGTGCACCAGTACCCGAGGCCCCGAGTGAATCGCCCGTCTGTATCGGACCCCACTATCAACACCTGAGGATCTGTTCGATCCTCTACGAACCTCGCGCACATCTCGAGTCGAGCTAGTCCAGGTATTTGACCTTTCAAGGGCAGCTGCAAAAAAATTTGGCACTCCGGCGCAGAGAGCGGTAGCCCATTGGATTTGTGCGACTATTTCCTTGCCTGGCCTGCATATAAATTGGTGGGAAAGACCCGAGCTGTCCGCCGCGGAACTCCGCAAATTGGGTGAGGGATTCGAGTAAAACGAACCCGAAAAGGGAGGAATTAGAATTATCGAACATTGTGGCTCGGTTCGAGCTCTTTCGGTTTCATACGATTTGGTCGGTTTCCTCCACACCGCCGACAGGACACAGCGAGTCCTAAGTCGGCGCTCAGTTTACACGGAACACCGAGGGCTGCTTGGGCCAAAATGGAGCCAGCCCCGAGCGGCCCGGCGTCGAGGGGGGGCGGGGGGACTGGCGCCGAGCCTAACCGGTACGGGTACTTCGCCGGCTGCCTCAATGTGCGCCAAAGCTAACGTAAGTGCAAACGGCAAGACGATGCGTCAGCGGGTGCTAACGGCCTCTTATGCTCGACGCCACGACTTGTCGCGTTGGAGTTCACAACTTCCTGGTTCTGGCCGTTGAAACCGTGGGGAACGAAAGCACCTAAGGGCAGACGAAGAGCTACCTTTCATCTGCCCTCGTTCCGACCACTGCCGGACCGAAAGATCAGCTTGAACGGTCGAAACGGCCCGATTTACGACATTCAGCGAGCAATATCGAGGCTGTGCTGCTGAAACTAACACAAATCTGCTCGGCCATCGGCAGCGAACACCATGCGGTTAGCTCCGCAACCAGATGATCGCTATCCCCGTTTATCGGCGCCGAAGCAAGCTGCCCGTTCTTAGCCATCGTGATCACCACGGTTCCGTATGCACCATATCCAATCGCCGCCATCCGACTGATAAGCGGGTCGCCGTCGACGCGAACATCGAACAGAACAGAGCCGCCAGTTTTTTTCCGCGACATCGCCCACGCGATTCGAAAACGGCCGATTCATACCGTCCTTATTGGTGAGCGACTGCTCCAGCAAGACCAGCTCAACGTACTCCGCCTTCATGTAGCGACTATGGGCGCGCAGCCGCAATCAGCAATGCTTCCAAATCTTTTCACACAGAAATCCCGATGACCGGCGGGGGCACGGCTGTGGTCAATAGATCAGACCAATATGCCCGTTGGCATAGCGATATCTGAAGAGAGGATTGGGCTGATATGCCGATCCAGGCCATTGAACCGCGTCGGCTCTACCGAAAGGTCGTCGACCAACTCAGGCGACTGATCAGTCCATTGCACTCTTGATCGTTTGTCCCGCGTGGCCTGATGGAAAGTATCAGTCTGGATTTTTCCAGGCGCTGGAACCGAGTTTGGCACGGTACGTTTTTGGTGATGTCCTTGGCTGCCGCAAGGGAGGAATATTGAAATGAACATCAAGACTTTCGCTATGGGCGCGATCGCGCTCGCGATGGTAAGTAGCGCCGCAATGGCTGGGTCTACCACCGGCACGTCCGCACTCGACGATCCGGCCAAAATGTCGCCGTTCTTCACCGATGCCGGCATGAAGACATTGAGGTCGGAAAGCGATTTCAAGACCGCGTGGATGGCCATGAAACCTGATGAGCGTACGGCGGTGCTGAAAGACTGCGGTGATACCAACCTTAACAAGTCGCACGCAGATTTCTGCACGATGGCCAAGAAGGTCGGTGGCTGAAACTAGTCTGCAGCTTGTGGCGAACCTTGAAGGCGGACCTCGTGTCCGCCTTTCGGTTGAGCCGCCGCACTTGCAGGCTGCGCGCAGACAGAGGGTCAGCAGCGGGCCGGAACCGGCGCGCTGATCGGCGGCGCCGGCGGCGCCCTCGTCGGCCAGGCGATTGGCGGCAACACCAAGAGCACGGTCATCGGCGCGGCCAGCGGCGCGCTGCTCGGAGCGGTCGTCGGTCCAGCCACGACGCCGCAGCGTCGCGGCGAACAGCGCTGCCGCTATCAGGACCGCTACGGTCGCATCTACACCGCGCCCTGCGACCATCGGTATTACAACGCCGATTATTGAGCAGCGAGAGCGTTTATCTTCCTCCTTCCCTCTTGGGGAAGGGAGGGCCCAAGCCGGACAGAACGGTTAGGGTTGGCATCGCGGAACCCGGCATCGCTTCCCAGCAGGCGCTGCCGGGGTCAGGCACAACGACGTCATTGTTTGGGCATATGACGGTGTTACGGGGGTGATGCGGCGGGTTTAGGAGGGTCGGACATGACCACGACAAGCCTTGCCGGCACCCTGAAAAACCGCGGCAAACAGGCGGCCAAGCGCCTGCTTGGCTACGATTCCCGCAACTGGCTGCGCATACGCCAGATCGAGGCGTTCAGCCTTTTTCTCCAAGCGGGAAACCGCAAAGCCTCAGACGTGATCGAGATCTCGCCCGGCTGGAACCGCTATTGGCGGGCGATGTGCCCCAATTACCGGTCGGTCGATTTCCCCGACTTCGACATCTGCAAGGATCGCACCGACGAGCAATATTCCATCGTCATCGCCGACCAGGTGCTGGAACATGTCCAGCGGCCGCATGCGGCGGTGCAAAACATCCACGCCATGACCAGGCCCGGCGGCTGGGCGATGGTGGCGACGCCCTTCCTGTTTCGCGTGCACGCCAGGCCGCACGACTACAGCAGGTGGACGCCGGCCGGCCTGAAGCAGCTGATGGTCGAGGGCGGCTTCCGCGAAGCCAACGTCAAGGTCCATGGCTGGGGCAACAAGGCCTGCGCCAGGGCCCATATCGGCGGCCCGGTCCGCGCCTACGGCCTATGGCGCGACTTGAGCAATGACGAGGAATACCCCCTGATGGTCTGGGCATTCGCCCAGAAGGAGTGAGTGGCGCGATCTAGCCCCCTCCCCCGGTTGGTGCAGTTCAGCCTAGGACCCCGGTCGCATTCCCTCGCCCAAGCCAGCGCTCGGTGGCTCCTAGTCGATCAGCGCAATCGGGTCCGAGAAGCTCTGGTATTCACAAAAACCGCCTGACGTGCCGACAAGCACGACCGCGGCATCCGATGCGATCACGCCGCTGGAGACCAGGTTTCGCAGGCCAGTCAATGTCGCCGCGCTTGACAGATCGAGATAGAATCCGCACCGTGCCAACCGCTTCAGGTCGTCGCGAGCACCCCCGTCCTCTGTGACTGCCGCCGATTCCTTACATGATCCGATCGCATCCAGCGCCTGGTAGGTTACGGCCGAGCCGCCGATTGATGTCAAAGCAGAGTCGCCGGCGAAACTGCCGCGATAGTCCTCCCCGGCAAGCGCCTTCGATATTCGCCCGAACGGCTCGACCGCATGAATGCGCGGCCGTTCCTCGACGAGCCCGGCCATATGCTTGCCAGCGATGCCAAAGAAATGCTTGAACAGGCCGCCCATATGCCCTTTGAGGCCTGGGTGCTAGACTGCCGGCAGGACAATCCCATGGCAGACATTTGCAGTCGTCTCAGGGAGGATGCTCGAACAAGCCCCCTCCCCGTCGTCGCGCTAATCGCGCCCGGCGCCGAGGATCAGCACATCGCGCTGCTGAAGTCAGGGATTGATGAGAGTTTTGTCCGCCCCCTGGCGCCGGCGAAGCTGCTCGACTACTGCGCGCAAGACTGGGAAGCGGCCGTCGATCGGGAATGTCACCGCAAGGTGCGACGTCGCTCAGCTACGCCGATATCGAAATGCAGCTCGACACGCATCACGTGCGCTGCAACGGAACCGAGATATCGCTCGGGCCGATCGAGTTCAGATTGCTGCGCCGTTTGCTGGAGAACCCAGGCGGGGCGCTCAGCGGCAACGAACTGATTGGGGCAGTCTGGCCCGGCAATGTCTATGTCGGTGCACGTACGGTCGACGTTCACATCAGCCGGCTGAGAAAGTCGATCAGGCATTCGGCCCATGGCGATGTTATCCGCACCGTCTGGCTCGGCGGATACGCGCTGGAATCTCAAACGGCTTAGGGCAGGACCAATGCGGCCATGTTTTGGCTGCTGGGAGCCGCGATTTACTGCCGTAAAAATCGGGTACCTTTGGCTGAAAAAACATGCCGTTGCGGCAAAACTCCGGATGCCACAGTCGAACCCGCACCTGTGAGAAGCCAGCAGATCAGCCGGCAGTAAAGACCCCGACCCGGGCCGTTAACCTTCTGTTAACCGAAAACTTCTTGCCGGGGTTGGCCGAATCGGAGCTTAATAGCGGTTGTTGAATGGTTTCATCGCTAAAAGCGCCAATTCAGGTTCGGACGAGAATGAACATCGCCATGCGGTTACCACGCTTCGAGTTCGATGACAAAATCCTCGAGCAGGGGGCTGAGATATCGCGACGCCTAAACCAGCTTCGCATGGAGAAATTTCCACCCAACGCGACCAAGACGCTGCGCCCGTTTTCGATGGCTGAGGTGGCCCACTATCTCGGTGTATCGCAGAACAATTTGAAGCGCCTTCATCTTGAGGGCAAGGGTCCCCTGCCCGATCAAAAACCCTCGGGCCGGCGCTCCTACACGGCCGAGCAGATGCTTGAGCTGCGCCATTTCCTTGACCGCCACGGCCGGACCGAGGTCAAAAAATACGTCCCGCATCGCAAGCCCGGAGATAAGCTCCAGATCGTGGCGGTCGTGAACTTCAAGGGAGGCAGCGGCAAAACCACGACGGCGGCTCACCTGGCCCAGCACCTGGCCCTGACAGGCCATCGTGTGCTGGCAATCGACCTTGATCCACAAGCGTCGCTGTCAGCGCTTCACGGTTTCCAGCCGGAACTGGACCGCAATCTCTCTCTTTACGAGGCCATCCGCTATGACGAGCACCAAAGGCCCATTTCGGAGGTGATCACGCCGACCAATTTCCCGGGCCTGGATATCATTCCGGCCAACTTGGAACTCCAGGAGTACGAGTACGACACCCCGCTCGCCATGCAGGACAAATCCACCAATGCAGGCAGGCAATTCTTCACGCGAATCGCAAAGGCGTTGTCAGAGGTGGATAGCCGTTACGACGTCGTCGTCGTCGACTGTCCGCCGCAACTTGGCTACCTGACCTTGACTGCAATGTCGGCAGCGACGTCCGTCCTGATTACCGTTCACCCGCAAATGCTCGACCTGATGTCCATGAGTCAGTTTCTGCTGATGCTTGGCGGCATTTTGAAGACGGTCAAAGCTGCCGGAGCGCGGATCGAGTTGGACTGGTTTCGCTATTTGATTACGCGCTACGAGCCGACGGACATTCCGCAGGCGCAGATGGTCGGCTTCATGCAGTCCATGCTGGCCGGTCAAATCCTTGAGAACCCAATGCTCAAGTCAACGGCCATCTCGGATGCTGGATTGACCAAGCAGACCCTCTATGAGGTCGAGAAATCGGCCTTTACACGCTCGACCTACGATCGAGCGCTCGAGTCGCTTGATGCGGTGAATGCGGAGATTGCCGAACTCATCCATCGCGCATGGGGCAGGTCGTGACAATGAAGCACTTTACGGCAGTAAAACCCGGTGATTTTTCCCGCGAAATCAGTGCCCTAGCGGCAAATCGGAGCGAGTGAATGGCGCGAAAGGATGTATTCGGGAGCGTGATGGGGGCGGGGGCTCCAGCTGCGGAGGTGAGAGACGTCTCCGGCTATGCCGTGCGAGGCGCCTCGCGCTCGATCATGCAGTCCTTCGAGGAGCTTTCCAAGAGTTCGGTGGTCGACCTAGATCCCACGCTGGTCGACAGTTCATTCGTTTCAGATCGTATTGACGACGACGATGAACCATTTCAGGCGCTGCTGGCGGCGGTCCGTGAACGCGGGCAGGATTCTCCCGTGCTGGTCAGGCCGCATCCCGAGATCTCAGGCCGTTTCCAAACGGTGTTTGGTCACAGGCGTGTCAGGGCCGCACGCCAGCTAGGCATTCCGGTTCGCGCCGTCGTGAAGAAGATAGGCGATGAGGAGCATCTCCTCGCCCAAGGCCAAGAGAACGCCGCTAGAGCCGACCTGTCGTTCATCGAACGGACGCTTTTTGCGGATCGCATTCTCAGGCGGGGCTATTCGCCCGAGACGGTCAAATCGGCGCTAGCGCTGGACGACACGACATTTTCGAAGATGCGTACGGTCAGCGCTCACGTTCCGGAGGCGATCGTTTTGGCCATCGGAGCGGCCAAGGGCATCGGCCGCGATCGCTGGTGGCAGGTTGCCAAGCTGATGGAGCATCCTGAAAATGGCAAAAGAGCTGCCGAGCTTGTGAAAAGCAAAGAGTTTGCATCGTTTGAGAGCGATGGTCGCTTCACGCGTCTGTTTGAGGTTCTAAGCAGCGTTCCCAAGCGGGCCCGTGCGTCGGCAAAGCCTCAAGAAAGGGCTTGGGCCCCGCAGGATAAGTCCGTGCGCGTCAAGATCACCGACACCGGAAAGATGTTTACGCTTGCCTTGAAGTCCAAGGAAGCATCGCCTTTCGGCGCGTTCATCGCCGACCGACTCGACGAACTTTTCGAGGCTTTCCGGGAATCGGAACTGGCAAAGAAAGCAGGAGACTGAAACCGCAAAAGAAAAAGGCCCCCGAACGTCACCGTCGCGGAAGCCCTTCTCAGGTCTGTAGCAAGCCGAGAATCGCATTTCCCCGAATCACTGTCAAGAGTCGTGGCGCCGTTTGGGCGAGCAGATTTCTTTTGCCTGATTGAAAGGTGAGGGAAATGGAGAGTGGGTACGCAACGACGCCCTTTGGGCGGCGGCCGATGACGCTTGCCCTGGTGCAGGCGAACACGGCAGCGCGGGAGATTCCACAAGGATCTCTCGTGGAAAAGTGGCAAGTCTATCGTTGGCTCTGTGAAGGGAAATCGATCCTGGGTGTGGGCGATCGTGCCCTGGCTGTGCTGAGCGGTCTGTTGTCGTTCTATCCCGACGACCAGATCAGCGAGGAAAATGGCCTGATGGTCTTTCCCTCGAATGCACAGCTGTCGCTGCGGGCACACGGCATGGCCGATTCGACACTGCGGCGGAACCTGGCCGAACTGGTGCAGTGCGGTCTTATCATTCGCCGCGACAGTCCGAACGGCAAAAGGTTCGCTCGCAAAGGGCAGGGTGGGGCTGTCGAGGAAGCATTCGGGTTTTCGCTGGCTCCGCTGCTGACACGGGCGGCGGAGTTTCAGCGCGCCGCCGAGCAGGTCCGTTCCGAGAGCCGAGCGCTCAAATTGATGCGAGAGCGGATCACTCTGCATCGTCGCGACATTCATAAACTTGTGGAGGCGGCGATTGAAGAGGGGGTCGCCGGCGACTGGGGCGGCATGTGGAGGCGTTTTCGGGCTATCGTCGATGCAATCCCGCGCCGTGCTGGACTGCCGGAGCTGGAAGGGATCGTCGCCAGACTGGCCGCGCTTCATCATGATGTGGATAGGATGCTGGAAAACCTTACCTATTCCAAGATTCCTAGCGGCAATGAGTCCCAAAATGAGCGGCAGCAATCAGATTCAAACACAGACTCTACTTTTGTATTTGAACCTGCTTCCGAGAAAAGCGGGGTCGCGGTCGAGCCAACATATGCCCCGGCCGAGAAGCCGAAAACGTATCCGATCGGGCTGGTGCTGAAAGCCTGCCCCGAAATCGCGGAATATGCCGGCAGCGGGATCGGGAACTGGCGCGAATTGATGATCACCGCAGCCCAGGTGCGGGGCTACCTTGGCATTTCTCCCTCGGCGTATGAGGAGGCCTGCCATGTGATGGGCCAGGAGGTCGCCGCAATGGTGATTGCCTGCATTCTGCAAAGGGCACAGCACATCAACTCAGCAGGCGGTTATCTGCGGGTGCTGACCGAAAAGGCACGAGCGGGGCAGTTTTCGGTCGGGCCGATGCTGATGGCGGCCTTGCGAGCGAACGGCGTGACGGCAAAGATGACAGCGTAACGGATGGCGAATCGGAGTTCGTGTCGAGGCAAATGCTTGCATGACGCATCATGTGAGGCTATATTTTGCCTCACATGAAATGGAGAGTGATATGCTAGCTTTCGGCAATGTCGCCGACGTGTTGGGGCTGCCCGTGAAAGAGGTGGCGGCGCGGTCGCCTTTCGGGCTGATCTCCCGGATCGAGAATGGACTTCCCATTGGGGCGCTTGAGCGCGTCGCGCGTCTTCTGGCGCCCGGCGATGCTCAGTTCAAATACCGGCTGATCCCCAAGGCGACCTACGAGCGGCGCAAGACGGTCCATCGCCTCTCGTCGGACGAGGGCACGCGATTGGCCCGCGTGGCGCGCGTCTGGGGTCTTGCTGTCGATGTCTGGCAGAACGAAGAAGAAGCGCGTGACTTCTTGTTTCGGCCGCACCCGATGATCGAGGACAAGAGACCAATCGACGTCGTTATCTTGAGCGAATTCGGTGCCGAAATGGTGGTCGATATCCTCGGAGGTCTGAAATACGGCAGTGCTGCGTGACGGCGCAGACTCTCGATCGCACGCTGTCGTCCTTTCGCATCGGCGATCCGGCAGGAACCTACCCGATCTTCGACGCGACCGGCTCGACAATCGCGCCAGGGCGATGGAACACGCCCGGAACCCCAATCATCTACACCAGCGAGCACTACTCGACAGCTCTGTTGGAAAAGCTTGTGCATGGCAGCGGCCGGCTGCCGCCCAACCAGCACTACATTGAAATCACGATCCCACGCGGGCTGAGCTACGAGGTCCTTTCCCAGCCGGCACTGCCCGGGTGGGACGCGATGCCGGCAACCGTGAGCAAGGGATTTGGCGAAACATGGTGTTTAGAACGGCGCAGCGTCATCCTGCTGGTGCCGAGCGTCGTGGCGCGTCTCGATTGCAATGTGCTGATCAACCCGGCGCATCTGGAGTTTTCAAGGATCGAGGCAAGTCTGCACCAGCCCGTCTACTGGGACCGGCGGCTGTTTGGCGCGTAGCCCAAGGGGAGGGGCTTTCTGTCGCCCACAACCCCGAGGCCCTGGTGAGATTGACGCGGAACCGGTCGCCTCGGTGCTGGTTTTCGCGTCATCTCGGCCGAGACGTGGCCGACGTACAATTGCACATAGCTTCTCATCGATAGCGGCCGACGAGGCAAGCCCTGCGCGCAGGAAGAGCTAGGCAAGTTTTTAGCCCGTTTCCCACAGGGTTGCTGTGCACGCCGGCGACAAGCGTGTCTGCCTCGCCAACGGTGCTGGGCGACGTTGCAAACCGTGATGTGCCGGATCGATCTGCGCCTCAGACGATCACCCGCGCCGCCCGCCCGAGCGTGCGTTCGGCATCGTTGTAGTAGTTCGAGGCCTGCTGCACAGAACGATGCTGTGACTGTTGCATGGCTTCGGTCAGCGGAATGCCGCGGCGAGCGGTTTCGGTGAGATAGCCGGAGCGAAGGCCGTGGGCGGAAAACGCTGCCGGGTCGAGCCCAGCCTCGGCGACTCGGCGCTTCAGGATCAGGTTGATCGCCTGCGGCGTCAGCGCGCGTTTTTGGAGATTGCCCCAGCGGTCGATACCGCGAAACACGGCCCCCTCGGCGATACCGGCCCGCTCGAGCCAGTCTTGCAGGACCAGCACCGGCCGGCCGACAAGCAGCACGAAAGCGTCGGAATCGGCCTGGGTCGTCTTGGTGCGGCCGAGCCGGATCGTAAGGCACGGCAGTGTGTCGCCGTCCGATTCCTTCGGATCGGCCGGCACAGGGTCCTCCTCAACCAGCTGTTCGACGCGCAGAGCAGAGATTTCGCTGCGACGCCGGCCGCCGGAGGCGAAGGCGGTGATGAGGATCGCGCGATCCCTGACGTCGACGAGACGGTCGCCGGCGCAAGCCTTGAGCAGGGCGGACAGAATATCGGCGGTCACCGCTTTCCTGCTCTTGCGGCCGCGCGGGCGGGCGCTGGCACGCACCGCCAGCTTTATTGCGCTCTGCAGCCCCGGCGCATTGAATTTTCCGACAAGCCCGCGCCATTTGGTCAACGTCGACCAGCTCGACAGCCGCCGGCGCACGGTGGCGGGCGCGTGCGGTCTGTCGCTGCGCAAAAGTCCTTGGGATTTTAGCGTCGCCGCGACGTCGGCCGGCATGCCGTGCGCCGGATCCGTCTCGCGTTTCGCGAAGTCCCACAAATGGTGCGCGACGAACTTGATCAGCAGTGCCTCCGGCGCCGGCCAGGGCAAGGGCGATCCTGTCGCCGCCTGGCACCAGGCCTCGAGATAGCCGAGGTCAGAGGCAAGCGCCCGCAAGGAATTCTCGCCCATCCCTTCCTTCGCCAGGTGGCGTAACGTCTCGACGTCGTCATCGGTCAGCAGACCGGCCAAAAACTCGCGCCGATCGAACGGCAGCACCGCCTCCAGCGCATCGAGCCCCTCCGAACGTCGCGCGATGATTTCGGCATTCTTGATCTTGGCAAGCTGCTCTTTCACGGGCTCGTTTCCATCTGATTGGCTCCCCAACCTTTCGGAAAGCCCGGAAACCCCATGTATTCCGGAACAAAGGAGTTTGGCCGATGACCACCACCGTCAGCGCCGCCACCGTCTCGAAAAATTTTGGCGCCTATCAGGATGCCGCGGTCCGCGCCCCGGTCATCATCACCAAGAACGGCCGTCCGCGCACCGTGCTGCTGGCCTACGAGGATTTTGTCCGGCTGTCGAAGCGCGACCGGCTGGTCGAGCCGACAGCGGAGCTCAGCGCGGACGAAATCGCCGCGGTCGAAGCCTGCGAAATGGAGCCAAGTCTTGACCATCTCAACGACGAGCTCTCCGAGTCAAAACCCGCTGGGTCAAAAGCGACGGCAAGAAATGCTGCCGGCTGAAATCAAGGTCGGCCACGTCTTCCGCTTTTTTTGTCCCTGACTTCAGTGGAATCTCCTCGACAAGGACCGGCCCTGCCTGGTGCTGGCGCTGTGGCATGCCGGCCGGCATCGGCGCAGGGGCAGTCTCTATCAAGGCGTCTTCCAGGTGTTTCTGCGGCCTTGGCGACCGTGCCTTGCGCCGAATCTAGCGCCTTTGAGCGTCTAAATCCATCACTATCGATAAGAGGTCATTATCGATCGTGAGGTTTCTCCCTGAAGAAATACGACGCAAGTCCAGTGAGACCCTCACTAGCTTGACCAATGCGAATCAGCCATCATGAAAACAATGGCTTACACGCTCGGCAAACTGCCGCTGGAAACCCTGATCGGGCCGGTTGCCCGCGCGACCGCGGCTTTGGTCCGCCTCGACGAGCGGGTCGCCCGCTCTCCCGTCCGCGACGGTTTTGTCGAGCGCCAGCATTTTGCTGACGCGGCTGCCGCGCTCTGGCTTGAGGGCGAGCTCGTCCACCTCGAGGATCTCGTCCTGCACGACGCCCACATGGACATCCGCACCCCGACCCACGAACTCACCCGCGCCCACGCGGTGCTGCGAACCCGCCGGCGCATTTTTGCGCAAAAGCCGGACTGGGCGCTCAGCCGCGACGGTTTTTTGGCGCTGACCGGTCGCGGCGGCGCCATGCCGGCGGCGGGCCAAAAAAGCCGGGACGGGGAGGGGGCTGGAACTGCCTCTGTGGAAGCCGACGATCGCGATGACGCTGAGGCCGATCTGCTGGCCGAAGAATTTGCCGAGATCGATGCCGTCCTGGCACGTTCATCAAAGCTTCTCAGCGGCGCCGACGTGCCGGCGAAAGCGGCGCGCCCGGACGTCCGGCCGGACCTGATTTACGATCTCGACTGGAATGAGGAAGAACGGCTGGCCGAATGGCACGCTGTGCTCGCGGAAACGCGGGGGCAACCAGTCGTCCTGCGCGCTGCGGTCCTGCTCGAAGCGTGGTCGGACATCGAGGTGCTGCAGCATGCCACATGGCTCGGGCCGCTGCTCGTGGCTGCACTGCTGCGACAGGAAGGACTCGCCGCCAACCATCTCGCTTGCATTCATCTCGGCGCGAAAAACATTCCGCGCGAGCGGCGGCGGGCGCGCAATCGCGGCGATCGGCTGCTCGCCTTGCTCGATGCCATTCACGACGCAGCAGTGGCTGGCCTGAAGGAGCATGACCGTCTCGTGCTGGCAAAAAGCCAGATGGAGCGACGGCTGCGCGAACGCCGCGCCAGCTCAAAATTGCCCGACCTGGTCGAGCTGGTGCTCTCGCGGCCGCTCGTCTCGACGGGCATGATCCAGGAGCGGCTAAAGGTGACAAAACAGGGGGCGCTCAACCTGATCGGCGAGCTTGGCTTGCGCGAGATGACGGGCAGGGGAAGGTTTCGCGCGTGGGGAATTGTGTAGGCCGCAGCCATTCGCTGCGAACTTTACGAAATTGTCGAACTTGACGAACTTGCTATCAGCCATATTGGTGACAGCAGGAGGTTCTAATCATGGCCGCTCCAAAACGCAGCAATCATAGCGGGACCGCGTCGCACGCGGGAGTCACCGCCCTGAGCTTCACCACGAAGCTGCCGGCACAGGCAGACTTCAAGAAGATGCTGCTCGAACGCTATCAGGAAGCGATCGCCCGCAGCCGCAAGATCGGCCACCGCGTCTCGTTCCGGGTAGAGGTCGATCCAACGGCTGGTGCGCAGACGATCACGCCGGTCGAAGAGCAACCGATCGCTTCAGACGATACCTTTCCCGTCGAGGACACGGGCAAGCCGGATGCCGAACTCGAGGCGGCGCTTGCCGGAGCGCGCGCGCGTGGCGGCAAGCGCGTCGCCGAAATTGTCGCCGGCGAGGACATGCTGAGCGCGGATGCCTTCGCCGAACTGCTCGGCACGTCGCGGGTGACGGTCAACGCCAGGCGGCAAAGCGGACAGGTGCTCGGGATCGATGGCGCCAAACGCGGTTTCCGCTTTCCCGTCTGGCAACTCGACAAGGACGGCCGACCGTTCGGGCCATTGCCGGCGCTGCATGCAATGTTGGGCAACAGTGCCTGGGCGGTCCATCGGTTTCTGGTGTCGCGCCATGGCGCCCTCGATGGGCGGCCCGGCCTTCGAGCCCTTCAACAAGGCGATGACGCCTCGGTTTTGGCCGCCGCGGAAGGCATGGCCAGGGGCGATTTCGACTGAATGCCCGGCGTTCCACCTCCACCCGATTTCGGGCGTGCAAAGCTCTAAATCGAGACCATACCGCCGGGCGAGACATTCGGACGGATTTACTGGAGCACCTATCCCGATCCTCTCGGCTATCTCCGGCGCGCCAGCTTAAGCGCCCCGCTCAAAACTTCGGGAATATCGATGCCGAACTCGGCCAACAGGCCGCGGATCACCGAGCTTCGGATGGGCATAAAATGATCGCGGCTACGCTCGGCTCAAATCGACCCAGCTAGCGGATCTGAAGGCCCATCGAATGAAGCCTTTAGCAGCTTGTCGAGTAAAAGAGAAATGGAGGAAAAGTGGACCATGCGTGTGCCGAGAAGATGGGTAAGGTCTTCCCTTCGGTTCAGCCTGGCCAGTTTGCCTGGAGGGTTTCAGTAAACTCCATATGCCAGGTTGCATCTGGTTGGTATCAATAGACGTTTCGCCCAGTTGTTGTTTTAGCGGTTAAATCCCGTGGACTCGGTTGCGTCGTTGATCATCAGCCAATAGAGAAGCGATAAATCAGACAAAAGGATCAACCCGTGACCAACCACGCCGATACCCGCGCTGCCGAACTTGCTGAGTTAACCGCCGACATTGTCTCAGCATATGTCAGCAATAACCCGTTGCCGGTGTCTGGCTTGCCGGAGGTGATAGCATCGGTTCACGCTTCGTTGTCCGGACTTGGCACGCCGATCGCGCCTGTCGCTGAACCGCAAACTCCCGCGGTCAACCCTAAGAGGTCGGTGACGCCGGACTTCATTATCTGCCTCGAAGACGGCAAGAAGTTCAAATCACTGAAGCGGCATCTTAGCACGGACTTCGGGCTGACACCGGACGCCTATCGCGCCAAATGGAACTTGCCGCACGACTACCCTATGACAGCTCCCAATTACGCCGCTCAGCGCTCGCAACTTGCGAAGTCCATCGGGCTTGGCCGCAAGGCTGAACCCGTCGCACCAGCCAAGAAGGCACTTGCGAAGCGGAAAGCCAAAGCGTAATCCGCCACCACCTGACGCCACGGAAAGACTCAGCTATGTTTGGAGAGCGGCGGACCTGAAAAGGACCGTCTGGCCGGCGCCATTCGGGCAACCTCCCAGCGAGGGCGCCGGTCTTTTTTCCTAGCGGGGCGGCAATAGACGATTACTCTGACCCGGCTGGCTTTCACGCCGACGCGGCTACCTGGGCCGATATTCCAGGTCCGCAGCGGCGAATAGGTCGTGGCACCCGCCAGAGAAGGGGCCCGGCCTTGGCCAAGTCGAGGCCATCGGGAACCTGAAGCACGAACTCCTCACGCACGACGATGTGCTTCGAATAGCCGCCCCAAGTCGGCTCGCCGGTGATCCGGTCGCTTCCGGCGAAGGTTTGGGTGTTTCCCTCACGACAGAGCTGCTCCTCGCCTTTTCGGCACTGGTCGCAATGTTGGCAGCTGTCGACCATGGTGCCGACGGCAACGTGATCGCCAATTTTGTGGCGGGTCACGTCAGGGCCGACCTTGACGACGCGGCCAACAATCTCGTGTCCAACGACAATGGGATAGTTGGTCCAGCCCCAGTCGTAGAGGTCGGAATGCCAAACGCCGCAGTATAGGATTTCGATGACAACATCGTTCGCGCGAGGCGCACGCCGTTTAAAGGAAAAGGGTGGCCGCTGGGGCCAATACGGCAGACTTCGGTGGCCCTTACCTGTCTCCCCGCCGCTCCCTGTCGCGAAAGTTGAGAAGATCAACCAGATCATCGGCCTCATGGATAGGCATGTCGATCAAGGGAACACCCACCTCGACAACGGGCATGCCGGTGAAAATGTCGATGACGTCCCACGTCCCTTCAGGCGTTTTTTCCATGTCGTATCGCTGCGTCATCGGGGGGCAGAGTGTTTAGCGCTGTGATTGTGTGCCGTCCCGCTTGGCATCGGGTCCCGTGCGGTCAAGTTCATCAACCAATGTGGCAACGTTGGGCGGCAGATCAGGTTCTAACCGCCAGTTTAGGAGCTGGCGCAAGTGCCGGCGCAGGACTTCCGTGCCCATCCAACGCCGCACGATTTCGGCAGTAACCTTCTGCCTTGATCGATCAAGTTCTGTCATGTTCAGGGCTTTCGGAACATGTGCCTACACGCCGAACTCACCCGGGACGGAATGGTTCCTGGCATGAAAGTTGGCCCAGCAGGGGGGTGCGCGATGAACGGACGGTGTTTCGACTGGCCGAAGGCACGTCTCTTGGCAGCAACGGAAACGTCCCGATCCGTTGGCGTCGACGGTACGTGACGCTCGTCAGCGCGCCAAAAAGCCGGTGCCAGCAGGACCATGCTGAAGCCCGACGACATCGTCGTCAATCTTTGTGGTCTGTCGCGGCGCGGGCTTTGAGATCTGCCGCGACGTGTCAGCGATCGCAGTTGCTAATGCTGTTCCTCAACGATCGAACTCAGGACATTACAGCCCACCGGCCAGGCGACGACGCGAAGGGCGCCGCTCCTTCGATCCGTATCATTGGCAAGCGGCGGGGATGTTTCAACAAGGCCAGACGAAAAAGACAGCTGCGGGCTAACGGGGACAAGCCATTTGACGCCCTCTTTCCCGTCGACGCGCATCTGGGCTGGTCGCCCTTCACCTGGCCGGTCAATCTGTGCGGCCTGGCGGCCGCGACGGTCCCTTGCGGGCGCGATTCCTCGGGCCTGCCGATCGGCCTGCAGATGATCGCGCCATGGATGCGGGAGAGCTCCATCATCGCTCTCGACCCACGGCCGCATCTCTTCGAAGGCCCCGGCAGGACGAGCAGCCGGAATTCCTTGGCGGTCATCGCGATCTGGCCCTCGGCGCCGCGCCTACCATTGCCGCCGGATCCATTTCGATAGCGCCGCTTTTCAGGATGATCTCGGTGCGGCCCTCCCGCCGGCGCTTGAGGGCGCGCAAACGTGCCAGCAATTCGTCGAGGTCGAACGGTTTCACCAGATAGTCGGTCGGCTTATCGAGCCCTTCGACGTTTTGCAGGGACGTGTCACGGGCGGTGAGCAGAAGAATCGGCACGGTGTTACGATTCTTCCGCTTGGGTATGGGGACCCCGGGATGACCGATGTCCTTCAATTCATGAGGGGTCTGACCTGCCACTGAACTGTCATCCAGCTGCGATTAGAGCCTCGACCGTTTTTGTTACGCCTTGTGGCGCGGGTTGAGCAACCGGCGGAGGCGCGGAGCCTTCGACTAGCGCAGCGTCGGAGCCGGTTGCGGTGATGACCTCGGCATAGGCTGCCGGGGTCTGGTATCCGAGCGAGGAATGTGGCCTGGCGGTGTTGAAGTCCTCCCTCCATTCGGCGATGGCACTGCGGGCGTGATCCAGGCCGAAGAAAAGGCTCTCGTTCAGGAGCTCATCGCGCATCCGTCCATTGAATGACTCGACATAGCCGTTCTGCATCGGCTTGCCCGGCGCGATGTAGTGCCATTCCACCCGATGATCCTTCGCCCAGGCGAGAATGGCGTTCGAGGTGAACTCGGTGCCGTGGTCGGATACGATCATGCCGGGCTTGCCGCGGTGGGCGATCAGTTCCGTCAGTTCACGCGCCACCCGGCGGCCGGAAATCGACGTGTCCGGGATCGCCGCCAGGCATTCGCGCGTCACGTCGTCGACGATGTTGAGCACCCGGAACCGCCGGCCGCAGGCGAACTGGTCATGGACGAAATCCAGCGACCAGCGCGCGTTCGGCTTTGCCTCGACCAGGATCGGCGACCGCGTGCCGACCGCTCGCCGCCTTGCCCGGCGCTTGCGCACCGTCAGGCCCTCCTCGCGGTAGAGCCGATAGATGCGGTTGACCCCAGATGCCTCGCCCTCGCGCCTGAGCAGGATGAACAGCCGCCGGTAGCCGAAGCGTCGGCGCTCGTTGGCGAGGTCACGCAGCCGACCACGCAGCTCCGTCTCGGGCGGACGCCGGGATTGGTAGCGGATCATCTTGCGATCAGCGCCCACAAAGGAACAGGCCCGACGCTCCGACAGGCCCATGACGGCCTGCAGATGCGCAACGGCTTCGCGCTTGGCGGCGGGCCCTACCATTTTTTTGACAGAAGCTCACGCAGCGCCGAGGCTTCGAGCATCTGGTCTGCGAGCAGCTTCTTCAGCTTGGCATTCTCATCTTCCAAGGCCTTCAGGCGCTTGGCGTCGGACAACGTCCATCCCGCCATACTTTGCCTTCCAATTATACAGCGTCGCCTCCGAGACCCCGTGCTTGCGAGCCAAATCGCCCGCCTTCGCTCCCGCCTCGTGCTCGCGCAGAACCGCAATGATCTGCTTCTGTATTCGGTGTCCCCCAGTCAAGATGTGACGTTCGATGCAGGTTCTTTGCTTCTGTTCGCGGTCGGCACGCAGCCGCCGGCATGATGGTGTCCGTGGGTCCGATCGGTTCAAAGCTCTTCAGCGTGCTCGGGAACCGGCAACGACAGATCATGCGAACTCGTCCGGACCGCGCCCTGCATCGAGCGCTCGCTATTCCGTGGACAGTTCAGCCTAAGCTGCTGACCAACGGAAATCCTGTTCGTCAACCCACATGCGGTGAAGGGTGACTGCCATTCGTCTGGCCAGGGCGACCTTCGCACGTCGAACACCCTGTCGATTGGCAATCTTCATTGCCCAAGCCTTCATGCTCGACCATCGGGTCTTCGGGCGCAGGATGACGTTGGCCGCCTCGAACAAGGCCGTTCGCGTCTCACTGTCACCCACTTTTGTGATGCGACCGACCCTGTCGACTTCTCCTGACTGGTATCTTCGTGGTGTGAGGCCGAGATACGCACCGACCGACCTGGATCGGCGGAAGCGCTTGGGATCATCGATCGTTGCCTTGTAGGTGAGCGCGGTGACGGGTCCTATGCCAGGCATGGTCATGAGGCGACGGCAGATGGGATCCACTCGAACCGCTCTCAGGATGAACCGGTGCAGATCCGCCAGATTCTCGCGCAGACACCTGTGCATCCGCAAGAGCGGTTCAAAGATACCCAGCAACAGCCGATCCGCTCCGACCAGCTGTCGAACCCTTGCCTCGAAACGAACGCGCGTGACGGCGCCAATCTTTAGCCCAAGGGGACGCAACAAGCCTCGGATGACCTGCTCGTTGGCAGTGACAGCCCTGACGGCAGCCTTGCGCGCGGCGGTGAGCGTGCGCAGCCTCTGGCCGGCAGCGGACTTCAGATGAACTGCCTTGAACCAACCTGTGCGCACAATCTGTGCAATTCCCTGCGCGTCATTCCGGTCCGTCTTCACCGTCATCGCGCCCAGAGCCGCTTTGACATGTCGACTCTCGAGACACACGACAGCGAAGCCCTCGTCGACCAGGTGTCCGCCGATCCACTCCGATGTCGCACCGGCTTCTAAGCCAACGCGAACTAGATCGTCCCGCCATCGCTGAAGTGCAGCCGTCACAGCATCCGGGTCACCGAGCACCTTCCCCTGCCACAGCATCTCGCCGGTCTCGGCGATAACGCAAATAGCTACCGCGTCGAGTGAAGTATCCAGTCCTGCATAAACGCTCATGCCAATCTCCTCTTGCCAGGTCGGCTCTGAGCATCAGACAAACGTCATGATCCGAAAGGGGCCAGACGTCCAGGGAGCCGAACCGAATACCCCATCTCTTCCGTGAACCGCTTTCTCTTCATCAGTCCGTCCTTCGATCAAGGGCCGGACTCTAATCTCAGATGGAGGAAATTCTCAGCGGCAGGTCAAAGGCGTAACAAAAACGGTCGAGGCTCTAATCGCAGCTGGATGACAGTTCAGTGGCAGGTCAGCTGCAGGAAAGTCTCGCGGTTGCGATCAAGAGCGGGGCGATGCAGCCGGCCGACACGCGCCGGGTGATCGTCGACACGACAGTGCAGCCGAAGAACGTGATGTTCGACCGACGCCAAGCTCATTCATCGGGCGCGCGAGCGGCTGGTGCGGCTGGCCAAGCAGGTGGGTGTGGATTTGCGCCAGACCTATGTGCGGGTCGGCAAGCTGGCGCTGATCAAGCACCAGCGTTATGCGCACGCCAAGCAGTTTAAGCGGGCCAATAGGGCGCTGCGCAAGCTCAAGACCTATCTCGGCCGGACCATTCGCGACATCGCTCGCCACGTCGCCGGCGACGCGGAGTTGGCCGCGATCTTCAAATGGCCCCTCTACCAGGCTTCGGCGATGCTGGAGCAACGGCCACGCCACCGCGGCCGCAAGATCTGGAGCCTGCATGCGCCCGAGGTCGAGTGCATCGGCAAGGGCAAGGCGCATGCCCCTTACGAGTTTGGCGTCAAGGTCTCGCTCGCCACCACGCTCGAACGCTCGAAGGTGGCCAGTTCGCCCTGCACGCAAAACGAGTTCCTGAACGAGACCCTATTCACCTCGCTCGCCCAGGCGCGCGTCGACTTGAAGAACGGCGCCGCGACTACAATATCGTCCGGCTCATTTTTCGCATCGGCAGGCTAACGTCAGTCGCGTTGCGAGCGTTAATTTCGCTAGACTCTTTAATCCAAATTTTGTAAAATTATTTGCACTCTTTCCGGAGGCGCAGTATCTGGACGCACGGTGGTGCGCTAGTTATCTCGGCGATGCTGAGTAAAAAAAAAGCCTACGGCGCAGTGATAATCACCAGACGGTGTGTTTAGGGAAGCATGTCGTTCGTAGGGGTCGACATGGGTGCGCTAGAGCATTCTACTGGTCGGGTTATTAGCGATCTATCCCGCAGTTATCTGAACAGCCGGTTCAGACGCTCGCTGGATACGTTAGTAGCTGTACTCTTGTTGGTTGCCCTGATCCCGTTGATAGGGCTCATAGCCGTCGGTATTTCAATAACATCTCCTGGACCGATCCTTTTCCGGCAACGGCGGGGCGGAATAGGCATGAAGCCATTCATGCTCCTCAAGTTCCGTACGATGTATTGGGCGGAGCCGCGAGCGGGAACGGTCGAGCAAGCGATCCGGGAGGATGCACGAGTCACCCCATTGGGCCGGTTCCTCCGGGCGACGAGCCTCGATGAGCTTCCACAGCTCTTCAACGTGGTGCGTGGTGAGATGTCACTCATCGGCCCGCGGCCACATGCCATTGAGCATGACCGATTCTACATGGTGCGCATCCCACATTATGTGCGGAGATTTGAAGTTCGCCCAGGCCTAACTGGGCTTGCGCAAATCAGCGGCGCGCGCGGAGGCACCCCGCGAATACAGGACATGCAGCGGCGTGTGGACATTGATTTGGAGTATATCGAGAACGCCAGTTTGCCAGTCGATTGCCTGATCTTCCTTCAGACCGTCCGTGAGGTGTTCGAATCAGATTCCGCCTACTGAGCCGGTCCGCGGCCCGTCCCCCAATCGTGCATACGATTGAGTGATTCGGAAGTTGTTTGGAGTCTGACCACGACGACATATTCTGTTATCGCCAGTGGACAACCCGCCGAACAAGGGTGCGGGTGACGGCGCGACGTTCGGAGAGGAATCATCATCATTGATCGCCGTGCGCTCGCCCGCGACTGTCTCGTTTCGGCGATTACGACCATCAGGACCTTTTTCAACTGGCATGAGTTGTTGCAGCAGGATTGGCGGCGGCTTGCGCCCTCCTTGGTGATGTATTGCTACCACGAGACGGTGACAACGGCGAAAGCGTGTCGCGCACGTCATTCACTTCGCGGACGTTCGGCGCACCTGCCACGCTTGGCTGCGCTGGCAGGTGCCGTTGAGCTGGTTCGGGAATTCCGGCCTCTTGTAGATCCGCTACTCCGCTACCCCGCCTATATGGACGAGCCGGATGCTCGCATGATTTCCTCTCTCAATTTCCAAATTACATCAATAATGGAAAACCGCAGGATGACGTCGTAGGGAGTCCGGCACCGGCTGGCGTAGGCTCGCTTCGCAATAGCCTGCACCTGTGTACCATCCTTTGGCGCTCAGATAAGGCATGCGGGTGACGGGGTGACCCATTCGGTCGTCCTGAGCGATGCGGATTTTCGCAACGGGATTGCTGGCGTCACGATTGTAGAGGCTGCGAGAAGCTTTGGCCCAGCAAGAGTTCCTGCGGGGCGCTGCCTCTGGCGTACACCGGACTGATCGTCAAGAGCGATTGCAATGCGCGGCTGCACCAATTCCGACTTGCTGGTGTTGTTTTCCTTCACGATCAAACGAGGACGGCGCCGTACGGGACGCGACCAAGTGCTCACGGTTTGATCGTTCGCCAGAAACATATGAAATACGTGATGTTGGCAGCGATTAGCGTAGCTGCGGTCGCAATGGCGGCGCCATCGGCACCGTAAAGTGCCGAAAGGATGAAGGTTGCTACGAAATTGAATGCCGCGAAGCCCAGCGCCAGCTTGCTGTAGGTCCGCTCCTTGTCAACCATCATCAGTGCCGTGGCGCAAGGGCCTGCGGCGGCAGAGATCAGATAGCCGAGGCCAAGGAGACGGAGGATAGCGGCCGCTCCAACAAACTCGTTGCCGAACCAGCCGAGCACAAGACTTGGCGCCGCCCAGAACGCTACGGCAAGCGGCAGTGCACCAGCCAGCGACAACAGGCAAAGGCGCAGATATGACTTCCTCAGTTCCTCGAGGCGGCCATTGTTGTACATCACGCTAATCCACGGCGCGGCAACCGGCGTAATGATCCGCAGGATGAAGACGTTCATCAGCGCGAGCCGCGACGCAGCTTGATAAAGTCCCGCACCATGGTTGTCGCCGGTAAAGCCCAAGATCAGCACGGCGGTGCGTGATATGAGCTCGTCACTAAGACTGCCGACCAGCATGGCGGCGGCTGCAAAAGCCCATTCGCCCACGCGCCACTCAGCTGCTGTCTTCCAGGTAGCGGGCGGCGTAAATTTCGCGACTGCAACCGCTGAAATCGCAAGGAGCGGAACGCAGCTGGCGCCGTAATAGACCACCGCACGATCTGGATCGTGGAGCCCCAGTGCCAACACCAAGCCAATGACGCCCACTGGCAACATCAAGGTAGGCAAAGCTTCACCGAGGTCGCCCGCGTGGAAGCCGCGCAATAAGTAACGATGCAGTTCAAGCAGTGTCACTGCTGTGGCAAGTAATGCCATATAGGCCGGAACTATGTTGCCCGCGATACCTGGCCATATGAAGCGTGCGAACCCCAGCGCTCCGAGGAATACGACGAGCCCGGCGATAGTCGTCGCATAAGCCTGCAGCAGCACCCCCTTGATGAGGCCGAATTGTTGCGCGTTGGTGTAAGCGCTCAGCAACCGCGTCGAAGCGTTGAGCCAGCCCATCGAAGCAAACCGCGCCGCGACTGTGGCGGTCGCCAAGGAGACATTGAACGCTCCATAATCCGCTGCGCCAAGTGACCTGGCCAAAACGATTTCGAGCGCGAACAGGGCAGCAACGCCGGCGCTGCGCACGAAAAATACCCGCAGAATGCGCCCACTCAGCTTGCGGCGCGAAGCGGCGCCGGCATCGGCGGTCTCTAGCCACGCCGACGGCAAGAAGGTCATGACCGGAGACTCTGCCGAATCGGGCACTGCAGCGCCACCCTCCGGGCGGATTGCAAGCTGGCTGCGAGAAACTCGCTGTAGGCGATGAAGAGGAAGATCAGTGTGGAGGCGATCGCGGGCGCGTCAATATCCTCGAACACGAGCCACGCCCACAAAGTGATCTGAAGCGTCAACAACAGTCGGAGCTGCGTTCTGGCAGCGACTGGCAGCCGCTTGGCGGCCGCCGCGAGACCGAGCCAGCGTATGGCCGGAAGAACCAGCAGGTAGGCCGCCACCAGCGACAGACCGAGAACGCCTCCCTTTGTAAAGGCGGAGATGAAAGTCGAGTGCGAACCCACCGCAATATGGCTGATTTCTTCGCGCGGCTTGATGCCGAGGCCGAAGACGGGGTTGTTGTCGAGCGTTTCGACGACGGCTCGGAGGTAGTTATCAGTGCGGCTGTCGGTGCTGTATTGCCGGTATGTCGTAAGCGACGATAAGTCCGCGAGTAGCGGCAGGAGAAGGACCGCGGCAACCGCCGCAAAACTTGCCAAGCGTTGACATGGCGAACCGAAAGCTATTCCCGCCACCACGAGCCCCGCCAACCAGCCTGCAAGAACTGAACGGCTTAACGAAATGGCGAGTGTTGCCGTGATGAGGCCCTCAAGCAATGGCGCGAACAGGGCTCGCCGGCCTCCACGGTTATGCAGGTGCAGAAGCGCCAGGACACCGAGGATGGCGATGATGATGGCAGTGGCGTTTGGATAGGGGCCATAGACGCCGATGCGTGGCATCGGAGTTTCATGCAAGCCCCAGTCGGCAATAGTGAGGGTGATTGTTGTGGACTGGCGGATGAGAGGGGCCGAATCTGGAATCCTGTTACCGGCGATGGCGCCAAAGAGACTTGGGAATTGTAAGTCGAATTGCCCGACTGCATAGGCGAACACGAAGGCGCCCCAGGTCAGGGAGATGAGAACTACAAAGCTCCAGGAGGCATAATGAAGAATTCGGCGGCGCCTATCGCCGGCATCTTGGAGGAGGGCGCGAAACTGCTGGACGATGATGAGGGCGCTCGCCCAGATTGCCACATTGTAGATGGCCGCGGCGAATCTCAGCGGTTTCTGCGCGATGATGAGGCCGTTGACGAATGCGGATCCGGTGAGCGCAACGATGATGAAGGCGAGCAGACAGTCCCCCAAAGTGAAATGCAGGTTTGCCGAAGGGCGCATGATCAACAAGACGAGGGCGAGTAACATCGGCATCACGAAGCCGATCCCCAAGGCCCACCAAATGGGTAGCCCAAGCAGAAGAATCGAAAAAGCTGCTTCGGTAAACTGAGCATAGCCCTTCTCCCGCCTGCGGCTGGCGGCAACAAGGCGCGATGGAGCAGCACTCATCGACATGTTCAGGAGTCGATCCTTCCGCAACTCCGCCAGTTGCCTGGGCTTCCGCGCATTACACAGAACCACGCCGCCGCGGCACCAGGAGTAGGTGCATCGTTGTCGATGCGCAGGCCCACAGGGTGCCAACCCTGGGACGGTGGAGCGTTTGCAAACTGAAAACTGTTGCCGGTGAAGCGGGGCCGGACCGCTGTTTCGTCCCAAGGCCGCAAGAAGTGAGTAGCGGTTCCCGTGGCGGAGTTTCCAATGACTAGCGCTTCAATTTCGCCGCCCCCCGCCTTTCCGAAATCGAATGTGGAAAAGGCATGGGTGGCATCGCCCCGCCTGACGATCGTGTTGCCGATGACGACGGCGCGCGCAGTGGGCACAGATCCGGCCCGCAGGCTGAATGCCACATAATCATTTCCGGCAGTGGCCGCCACAGAGCGGCAGGCGATACGATTGGATGAGATAATGAGCGAGCCATCGGCGCCGTCGCCGAGCGCGACGACGGAGTTGCACGATATAGCTGAGAGAACCCCTTCGCGCTCTCCCGCGCCGACGCCCCAACCATCAATGTAGCAACCGGAAATTTCCGTCTGGAAGGCACGCTCGAAGACCATGCCATTACGCCCCGCGCCGTTTAGGTGGCAACCGGTGGCGCGCCATCCTGCGGATTGGGTGATGTGAATGCCGTTGCCACGGCAACCCAGAAGTGCTTCGGGGCCGACGGCGACGGTGCAATAGTCCAAAATGCCGTCCGTCGCCAATGGGGGCTCAGCTGCGCCTCTGGGGTCTCGGGCTCCCGGCAAAGCGCCGACTAGGATGCCGCCGAAATTCATCTCGCCACGTGGCCCTTTGAAACTGGCTCCGCCTACCCCCGCGCCCCTGACCCATACGCGACGGAGTAGGTTGTCGACGAGCGCAGCCATGAAGGTACCGTCGGGGCGCTGGGTATTGATCCACAAGCCAAAGCCGGTGGCGCTCCGGATCCAAACGTTATGAATGTCGAGCTGTTGATTGGCGAGCATAAGCCCGTGGACTGGAACACCGCCGCGCGCTGTTATGGCATCGACGTCGAAGTACAAGTCGCGCATGTGAAGGCGCCTTGCAAAATCTTTCCCCTCCACCCATTCACGGCTGACCAGCAATGCGGCAAGCGGCAGCGGAGCCACACCTTCAACGCTTGAATAGTGTAGGACATATGGCGTCTCAAATCCCTTCAGGGCCCGAAAACCGCTCAGCGGAGAATTGCCGTCACCCGGCACTTCGCCAGCAAGCTCGATCGACTGCGGAACGGCGATTGGGCGGGCGAGGCCGAACACGCGAGGCGGTACACGCAGCCGCGTGCCGGGCCTTTGCCCTGCCCAGTCAAGTGCTGTCTGCAGAGCCTCAGAGTCGTCGGTGACGCCATCGCCGCGTGCACCGAAATCGTCAAGCGACGGCAATTCCCGCAGTTTATCTTCAATGCGGCGCTTAACACTTCCCGGTGCCGCAAGACTGAATTCCGCGACGGCGTCGGACGCATTGGCACTCACCCCCGCCGGCAGCGCAGCACCTGCTCCAGCAAGACCGGCAAGGAGGAGGCGCCGCCGGTTGGATGGCGGGGCACCTTGGTCTTCATCCCTCATAGAGTCTCCGGAAACGCTTTGGCGTGAGCAGGCCTGACGACTGGAGTAGTTGCCCCCGCATTTCGACGCCGGTCATGACGGCAAAGACGAAACGGGTGGTCAGCCGCCGCAACACTCTGGCACCAGCCTCGGCGTCGGAGCGCTCGGTCCTGCCCCATTCCAGGGCGATGAGGACGCAATCGCCATGGCTTGCGAGGGCGTGGCAGTCGCATACCCCCAGCAACGGCGGCGCATTGACGATGATATACTTGTAGCGCTTGGCCAGCATCTTGATCAGTATCACGATGTTGTTTTGGGGGGCAGAAACATGGGCGTCACTTTGGGGCTCGCCGTCGAGGGGCAAGATGTCGAGTCCCGTTGTCTGATCGAGGATCAGCGCCCGGTCGATCGAGGTGTCGGAACTCAGATTTGAGGTCAACAGCTTGGTTGCTTCGGCCGGCACTTGCAGGCCAAAATCTCGCATCAGTATCGGTTGGTACTTGTCGAAATTCACCAGTACCGTGCGCTTGCCGGCCTGGGCGGAATAAACTGCGAGATCGACAGCGAGCTGCGCCTTTTCGCGGCTCGGCAGGGGTGAGGTGATCACAATGGTCCTGGCCCGCGGTGAGGCAGCGGCCAGTCGCGCCTCCAGAGCGCCAACCGCGTGGGCATAGAGGGAGTTCGCCTTCCGGCCGACGGCCGAGCGGTGGCGGATCTGACCGGCGACGGGATCAGGCTTGGGCAACAGAGCCAGGCAGGGCACCCCTAGCGCTTCCTCGACCTCGCGTGAACCGACGAGCCGCTTGTCCAAGGATTCGCGCGCAAGTGCGATCGCGGCCCCGAGCAGGGTTGATAGCACCGCAGCAACTGCGGCGATGATGAAGACACTGAGGCTCGATGGCTTGATAGGAATCTCGGCCGGCGACATGACCCAAGCGCCGGCGTCCGCAGAACCGAGCGCAGCGTCGGCTTGTTGTTCGGAACGCAGCAGATCCTCATAGACTGAGCGCCTTGCTACGGCCTCGCGCTCAGCCACCTGCAATTGCACGGAGTAGACCTCGGCGCGTCCGTTTTGGTCTGCGGCTCCCTTTAACTGCTGTTCGAACGCTGCCGACCGCGCTGTGACCGCGGCGAGTTCGTTGCGAACGCCGGTGACGATGCGGTCAATCTCTTGGGAAATGCGCTGCCTGACGTCGGCAAGGTGGCCGTTCAGGATTGCGGTACGCGGATTGTGGTCGTTGTAGATCGCTGAATTCTCGGCAATCTGGCGCATCAGATCCAGTTCCAGCGTGCGCAATTGCGACACGGCTTGGGAGGCGAGAACCTCATTGATCGCATTGGTAGGACCGCCGGACAGCTTGATCTGATCGATGGCGGATAGTTTCGATCGGAGATTGGCTTCATCAGCCATCGACTCGATCAGCAGCTTGTTTATTTCTTGCATATCGGAATTTGCAAGCGTGACATTGCTGCTTGTCAATATCTGGCCCTTCGCACGCAGGTCAGCGACCCTGCCTTCGGCTTCTATCACTTGGCGCTTCTGGGCATCGAGCGACTTGAGGGCGCGTGCGCGCCAAGCATTGACGTTGGCATTTTTGCGGTCGAGAAGATTGGCCACGTAGAAGTTGGCCAGCCGATTTGCAATTGCTGCCGCCTTGCCGGAATCGATGGAAGTGAACGAAATTTGAATTACGCGTGAGTCCGGGGGATTGGTGACGGCGAGGTTCCGCCCAAATATGTAAAGTGCATATCCGCGCAACTCTTCGGTGGCGTTTGCATCCTGGCCTTTGCTTGAGAACCGCGCAAGGAACCGGCCACGTGCGCTGATCTGGAATTCTGGATCATTGAGGAGATCCAGTGCATCGATCGTCTGGTTGGCAAGAGGATTACCTAGCAGAGTGTTGACCTGGGTCTGCATGAGTGAGGGATCCGTGGTGGGACTCTGTGTCTCAACAGGGGCGCCGGTGAGGCTCTTATTTGGGTCGACGACGACCAGCACCGTCGCCGTGTAGCTGGGCCCGCGCCAGATGGCAAAGGCGGTAGATGCCATGGTGACGACGAGCATGGTAGTGATGATGGTCCGAGTGCGCTTGCGCAAAATGGCCAAGAGATCGCTGAATGAGGCTTCGCGACTTGTTTCGGCGATCGAGTTCTCATCGATCATGATGCTTGAATCTTTCGTTCTTCCCTGTCGTGATCGTTGTCTGAAGATCTCGTTTCAAAGGCGCCTCCGGCCATGCCAAAATGAAGGCAGGCCGCGAGGGCGGTCGCGAAATCATTGCAGTTGCTCTCTTCACGGCCGGCAAGCCTGGACTCAACAAACCACAAAAGTGAGCGCAGCAGACTGATCGCTGCGAGCGGCTGCGCATTGTCCGGATCGAAGCCCGTGCTTTGCAAGGCATCGCGGCCCACGTGGACGACGCGCGGCATCAGCGGCAGCTTGGTCAAACGGCGCATTTCAATGAACACCACGAACTGCATGATGTCGAGGCCGAGTGGAACTCCGATTTTGCCATCCTCCCAGTCCCACACGTTGAAACGGCCACCTCTAAGAACCTGGATATTCGGCGGGATCCAGTCACCATGGCTTACACCAAGCGGGAAGACGATCCCGCCCCAGCGCGCTTCCACTGTCTTCCAACCGTGTTCGACAGCGGCGGCGACACTGGCACACAGCAGAGGACTTGATTGGCTGGCCAATGTGCGAATCTCCTGCCAGAAGCGGGTCTCAGCCAGGGCTTTGGGTGGTGACGGCGCGAGGCTGGCGATGGCGGCAGCGGCCGGCAACATCGTGTGCACAATGGGGGACCGCCCGGGGCCGGGAAGCTGGTGGACGATCAGCGCCTCAAAACCGCGCCAGGGTCCGCTACCGAGCACCGTCGGAATGGCCACGGCGCTCTGGCGGCAGAGCGGAGCGAGTTCTCTGAGAAATTGCGCTTCATGGCGCACCAGGCGGCGAGTCAACTCATCCCAGCCGAATTTCGCATAGGCCAGAACCTGGCCTCGCGGTGATACAGCTTGAATGACGGGCTTGCTATTGGGCCGGCCCGGGGCAAGCCTAAGACTCATCACGAAGTCCCCCGTTCCGAGCACATCCGCAAGAAAGCCGTGGACCGGCGTGTCTTTGGCTCCAAGCGAATCTGTGACGACGGAGACGCGATTGCCCCAGGACAACAGCGGCAGACCGAGACGGCTTTCGAATGACAACAGCTGGGCGGCCAGGCGCGAAACGCGCGAACCCGCTCCCGTCCCATACTGCGCAAGGACCGCAGTGCGGGCCTTAGTACCACCGGTGAGCGGGATAAGCACACGGGGATCATCGAACCCGGGGAATACCGCATAACGCTCAAGGATTTTGTGGCCGTTCTCCATGCCTTTGGGGCTCATTTGGAGCATGCCAAACTGGCCGCCAGAGAGCACGTGCAAGGCGGAATCGAGGTGCCGCAGACAGAGCATTGGGTCCTGTGTGTTGCTATACCGCAGATCGTGCACCAAGGATCCAACCCCCCTTTTTCACAAGACCGCCCAAACCGCATTGACCGCCTGTCTGGCCGTCTCTTCCAGAGGTGCGGTTGTGTCGATGGTGACGACAGGCGTCGATCCGAAATCCGTCTTACGTTCGAGTTCCCAATGCCGCCGTACCGCGGCCTCGTCCGGTCCTCCTGCCTTGTCGCGTGTGGCATCGCGCGCGATGGCGATAGCGATCGGCGCTGTGAGTTTTATTACGAGATTGGGACGGGGTATCGCGGAGTAGCAGTAGCGTTCGTATTGCATCAACTTGCGCTTCAGCCATGAATTGCAACCGGCAAGGGCCAGACTGTCGAAGCTGCTGCTGTCGATGGTGCCGGGCTGCAACGAGGGATATCGGTCAGATATGACAATTGCGCCCGCTGCCGCTTTGCGCAGGGCGCGCTGCAGCAGACGGCGGCGGTCGTGCGCGATCAATGCCATCCGTGCGACATGGAAGAGGGAGAAATCGCGACGCTCGCGGCGCGCGGCGTCTCCGTAGACCGCCATCCGTTCATGCGGCAGGAGGCGACGGGCCAGGGGAACGAACCAGCTCGGAATCCAGGAAATCAACGTTGGCGGCGGTTTTCCAGCGTGGATGCGGCAAACGTTTAGGTGCCGGCCGAGGCAGCGGGCGAGTTCATTCGCAGTCGTTGATTTGCCAGTCGCCTTGGGGCCTACCAATGCCACAATGGCGCCGCCGCTCACGAGGTGCAAACTCTTCGCGCCACTCAGCCTGCCCCTGACGAAATCGCCAAAGCGCCAGAGCCGCGAGGCAGCAGCGGCAAATGCTGAAAGCCGCCGCATACCGCGCAGCCGCCATGCAACCTTCCAGCCAAGCCGAATACGGAGGAAAATTGCATCCTGTCTGGCGACAGCATTGACGAGATCGGAAAAGAGGCCAGGACCGATAACGGGAAACAGCCTGTCGCAAAAGGCCGGGGGCTGCACGATGCTTCGACTGGCCGCCTGTTGCAGCCAGGCAAGTTCGTCGGCGTATTTGCTGCGATGAGGGTTTGATTTGAGTAATTCGATGGGACTCAGATGTTTCAGCGCGACCCTCAGCACAAAATAGACCAACTCGCAGGCCGCGTCCGGCACCTTCACCCCCAAGAGTTCACGGGTGTTGGCAAGGAGCTCGCCCTCGATCGGCATGCGGTAGTTCTTCACCAGGCTGTCGCCGCTATAGACTTCATGGCAGACGTGGAGGTCGACAAGCTCGCCCGTGTGACCGTCAAGGCCAATCGCGTGAAATGTGCTGGGGTGGCCGGCTCCAAGAGCGGATTGCGCCAGTTTGAACCCCGAGACGCTCAGCGCCCCTTGAAGATTCGCGGCCTGTCGGCGGTCCACAAGAATGTCAATGTCTTCGTCGCCGGCAAGGGTCGCTTCAAGACGGCAGTTGCTCTTCCAATGGCAATATGAAATCCTTGCCGCATCCAGTTCGGTGACAAGCTTGCGGATTACGGCTTTCTCATTCTGACCTTTGCTGTCGAGCCTCAAGGCCCTTGGCACGGGAACCTGATTCATAGCCAACCACACGCTACAACTGAGTCTAAGACCAGTGGCCCCGCTGCTAGCATGGATCTGACAGCAGCGTTATTGGGCCATGCGGGTTAGTCGTGCGTACTTCTTTTGGATCGTGCCCACTGACGTGGTGTAGCTGACGGCATTGGTCGCCGTGCTCTCCGGCAAGGGCCGGAATGATCAGCGCGCCACGGCTGGCAGGCTGATGAGTGGATCATCAGCCCATCTGGCTGATGGTCTCAAGTGTCATGTAGCGCGCCCGCTTGTTGAGAAAGTCGACTTCCCTATGCATGGTGCGAGATAACGAGGTCCTTGCCGTGAGAACTTCGGGGATTCCGTCTCAGGGTTCCTCGATCGGCGCCATATTGAGCGTCAGCAGCACCAACCCGAGCAAATGGGCCAACAAAGCGGCCGCCAGCCCTTTGATGTTCACCGCCGCGGCCGTGAGTAGGCCTGGATCGTCATGTTGGTTAGGCCCCGCCGAACCACCCGGGCAAGGCCATGCCAGTTCTTCGCTTCGCCATGGTAGCCTGTGGGGAAGGACTTTCTCAACAGCCCCACGCGGCAACGCTGCCAAGTGGCTGAGAGAACCTTGGTCACCGCGGCCTTGAGGCCCTCATGCCCCATCGGAGACGACGAGCTTGACGCCGCGCAGACCACGCCGGGTAAGCTTGCGCAGGAACTCCGTCCAGATCGGCTCGGCCTCCGAGGTGCCGATCTCCATGCCCAGCACCTCGCGCCGGCCGTCGGTGTTCACGCCGACGGCGATGATAACGGCGACTGAGACGATGCGCCCGCCGCGGCGCACCTTGAGAAGTCGCATCGATCCAAAGATATGGCCAGTCACCTTCGATCGGCCGCTCGAGGAAGGCCTTCACCTTGCCGTCGATCTCTTCGCACAGCCGCCGCTCATGCCCATCGCCTTAACCAGGTCGTCGACCGAGCGGGTCGAAATACCTTGGACGTAGGCCTCCTGGATGACAGCCTTCAGCGCCTTCTCGGCCATGCGGCGCGGCTCCTGGAAGCTGGGGAAGTAGGAGCCCTTCCTCAGCTTGGGGATGCGCAGCTCAACCGTTCCGGCCCGCGTCTCCCAGTCGCGCTCGCGATAACCGTTGCGCTGGGCGGTCCGCAACGCGCTCTTCTCGCCATAGCCGGCGCCGGTGGCGGCGACCACCTCCAGCTCCATCACCCGCTCAGCGGCAAAGCTGAGCTTCCTGCGCCCGCCGAAGCGAGCTTCGCCAAGGCGGGTCATCTCGCGCAAGATATCGGCGTCGGGGGTCTTCTCCACGAGAGTGCGCAGGTTCATCATGTCGTCGGTCCATCGGTGGTTCCTTCGAATCAGGTTCGTGTCAGCGACCCGACCCTTACCGGAGAACATCGATGACCGCCGCTACGCCGCTCGCTCGCTTCAGCGCCGTTGAGGGGAGCGCTCGCGAGCGGCTTGGTCACCGCCGAGCTACACCACTCGGCGGGGCACGATCCCCCTTTTGACTGAGACCCATCGACCTTCTGCGTTTCCGCGCACTCCCTAATCGCTGGTACAATTCGGCCAACTGCGCCGCGCACCAGCCGGCAAAGGGGTTCGATGATGAGTGCGGACAACGTCAATATGTCGTCAGGAGTGCAGCTGCGTGGGCGCACCGCCTCCCAGGCGCTACCCACGGAGATCATTGGTGGCGTGAGCATTGCCACTCTCAGCCGTGTTGAGACCGCAAGACTCATGGTTGACATGGCCCTAAGGGCCAGAGGCAGCGGACTCGCCCCCTGTATCTGTTCGTCAGTCAACGGACAGGTGTTGGCCGACCTCTATGTTGGCCGGAACCGTCATCGCACACAGCAGCTCCTTGCGTGCACGCATGTTCTGAGCGCCGATGGCCAGCCGCTTGTCTTCGCTTCCCGGTTGCTGGGAAACGGCGCCCTGCGAGATCGCTCCGCGACCACGGATCTGTTCCACGATGTGGCGAAGCTCGCTGCCGCCGAAGGCGCGAGCTTTTACATGCTCGGCGCTTCGGAAGATGAGAATCGATCCGCTGTTGGCAATGTCCGCGCCCGCTATCGCGGCCTTCGGATTGTGGGACGGAGGAACGGCTACTTTGCGTCCACGGATGAAGAGCTGCTGGCAGTGCAGGAGATCAATGTCTTGCGGCCAGATATACTGTGGGTAGCGTTGGGTTTTCCGCGCGAGCTCGAGTTCTGCCATCGCTGGCGACAAGAGCTGACCAATGTTGGCGTGATGAAGACCAGCGGCGGGTTGTTCAACTTTCTGTCCGGCGCCCACGGGCGGGCACCGCAATGGATGCAGTCGGCCGGTCTCGAGTGGGCGCACCGGCTGTATCTCGAACCAAGGCGCCTGTTGGTCCGCTACGCCACGACCAACGTGATCGCCACTTGGGCTCTGCTCAGCAAGACCAGGCACACCCCGCAGTAGGCGCTCTTCCCGTCTCGAGCCCCTCGGCGCGCGCTCGCGATAACGGGACCTTTTGGCAGGCTTCCGTACAACGTAAGCGCTTAGCCGATAGCGTCTGGCTTGAAGTTCCAAGGCTTGAGCGCGTCGATTTCGGATGCGGGCCAGCCTTGCGCGATGCGGGTCAAGGTCTGGGAGAGCCAGGCGAGCGGATCGACACTATTCATTTTGACCGCTTGCAGCAGGGTGGCCACGTCGCCCAGGTTCGTCCACCAGCCTCGGAAGCAGCGTCATAATGCCGGGAATCCAGGCCTCGACCTAGTCGTCACCCATCAATTCCATCCGTTGGTCGGGCAGACCGTTGCCGTGGTCGGTGAACATGATCATGACGGCATCCGCCACGTTTGATTCGGCAGCCGCACGGCGGGGCCTTCCATCTTCCGGACTGGATGGCCGCCCCACAGGCCGGTTCGGTTGCGATCATTGCCGCGCCCGACTTCCGCTCACACATCTCCTCGAACTTCGCGCACTTGTCGATCATCTCGTAGCCTCTCTTCCGAGGGACTCGATCTTTGGAGGAGGACATGCCGATGAAGAATCCGCTACGCACCTAACTGGATTTGTTCGCGCCCACCGGACCGCCGGCCAAGATGTCGAGCGAGGAACGGGTAAAGGCAGTGATGCTGTTGCAGTCTCTACTCGTCGAAGTAGCGTCCGCGCCGGGCGCCGGACTGTCGAGTCGGAGCCGGAAGGAGGGGCGATGAGCAAGATCACCGTTGAGCATCTTTGCCGCAGCGCCATCATCTACATCCGGCAATCAACGTCCTACCAGGTTGTGAATAATCTTGAGAGCCAGCGTCGCCAATATGGCCTAGCTGAGCGGGCTCGGCAGTTGTGTTGGGACGATGTGCAAATCGTCGATGACGATCTCGGCCGATCCGGCGCCGGCACGGCTCGGCCCGACTTTGAGAAGCTGCTGGCGGCCATCTGCGAAGGTCGTGTCGGAGCGGTCGTCTCGTTGGAGGCATCGCGGCTGGCGCGCAACGGCCGTGACTGACACACCTTGCTTGAGTTCTGCGGGTTGGTCGGAACATTGATCGTAGATGAAGATGGTGTCTACGATCCGCGTCTGATCAACGATCGCCTGCTGCTTGGCATGAAGGGCACGTTGAGCGAGATGGAGCTTTCGGTATTCCGGCAGCGCTCCATCGCGGCGCTGAGGCAGAAGGCACGCCGCGGGGAACTTCTGCTGACTGTAGCTATCGGCTATGTCAAAGCGGAAGATGGGCAGCTCGACAAGGATCCGGATCGTCGTGTCCAGGACGGCATTGCTCTGGTGTTCCGCAAGTTCGCCGAGTTGCATTCGATCCGGCAGGTTCTGCTCTGGTTCCGCCAGGAGCAAGTTCTCGTTCCGTCGTTCAGAGCCGCGGCAAGCAGGCGATTGAATGGAAGGTGCCGGTCTATCACACGCTGCACCACATGCTGACCAACCCGTCTATGCCGGCGCCTATGCTTTTGGCCGGCGCGGAACGCGCGTTGTATTCCAAGGCCGCAAGCGCGTTATGCGCGACAGCATACGCGCCGCAACTGAAAGGACTGGGAGGTTTTGATCCGCGGCCACCATGAGGCATATATTTTCTGGGAGGAGTTCGAGAGGAATCAGCAACTGATTGCCGACAATGCCAACGGCAAGAGCTACCTTGGGCGGGGGGCGATCCGCCGCGGCGAAGCCTTGCTGCCCGGTCTTTTCCGCTGCGAACGTCGATTGCATGTCGCTTACAGCAGCAAAGGCGGAAACACCCAACGTTACGTCTGTCGCGGGACCTTAGGCGACAAGGCCGTCGACAACTGCATCCGCTTCAGCGGTATGCGGGTTGACCGGGCCGTTGCCCAAGAGGTTCTCGGTCAACTGCAACCGCTCGGCATCGAGGCGGCGCTGGCTGCCATGGAGGCGCAAGGCCAGGAGCATAGTGACAAGCGACAGCAAGTCGAGAATGCTTGCCGGCAGGCCCGGTACGAGGTGGAGCGTGCACGCCGCCAATACGATGCGGTTGATCCCGAGAACCGGCTTGTCGCCGGTGAACTCGAGCGACGCTGGAACGAGAAGCTGACCCACCTGGGCGAGCTTGAGGAGGAGCTTGACGGCGTGGCCGCTCTGCAAGCGCCAACAGTCTCCGCCGGCGATCGTGCAAGACTGATGGCTCTCGGGAAGGATCTCGCCCAGGCATGGGACAGCCCGGGTGCTTCGACCGAGACGCGCAAGAAGATCATTCGCTTGTTGGTCAAGGAGATTATCGCCGATGTCGTGGACGACAGTCTGGCGCCCATCATCCATTGGCAAGGCGGCGATCACACACGCCCTCATCGTGAAGAAGAACAAGGTCGGGCCAACCCGCTGGACGACCGAAGGCAGTACTGGCCCGCCAGATGTCAGATCTGTCGATCGCCGCCATCCTCAATCGCGCCGGTAAAAGGACAGGGAAAGACAATGGCTGGACGCGTAGTAGGGTGTTTCTCCGCAACACCCATGGCATTGCGCCATACCGCGACGGCGAACGTGCGGAGCGTGGCGAAGCTACGCTCGACGAAGCCGCCGCGATTCTCCAAGTCAGCGCGTCAACTATCTGCCGCATGATCGACCGCGGCACGTTGGCAGCGAATCAGCTATGCACAGGGGCGCCTTGGATCATTCGCCTCTTGGGATCTTGAGGATAACGCAGTACGGCGTTAAGCCGACGCGCTGCGATCACAGCATGGCAAGCGTCAGGCGTCTTATGATCCGGCCCAAAATGCGCTTAGTTTATAAGGCAATCGAAGATGAGCAGCATATCGCACCGCCGTCGCTGCCGGCAAATAAGCTGTTTTTGCGAGTAATTGTCTGGGGCCTGATGGCGCGCTCGACGATGTTGGAGTCGATCTCGATGCGACCGTCTGTCAGAAAGCGTTCTAGCGCCTCCCGTCGGGTGAGCGCATAGCGGATTGCCTCGGCGATTCTGGATTTCCGTAGACCGGCGCCAGCATGAACATCATCACTCTGAAGATGACGCTGCGCGGCGTGAAGCCGCCGGTCTGGCGCCGGCTGGTCATGCCCGGCACGATGACGCTCGGCGACCTGCACGAGGCAATCCAGGCGGCGATGGGCTGGCACGATTGCCACCTCCATGCCTTCGACGTCGAGGGCGAGCAATTTGGCGATCGGCACAGTGTCGATGACGTCGCCGACGAAAATCGAGTGAGCCTGAACGGCCTGCTGAGATCTCCTGTCGTTCGCTTCGCCTACATTTATGACTTCGGAGATAACTGGCAGCACGCGATCGCATTCGAAAAAAGCGAGCCGGCGGTCGAGCGGGGAGCTTATCCGGTCTGTATCGCGGGTAAGCGCAATTGTCCGCCGGAAGATTGCGGCGGCGTCTGGGGTTATCAGGAAATGCTGGCCATCCTAGCCGATCCCAGCCATCCCCAATACGCCGAACGCGTCGAAGAGTTCGGCGACGAGTTCGATCCGGACGAATTCGCCCTTGACGTCACAAATGCCGCACTTGCCTCCCGGTTCAGGATGAAAATAGCCGCAGCCCGATAAGCCACTCTGCCGCCAAACCTCGGAAGGGGAGTAATTACTCCGGGCAGTGAATTCTTGTAAAAGTCGTTTGGGCCATTACTCCGTCATGGTATCTGGTATACTCCGTCATGGGTATCTGGTATACTCCGTCATGGGGCAGGGATACGAGAGTTAGAGATGAGTTCCTCACATGCATTCAAGGGGATAGCCATTGGGCTCTTGCTGTCGATCCCATTATGGATGGGAATCGCTTACGCCTATTTCCATATATTGAGCCGCGATAATACGGTTCAGGTAATACGCCCCCACAATCAGGCGACCGATCAAGTCGTAAAAATCCCGATTAAGCCGGACGACGGCAAAGACTGAAGCCGTCTACAGCGGTGCAGCCCTAGAGCCGCACGGCTCGGCCTAGTCCAATTGGCTGATTATGTGCCTCACAATACTCCGAAAGAGGTAGACCCGTTTAATCCGATGCGCACTACCTCACCCGCAGCTGGTGTTGATAAACTCACCCTCAAGTAATCTCGCCGTCGCAATCAGGCATTGACGCTGTGGCTGGTCGTTCGTTCTGATTGTTTGGAGCTGCCCTGTTGGAAACGGATGAGTTCATGCATCGTAATGCTCCGCTTTATATTTCACTGACCGCTGCTGTGGCTTTGACTGTGGCGACGGCGCGGGCCGAGGATGGCCTCAACTATACGATAAGCCCGCAGGATAAGCTGAGCGTTCGCGTCTATGACTGGCAGCAGGCGGATGGGACATTGCGCGAGTGGCCTGCATTCAATGGACAGTTCGTTGTCAGAAGCAATGGGCGGGTGGAGTTGCCGCTCATCGGGCTCGTCGATGCGGCGTCGCGCAGTGCGCCGGAAATCGCCGACGACGTTGCGAACAGACTGCAGGCCCAAGTCGGCCTGATCGCCAAGCCCAGTGTCATCGTCGATATTGCAGAGTACCGGCCCTATTACGTTATGGGCGATGTCGATCACCCCGGTGAATTTGCGTTCAAACCGGGGCTCACGGCATTGAAGGCCTACACTATCGCCGGCGGGTTCCGGTTGATACAGGGGGCAACGGCGTGGCAGCCGGCGCACGCCCTCCTTTCGGCGGCGGGCGATATGCGTGCGCTTTCGCAAAGAATCGACGAACTCAAGGCAAAACGTGCGCGGCTTGGCGCTGAACTTGCGGGTGACTCCGCAGTCTCCTTTCCACCCGAACTTGGTGCAAACTCGAAATCTCTCGTGGAAAGAGAGCGCCAGCTTTTTGAAGTGCGGCGCAACGCATTGCGCCAGGGTCTGAACTCACTCGCCAACCAGAAGGCGCTGAACGAAGAGGAGGTAGAGGCACTTCAAGGGCGCATTGCCGTGAAGGCAAATCAGTCTCAAAGGATTGAGGCCCAAATCGAACGCACGAAGGGCTTGGTCCAAAACGGCCTGATCACGACGGCACAGATCTTGACTCTCCAGCAAGCACACTCTGACTTGCAGTCGCAGCAGCTTGATATCAATGGCCGCATCTTCAGTGTCCGCGAACAGATCTCCAAAACCGAGAAGGACATGCTCGACTTGCAATCCACCCGGCAGCAGGAAGTTCTCGCAGATATGCAGGCGACAGAGGCAAGCCTGCAGGACGCCGTGAACCGCATCCAGACGCTCAGCGACATTATGGGCCAAGCGCAGGCAACTATTGGAACTCTTTCACCCGCTAACCCATTGCACGCGGCAACCGCTATTCGATTCACGATCAGACGCAGGCACAGTATCCTCACGTTTGATGACGGCCGCGATCCTCCAATCGAACCGGGTGACATTGTCACAGTCGAGCGGACCGGCAGCCAGGCGGCCGGCGGCCCGCAGTCGGCGGCACAGACCGGGATCGTCCGGGCGGATGGGAAAAGCCCAGCTGGCGTGCAATGAGTGAGAAGACCAAGGTGACCGACTGGGGAACTGGAGCCATTCGAATGATCAAAGCACGAGAGCCGAAGCTTGGCAGGCCTGTGTGTATCCTGCCCCTGCTGGCGGGCTATTTCCGGCGGCTGCACAGGCTGCCAGGGGTGTTACGCTTTACGCCAACAATCAGGTCGACTGCTCGGATGCCCAGGGGACGCCCTATTGCACGATCGGAGCGGCCGTGGCCGTTGCCAATCCCGGCGACACGGAAAGCGACGGTCTGGACTGGACGGCGCAAGCCCAGGCACGTCGAGACTCTCTTAAGAAGGGAGGGCGCTTCGCGGCGGTGACGCCCCCAGCCATTACACTTCTGCTCGGCACAAGCTTGAACTCGGTCCGGGCGTTTTTGCCAACGCCCACTGGCCTCCTTCATGTCGACGGCGGTGATCTGTCGCCGTGGTACGCCTGAAGTAACCCTCCTAGGCGAGCAGCAAACTGCTCATGAAGTTGTCGTCCTGGAACTGATCGACTTGGACGCCGGTGAAAGTGATCTGGTCGCCGCCGCCCAGCGTAGCAACGACGTTCGAGCCCTGGTTCGTGGCCACCTGCTGGAACTGGCTGGCGTTGTTGATGCCGAAATCCTGAGATCGAGGACATTGCCGGTGCCGGTGCCCGCTACGAAATTTATCACGGTGTCCTGCCCGTCTCCCTTGTGGAACACGAACAACTTTTGCTGGTTGCCGGGGACGAGCAGATCGTTGCCTTTGCCGCCGATCAGCGTGTCGTTGCCGCCAAGGCCCCACAGATAGTCCGCGCCCGTCGTGCCGTTCAGGACATAACCGCCGTTGACGATCGTCGGCGTGCGCCCGGCGGGCGTCGGGACAAAGTAGGAATCCACCAAAACGGGAGTTGCGGTTGTCCCGTTGAAGCTGCTCACCTTGTAAAACTCGATCAACAGGCCCTGGTCGGTGACCGTCACCAGGTTGGCGCCGACATTGGGACGGAGTTGCCGGCGCCGCCGAGGCCAGTGGTCGTGTAGGGAAGGTAGACGCCGTCGCCATTGTCGTCCCGGTTCTCCCGGTAATAATTGTGCTCGTGCCCTAGCCTAGTCTCATCTTCTCTCCATGGCAGCGCTGACGCCCAGGTTAATCATGCACTGACATTCAAACCGGACCATCTCTTGGGGGCCAGCGCAGATGCTAACACGCCCTACCACGCTCAGTTCACAGCACGGCTGCTAGATGGCAGTAAAGGTAGGCCAAGCTCCTTCAATGACTCATTGTGCCTCGCCGTCGCCTCCGCGATCTCCCTAATCTACACGCGCCGAGTCTTCAGGTTCGCTGCTGAGAGGACAGACTTCTACGAGCACTACTTCAGATCGAGCGGATGGCACTCGTACTTGAGAAGCGTCGCGGGTACCGGTGCAAGACACGATCGAATGAGAATAACGCCGGGAGCCTTCATGAGGATGCCGGTGCCGATCCCTAACTCGGCGTGCCAACTCCAGGACATACCGCCCTCTATCGAGCGCTGCATTTGTACACGACTCACCCCCACCATTCTCGGGTGCCTGAGTCCAGCCGTCAGGCCAGCAGCCAGTCCGAGCCCAGATGGATTTCGAACAACCGGCCATCAGCGACCTGGTCGACGCCGTAGTCGGCGACGTAGAGGCTCATTTGCTGTCCGTCGTTCGGGTCGGAACTTGGTGCCAGCTCCAGACCCTTGGGCCTCACCGCCACCCCGGTAATCGGGTTTGTGTAGGCCGGCGAGTTGAGGACGCTGATTGTCGAGATGATGTCGCCGTCGTGATCCATCTCCCAGATATTCGGGCTCAATCCGGAGGCGACGAAGAAGATGCCGTGAGTTGGATCGTAGGCCAGCGCCTCCGCGTCATGCATCACCGAGGGGAGATTTATGGTTCTCACCAGTGCCCCATCGCCAGTCAGTTCGTACATCAGTTTCTGGTGGCCACCGAGCTCGAAGATGTGGCCGGTCGTTGGATCGAACCGCAAGTCCTCGCTGTCGTCCTGCCCCAGGGATGCCGTGTCGAATGATCCAAGCTTGACCGATGGATTGGCCGGGTCGACCCAGAACACCTCCAGCTGATCGTCATCGGAGATATACATATGGCCGTTGGACGGATTGATCCCGAGGCCGGTGGGCTCGAAGGTGAATGACTCCACGCTGTATCCCTGAATAGCACCGGTGGGACCGATCGAGAACAGGTTGGTCTGGCTGAACCACGGTCTCTCATCATGTTCCGAGTCGGCAATGAACAGCTTGTGAGAGACCGGGTCATAGGCCAGGCCGGAGGGATCGCCGATACCAACCCCTGCCGCATCGACATCGCGGAAAGGGGCCGTGGCGAGGTCGGTCACGGCGACGACACTGGCTTGAATGACGGGGTTTGGATCGTTGTCGTAAATCGTACCAGTCGCCGTATTGTCTGCGATGAAGGCACCGTTTGCGGAGTTCAACTTGAGGCTAAAGGATTCCGTGTTCTCGGTGAACGTGTCGTCCTTGAGCGTGAGCGCAAGGTCCAAGGAACTCTGGCCGGCAGAAATGGTCACTGTACCCGTCGCCGGGCCGAGCAGGTCATTGGCGGCGGTGGCGGTGCCGTCAATGATCGAGTAGCTGATCAGAATGTCTTGAGGCGCAGCATGGTCGAGGCTGAGGTGGAAGGTAATATTGGCGCCCGGGCCTTCGGTTTGCGCGGCATCGGAAATGCCCAGGGCCGGCATGGAACTGGTGCCGATCAAGTAGGTTACGGCGAGCTTCGGGTGCACTGAACCCTCGGAGGAGTCTAACCTCCAGGCGTCGGTAGAACCTGTGCTGATCAGCCAGCCCTGGTTTGCAGCATTGAGTTCAGCAGCAGTCGTACCCGCCGTTGCCCAGGCGCGCAGGCTCGCGGTGACATCAACCGTGGTTGGTCCGAGAGCGGTCTGCCCCACAGTCACGTCCGCCACGGACAGGGCCTCGACGCCATTGGCCTGGACGCCTCCAACCATCGAGTTCCAAGTCGCGCTTTCGGTCCAGTCGACCAGCATGCGATAGAACGCACCATTGGCCGCCGACGCAGATTCGTTGTTCGTCTGTAAGGTGAGGATTGCCGAGGTGATGGTGGCACCCACTGGGATCTGCCCCGGGCCCGAACCAAACAAATTGTCGAAACCGAGCAGCGCTTGCTTGGCATTGGCGACGCCGGCATCGGCTTTGTCGACGCTCACTGCGACGTCGGAGCCGAACGACGTCGTGGGCTTTGCCTGATCCAAGGTGGTGTCCAGGGTGGCCGCATAGCCGTTCAACCCATCCTGGAATGCTACGGTCGTGGGGGCGGGAATGGCGTTCACCGTCAGTTCGGCCGATGCCGCTGCGCTGTAGTCGTGGCCATCGAATGCCCGGTAGGTAAAGCTGTCGGTCCCGATGAAGCCGGCAATGGGCGTGTAGGTGAATGAGCCGTCCGCGTTGAGCGCCAACGTACCCTTGCTGGGGCCGATGAGCAGCACCGCCTGCAGCACGTTGTTATCGGCATCACTGTCATTGGCGAGGACGCCATTGGCAGCGCTCTTCGTCAGGGTCGAGCCGGCATTCAAGCTGTAGACATCGTCAGTGGCTACTGGAATGGCGTTGGGCGAACTGACCACCAGACTGACAGTTGCCGTGTTGCTATAGGCTGTCCCGTCGAAGGCCTTGTAAGTAAAGCTGTCGGTTCCGGTGAAGCCGGCAACTGCCGTGTAGATGAACGAACCATCGCTATCGAGGGTCAGGCTGCCATTGGCAGGCCCCGTCTGCAGGACGGCCTCGAGCGGGTTGCTGTCGGCGTCGCTGTCATTGGCGAGGACGCCCCCCGCCCTGACGACGCTAAAATCCGTCCCGGCCGTGACATTGTAGCTGTCATTGGCGGCAACAGGTGGCGTGTTGCCGGAGGTAACCGAGAGCGTGACGGCGGTAGCGGCGCTGTACGCGGCCCCATCGAAAGCCTCATAAGTAAAGCTGTCCGGGCCAGTGTAACCGGCGGCGGCAGTGTAGTCGAAGGACCCGTCGTCAAGCAGATGGAGCGTCCCGTGCGACGGGCCTGAAATCAACACGGCATGGAGGGCGCTGCCCTCTGCGTCGTGATCATTGCCTAGGACGCCTTGCGCCACCGACACATTGAGTTGCACGCCGGCTTTGGCTGCATAGGCGTCTGCGCTAGCAACCGGCGCGTCGTTGGTGCCGGTGATGGCGACATTGATTTGCTGGGTGGCCGACCCGCCATGACCGTCCGACACCGAAATCGTGTAGGCGATGGTCAAGACCTGGCCCTGTTCCAGGAAGTCAAAGGCTTGCGATCCGGAGTCGAATTGCCAGCCGAGGTTATGCGAGTCGCCGGCAGCAAGCCCCGTGGCCGGAGTGAGCTTCAACAGTCCTTTGACATCGGCTTCGACGAGGCCGCCGGTCGCGCCAGTCAGAACCGCCTTGGTGACAGTTGAACTGACGGTGTCGGAGGTATCGACATCGGTCACCGTAAAGTTGCCGGCAGCCGTAAGCGTGGCATTGGTTTCGGTCAGGTTGGCGCCTGCACTGTCGCCGCTGCCGATCGAGATCACCGGATTATCGTTAACGCCAGTGATGGTAAAGGTAAGCGTGCTGCTGCTGGTATTTCCGAGTTGATCGTTCGCCGTATAGCCGAATTTCTCGGTCACGACCGCTCCCGCGGCCAGGGCCTCAGCCTTCGCCAAGTCGGCTGTGTAGCTGTAGCTTCCATCGGCATAGACCGCAAGGGTCCCGTAGAGGCCCTGAATGGTAGTCGTCGAGCCCACCAGCTTGGAGGTGTTGCCATACTTGATCCACTTTAACGCGAAGGTTTCCGTGTCGTTGGCAAGCAAGTTACCAGTGACCGTGATATCTTCGAGAAGATTTGCGGTGTCCGCCTTGGCTTTTATTGTCATTTTACCCTCGCCTTCGGGATTGAAGCCACGCGGTCGGTAAGCTTAGTCCTTATCCGAGCCGGTTTAAAGGCGGCGTACATCCACCAAAGGAGGTATAGCAGCATCGAAATAGAGCACGACGTTGGCTACGTTCTGGTGACGTCGCTGAAATCCCGCAATTGAGGGAATTTGGCCCGGCTGCTCAGGTGGCCGGGCATTCTTATCTCTGTGGCAGAAAAGTCACGCAACTCGAATATGCAGCGCTTCAACTGGCGCGCGCTTATTATCCGCTAAGCGAGGCGTACCGTCGTCAACGGGGCAAAAGGGGATGCCCCAGACTCCTCCCGAACTAGCGCCCGCTGCCTCACGGTGGCGGGCCTTTTCACCATGGGCAAAGAAGCACGGAAGGCTGGCATCCGGTTGACGGTCGGAAAAGCGCGGTCGCGCCAGTTGTGCGCACCTCGTTAGACGGTTTCGAGCCGGCTGAACCGAAACCGGGATGAGTTTTCGCGTCTTGAGTTGCCCTGCCGCATCCTTGTCGATGATAGTCAGAAACTGCACTTCTTGAGACACCAAGGCAGAACCAGACGTCCCGCTCGTTTGAACTGCTTCAGCAAAGCCGGCGGCGTCCGCTCAGCCGCCACGCTAACCAAGATCTTGTCGAATGGAGCGTGCTCGGGCCAGCCGCGAGACCCATCTCCGACACGAATGGCGACATTGGAGAAGCCGAGGCCCTGCAGCAGCGACTCGGCATGGCTTGCGAATTCCTCGATGATTTCGACGCTCCAAACTTGTCCGGCGAGTTCCGCGAGAATGGCGGTTTGATAGCCCAGGCCGGTGCCGATCTCGAGCACTGCCTCGTTGCGTTGAGGAGCAAGGAGATCGGTCATCAGAGCAACAATGAAGGGCTGCGAGACGGTCTTGTCGAAACCGATCGGCAGCGGCATGTCCTCGTAGGCATAAGGCGCGACAGCGGCTGGCACGAAGAGATGCCGCGGGACCCGCCGCATCTCTGCCATCACCGGCTCATCGAGCGTTGCCTTGCCGAGTTCTTCGCTTGCAAGGTCGGCATGGATCGCAATCATCTCGACCATGTGCCTGCGCAGAACCGCGAGATGCTGTTCGTTCATCGGCTTCATGACGGTGGGACTTTCACCCGACCAATCTGGCCCAAGCATTATATCCTGTTCGTCTTGTCGCAGTAACGGCCCACCATCATTTCCAGCGAGGGGCACCGCGGCAAGCGCGGGTGAGTTGGGGCCGCCGGGATATTAGCAGGCTATCGGCCGCGACCCTAGACATTTGGCACCAAGTCGCCATGACCCACAGAGGCAAGAACTGGCACCGAGCGGAATGTCTGCAACCGGCGCAACCGGGATCCCTCGCGGAATCGTCGTAAGGTCGTCGGCTTTCAGGAAGTTGTGAAGCCGACCTCTACGGAAACACACGAGGCGCGAAGCTGACACCTGGCTGCGAATTCGAACCAAACACCCGTCATCACAGTTCATGATTTGTGCTTCGAAAGTCGCATAAATGGCAGCCTGGAACTCGTAGGACGGTATACAACGTCATCGTTCCTGACAAAGCCGAGCCTATCACGGGCGGCGTTGCAGTTGGTCATGCTGTTTGTTCGGGTGGCAACATGTACATTGCGCGCGCAACAAGGTGCGCGAAAGGCTTCCGCCCCCCGCGCGCCAACTTGGAGACTATCCATGACTCGCTCCCAGGTTGCTGACATCGGATAGGCAACTTTGCTGCTGGCGCGGGTTGCCGGAGCGGCTTTGGTCGCGCCAACAACGGATGTCCCGAATTCGACGTCGCGACATCTGGGTCCTACTTCGGTAGGAGCAAAGCCACCTTCGATCAAATTGCGATGTCTTCGGCAAATTCCTGCGCCAACACGGCAGCTGCGGCTGCAATGGCCCGCCTTACATCCTGTTCGGTGGTGCGCCAGTTGACCACGCTGACCCGCATGGCCCGTCGACCGCGCCAAGTTGTGCCCGAAAAGAAAGCTTCGCCGGTGGCATTGATCCTTTGGATCGTTGCATCCGTGAAGGCATCGTTTTGTTCAGGTGACGCGCCGGATCTACCAAAGCGAAGCAGCCCCTGATTGAGCGTCGGCCTTGCCACGATCTCGGCCCCCGGTAGTGCGCCGATCCCTTCGACGAGTTCAGTGCAGTAGGCGCAGCAGCGGTCAACCAGCGCCTCGACACCACTTCGGCCAAGCTCCCTAAGCGCGGCGTAAACAGGAATGCCTCGCGCGCGGCGAGAGTATTCGGGGTTCCAGTCGGTCTGATCGCGCGCGGCAGTTGCGGGTGCGACGTAGGACGCGCTTGACGTCATAGCCGCCCGATGCGCCTCGCGGTTCCTGACGATCGCGATGCCGCAATCAAACGGCACGTTCAGCCATTTGTGCCCGTCAGTCGCCCAGCTGTCCGCGAGCTCCACGCCATCGAGCAGGTGACGGTGTGTTCGGCTGGCCCGGGCGAACAGGCCGAAGGCGCCGTCGATGTGAACCCAGGCGCCGGCGGCGTGCGCCATCGGGATCAATTTCCTGAAGGGATCGCAAGCACCGATGTTCAAGTCGGCGGCGTTCAGCACCAGCATGGTCAGCCTGGAATTGTCGGCAAGCGCGCTATCGAGCGCCGCAGGAGAGACGCGCCCGTCCTTGTCGGTTTTTAGCTGTTCAATGGCGTTGCGGCCGATTCCCAGAAAGCGCACCGCGCGGTCGATGGTGACGTGCCGCTGGTCGCTCGTGAGCACTCTGATTTCGGGCGCGCCAAACAGCCCGTCCTCTTCCACATTCCAGCCGACGCCCTTGAGCAGCGCCATGCGCGCAGCCGCAAGGCTCGTCATGTGCGCCATCTGGCAACCGCTGGTGAAGGCGAAGGAGGCATCGCGCGGCAGGTCGAGCAACTCCTTGATCCATTCGCCGGCCGTTTCTTCGATCACCGCGGACGCAGGACTGGCGGAATAGAGCGCCGCGTTCTGATCCCAAGTTGCAACGAGCCAGTCGGCCGCGAGCGCGGATTCCAGTCCGCCGCCGATCACCCAGGCATAGAACCGTCCGCTCGCGCTGCCATGCATCCCACTTTTCGCTTCGTCGATAAGCTTTCTGATGACATATTCGGCACTGGCTCCCTCCTCCGGAAGCGGGACCGTAAAGGAAAGTCTCAAATCCGCGAGACCTGCGGTAGCGCCGACGGACCGATGTTCGAGCCCCTCAATCCATTCGGTCGCGCCATGCCACGCCAGCTCCAGTGCCTTGTTCATGGCGCCGCCCCTCGCTCCGGCAAGAGCGGGTGCTCCTGTTGCCGGGGATTTGTCGTTCCAATTGATGCGATGTTGTTGCCGAGCATACCGCCTTCGCGAAGTTTGTCGTGAAGCCAGTCCGAAAGAATGCTGATATTCTGCTGATCGACATGATCGGCTGTTTGGGGTCCGTTTGAACTATGCCTCCGGATCGCATTACCTTTTCAGGCTTCACCCTCGACCTCGGTAGAGGCCGCCTCTTTGACGCAAGCAATCGCGAGATTGTATTGAGGCGTAAGTCCCTCGATCTCCTTGCCTACCTGGCACGCAATGCCGGTCGGGTGATCTCAAAAGAAGAATTGATAAACGCGACTTGGCAGAACGTCTCGGTAACTGACGATTCACTCACCCAATGCATTTCCGACATCAGGCGGAAGCTCGGCGACGGCGACCAGAAACTGATACGCACAGTTTCGCGCCGTGGCTACATGCTCTCGGCAGAATCCGCACCGATGAGCGCGCTCGATGCGACGTGGGGTCCAGGCTTCACAAACCCTAAGCCATCCATTGCCGTGTTGCCGTTCGAGACGGAGGATGCCGATCAGGAATGGTTCTCAAGCGGGATCGCCGAAGACATCACCACGGCCCTGGCGAAGAGCCGGAGCCTCCTCGTTGTCTCGAAGAGCTACAGTTTCGCCTTCAAGGGACGCGCGCTGCGCGGCGACGAGATCGCGCGTGAGCTTGGTGTCAGATACCTGCTTGAGGGCAGCATCCGCCTGTCCGGTGAACGGGTTCGCGTCTCCACACGCCTGATTGAAGCCGGGACTGGACAGCTGTTGTGGGCGCAACGGTTCGACCGGGAAATCGCTGACATCTTCACCATTCAGGACGAGGTCACCGAAGCGGTCGTTTTGCAGCTGGAACTGGAACTGCTGCCCGAAGAAAGGCGCGCCATCCAGCAGACTCGTACCGACAGCATTGAAGCCTATCATTACGAGCTTCGCGGGCGGCAGTTGGCGCTCGATCTGACGAAGCCGTACCTCATACTGGCGCGGCGCATGTTCACCAAAGCGATAGAACTCGACCCAGGCTATGCCCGTGCATACGCCGGGATGGTGCTCTGCGACTGCTATCTGCGCGACTGGCACGGCGAAGATAGCGCCGCCGACGCGATCCTGAGCCTCGCTGATGAGGCGCTTCGTCTCGATGCCTCCCTTCCTGAGGCACATGCGGCCCGGGGGTTCGCCCTTTTTTGCGACGGAAAATATGAGGACGCCGAACTGGCCTATCGGAGCGCCCTTTCCATCGATCCGAATTCGTATGATGCCAACTTCCTATCCGGCGAGACCCTGGGGCGTGTGCTTGGAGACCGGGAAAGAGTGGTCTCGACATTCAAACTGACCACGCGGCTGCGGCCGGATGACTATTTTTCACCGATGCAGGTCGCGAGCTTTATGGCACTGGACGACCCTGAACGGCCAAGATGGGCAAGGATCTGTTTCGAGCGCGCCGAGCGCGCGGCCGGCCTCCATCCTGAAAATGCGGCAGGCGGCGCCCTCGCGCTCGCGTATCTCGGTGAGCGGAAGAAGGCGCGTTCCTGGCTGGCCAGAGCGTTGGCGATCGATCCGGACGACTTCGTGACGCAGTACAACGCCGCTTGCATGTATTCCGTGCTCGGGGATGTGGAGGAAGCGGTGCGGTACCTGGAAAGAGCAGTCGGAGGAAGCGTGAGTCAGAACGTATTGGAACGAATCCGTCACGAAGCCGACTTCGATGCCATTCGCGATCACGCGCGGTTCGTGCAGCTTCTTGGTTCCCTCGGCTTGTGACGTACAGCTGCTTCGGAGGGTCCCAAGGCGTTATGAAAGCAACACAGAATCGGGCAATGGAACCCACGGTGAAGCTATACACATTCGAGGGTTCGCCCTCGACCTAGAGAACGGTCTGCTGCGCGTTGCGCCCGGTGAAGTCGCGCTGCGCCCGAAATCATTTGACGTGCCTTCCTAGCTCCGTGCGCAAATCGTTGAAGGCGACAACAGGGTGAAAGACGACCGTGGCGGGTGGTTCCAACCTGAGGAACTATGTGACGCCCTAATCTCCGGTCGATTCGTCTAGGCGGCGATAGTCGAATTCAAGCATCTCGGCTGGAGGAACGCCTCGGCCAAGGTCGAGGCGCAATGACCGCCGGATAACCCTTTCCACGCCGATATCATCGAGGTGGGCGTCAATCAGGTGATATATGTGGTGGCGCAGCATTTCTTCCGCCGCTATGCGCTGCCGCTCGGCGACAAAGCGATCAAGCCACGCGCCGACCTCCCGCAGGATTTGACGGGCGGTTTCGACGATCCAGAGCTTCGGCGATGCCGCATTAGTTTCGAAAATAGCCATCGTTCTCTCCTTGGACCCCATCAACACTGCCGCCAAGGTCGCATCGTAAGCATCCGAAGTCCGTAAAGAGCGCTGAAAACGCGCTGAAACATTGCTGATTAGTCGTCAAAGCCAGCTTGCTTCATCAGCGTGGCAAAAAGGTTTCTCTGATCCGGAATGGCAATCCCGGCATAGTCGAGAAAGGCAGCGATGCCCGGGAAGGCATGTTCCTTGGCCTGACCGAGGGCTTGGCTATCCCGTCCCAGAGCGACGGCGCTAGCCGCTGCATAGACGAAATCGGTGAGCGTTCGCGACTGCGGCTGCTTGCGTGTCACCGTCCTCAAAGCTTCCTCAAAACGTCCTGAGAGGAAGTAGGCCGTGCGAAAGTAGAAACTGTACCAGACGGGACCATGCGGATTGAGCCGCTGCGCCCGATCCGCCGCCTGCGCGCCTTCGACAGCCCTGCCGAAACGAGGCGCCCAGCCCGAAAACATCGCACAAATGTCGGCCGACCCCGGCGCTAGCAGCATCGACCTGTCCAAGGCTTCCTCTGCGGCGCCAAGCTCGCCGGTATATCCCAGGGCCTCACCGAGAGCGCTATGCGCCTCGGCATCCATGGGATCGAGTTCGACAGCGCGCCGCGCGGCCCTGAGCATTGATTGAGTATTGCCTGTGACGTCCACGCCGAACGCGGTCAGCTGATCATAGGACCAAGCAAGACCTACCCAGGCCCGCGCCAGTTGCGGGTCGATTGTGACCGCCGACTGGAAACAATGCAGCGCCTGCTTGCTATCCTCGATGTTGAAGCGATTATTGTGCGCCCTGCCGATCAGATAGAGTTCGTAGGCTGTCAGATCGGAAGGAGCCTTTCGCGCGGCGCGTTCGGCCGCGGCATGGAGGATGACGCCGAAGCCCGCGAGCGAATTGACAACGCCTTCGGCGATCTCGCTCTGGATCGTGAAGATATCGGTCAACCGACAATCCCAGCGATTTGCCCAGACGGATTTGAACGTCGCAGTCTCGACCAGGGTCACGGTCACTCGCACGATCCCTTCGCTGTATTGCAGCTTTCCGTTGAGGACGTAGTCCGCTCGCCGAGTAGAGGCCGCCTCTTCGGCTTCCTGGGAGGCGTCCGATCCCCGAGCTTGCTGCAGAACATCGAGATCCCGAAACCTGGTCAGGTCGGCCACGATATTCTCGAGCAGTCCTGCCCCAAAGCGAAACCCGCTTCCATCGTCGGCCAGAATTTGAAATGGCAGCACCGCGATGGACAGATTTGTCTCCTGCCCAGACGTCGGGTTTGATGGCTTGGCAACCGTTTCGACCCGGTCTTCGTCGACGGCATAGCCGCGACGGGCTACGGTCCGGATCAGTCCTTCTCCTCGCGGACCGAGCGAACGCCTGATATCGGTGATGCATTGCGTGAGCGAGTCGTCCGAAACGGTGACGTCAGGCCATACGGCGGCGATCAGTTCGTCTTTGCTCAGCACCCGGCCAACGTTCTCGATGAAATAGATCAGCAGTGCGAATGATTTCGGCCTGAGCGCGATCTCGCCCGAACCGTCGCGCAGCAGGCCGGCAGCCGTGTCGAGGCTGAACCCGGCGAAGCGGTAGATCGGCTGCTGCGTTTGGCTCATCTTGCTCTTCGGTTGCCCGTCCTCAGAACTGCTTCAGAACCCTGATCGCAGTCGTAACATCGCCCTTGTGCAGATGCATCTTCGGCGGCTCAGCAAACTTCAGCATCACATACTTCAGGCATACTTCAAATGACGGAAGATGACGGACGCAGGAGTGTCTGTTTCCGGTGGTCCGGCCTCCTCGCTTCATCAGGGACGATATTCTACGGCGTCACGTCGCCTCACGGACAGAGGCAAGGCCGGGACCCTTTCAGAGCATGTCGATGAAGTGAGGGCAGCGAACCGCCGGCGCAACACGCTTGCAGGATGTGTGGATCGCGTTTGCCCCGACACTCTTTCAGAACAGTTTCAGCGTGCTTCAGGACATACGGATCGGATGGCTGCAAGCTTTCCCCGTATTCCAGAAATGGGAGGCCAAACTGGCTCATACTGAAACTCGCGGCAGTCATATTCAGTGGAGGGGCAGCTTCCGAACGTCCTTCCAGGAAAGCACAGCATTGGCGATCTCAGCTTCCAGGATGTGGCGACACACCGCTGCAAGACGCAGAGAAATTGCAGGCTTGAGGATCGATCAGTTGGGAGACATCGGCCATCCATTAGCCGATGCGCCAACACCCGTGCTCGACGTCAAAGCAGGCCTGATCGCCAACTTGATGTCGATGAGTTGAGATCAGCGACCGGCTACGCAGGGCGCCTTCAGGATGCGTCGATCGCGCTTGCTCGTCACTCTTTCAGAACAGTTTCAGCGTGCCTTCAGGACATGCAGACCGGATCCCCGCAAGGTTCTCGACGCGGCCGGAGCCTGAGCAATCCCGCAATTGGTTTCAACCGGCAGAGAATGACTGATGTCAAAGCTGCATGCCAATCTGCTTCTCCTGGTTGCCGCCGCCTTATGGGGCTTCGGCAATGTTCCGCAGAAGACGGTGCTCGACCATCTCGACCCGCTGAGCACGGTCGGCATGCGCTGTCTGATCGGCGGACTGCTGGTGCTGCCGCTGATGCTCTGGGAAAGCCGGATGGCAACGACCCGGATGCCGGCGACCAGAGGATTTCGCGCCGGCCTGGCGAGGGTGGGCGCGCTGTTTGCCGTATCAATCGCGCTACAGCAGATCGCCTATCTCGGCACGGTCACAATGCCAACTTCCTGATCGCCACGGCGACAGTGATGACGCCGCTTGCGGCCTGGCTGCTGACTGGCGAGCGGCTGACAACGGCGGTCGGGCTCGCCGCCGGCCTGTCGCTGGCCGGCGCGCTGCTGCTAACCGGTGGCATTGCCAGCTTCAGCCATGGCGACATGGCGGTCGTGGTGTCGGCGGCCTGCTATGCCCTGTGGACGGTCGAACTCGGACGGTACATGCAGGCGCATGCCCGCCCCTTTACCACCATGACGGCGAAGTTCCTCGGCGCGGCCGCCGCCACCCTGCCGTTCGGTTTGGCTGGCGGCCATCTGTCGACCGCCGCCGCACTCGACGCCTGGCCGCAGTTGCTGGTCCTCGGCCTGTTCTCGACCGCCGCGGCCTTCGGCATGCAGACCATCGCCCAGCGCTTCACCTCGGCCAGCCACGCGGCCGTCATCGTCAGCGCTGAAAGCGTGTTCGGCGCGCTGGGTGCGGCGCTGTTCCTTGGCGAGCGAGTCTCGCCGATGGGTGCGATCGGCGCCGCGATGATGCTCGCCGCCATTTTCTATCTCACCCTTTCCGCCGAAGCGGTGAAATCCGCTGGTCCGATCACGCTAACGCTGGAGGAAACCCCATGAGCTTTGCCGACGCAAACGGGTTCCAGACCGGGCTAGCACTCGGCATGGCGTCGATGGCTTCGATTGGACCCAACAATCTGATGATGATCCGGGAGGGCCTACTGCGCGGCCGGGTGATGTTTGTAGCCAGCCTGGTCTGGGGAACCTATGTCGCGCTGATCGCCGCGTCCTATTTGCTCGGCGACTCGATTGCCGGCCTTGCTCCGGTGTTCAGGACGGCGCTGTCCTGGCTCGGCCTGGTCGCGGTCAGTTGGTTCGCCTGGCAATCCTTCCGCGCAGCTTCAACTGCCGGCCAGGTCGAGGACCGCTCCGGCAAAACCGAGACCGGCCGCTCGTGTCTCGCCCGCGTCATGGGCGTGGTGTGGATGAACCCGCTGACCTATGTCGAACTGCTGCTGGTTCCGGCCGCACTTGGCCAGTCCTTCGCGGCAGGCGGCGCACGACTCGAATTCGTCACGGCGCTGATCCTGATGACGGCGCTGTGCTGCTACGGTTATGCGCTGGGCGGCGGCCTCATTGCCTCGCTGCTGCGTAGCCGCGCCAATCTGCGCATTTTTGATCTGATCTCCGGCCTCATCCTGTCCGCTGTCGCTCTGTTCATGGCCATGGGGCTCGTTTCGCAATGAACGTCTGGATGCAGCTTTTGGGTTCGGGTCCGGCGCGATGCCGCTTGCGTAAGGATCCGTAAGCCTGGCTCCGCCAAACCGTTCCAACTGCCAGCGCCGGGCGATGTCGCCCAATCGCGCAATCTCGAAGGAGACTTGACGTGAAACGGTTGAATGAATTCAAGGGCTACACCACCAGCATCGGCTATGACGCCACACGTGGCACATTCGACAGCGTAACCGAAATTCACGCGCTACTCGATCACCGCGGGACGGGCAATGACATGGACGGCCATGTCGTCGCGGAGGTGGTCGGCGAGGGCGCAGCCGTCACGCCGCTTCAAGCACCCGGGGGTTGCGAAGCGCGGGAACAGGAACGATCTGCGAAGGCCAGCTGATCGTCATGCCGGATGTTTCGGAGGCGCCGATCGGCCAGGGCAGAGCCGGTCGATGATCGGTGCCGGAATAGTTGCCGATCAGTCCGACAAAGGGGTTCCCGATGACGCCGTGGCGGCGGCGCCGAGCAACCACCAGGTGCTTTACGAGGACGACGTGATCCGCGTGCTTTCGCTCACCGTCGCGTCTGGCGCCCCAGCCGGCACATGCCGTTCGCAACGTCGACACAAGTCCGGTTCACGGCACCCGCATCGAGTTCAAGCAAGGCTTTCCAAAATAGCCGCAACATCATCGTTGCGGGCGCCATTCACATTCGATTTCAGCACAATATCAGCACCCGTTCAGGACGCGAGCCTCTGCCGCTGCGATGCTTGCGGGATACCAACCTGAGAACGGTCATGAAAATCGCCCTTACGGAAGATCTCATCGCCAAGGTCGGTCGCAAGATCGACGACGCCGGCCCGGCGCCGGGGCAGCGCAGCCTGGAGGATCACCACTACCTTGAGATCCGCCGGCGGTTGCTTGCAGGCCGTCCGCGCGACGTGTGGGTGTTCGCCTATGGCTCGCTTCTGTGGAACCCCTGCTTCGACGCCCTCGAGGAACGGCCGGCGACCGTCGACGGCTGGCACCGGCGGTTTTCGCTGTGGCTAACCCGCTGGCGCGGCACCCGCGAGCGGCCGGGTCTGATGCTTGCGCTCGACCGTGGTGGCAGTTGCCGCGGTGTCATCTACCGCCTATCCGACCATGACATCGACGCGGCCATCGACCGATTGCTGCGTCGGGAGATGTCGGCAGACCCGCCGACCAACATTCCGCGATGGGTCTCGGTTCGAACCGCAGGCGGCAATTTGCGGGCCATCGCCTTCGTCGCCGATCGGAGTGGCCCCGGTTATGCGCCAGCGCTGCCCGAGCAAACCACCGTCGAGATCCTGTCGCTCGCCGCCGGCCATGTCGGGAGTTGCGCCGATTATCTTCGCCGCACCGTCATTCAGCTCGAAGCGCGCAACATCCGCGACGCAACCTTGTGGCGGCTGCAGGGCAAGGTCGCAGCTTACCTGGCGTCGCTGCAATCGAGCGCGCCCTTGCCATCCTCAACCGTGGAGATCGATCATGCATGCGAAGGTTGATGGACCATTTCCCCCTTCGGATATTGCCAGGGAGGCGGTGCACCGTATCCTGTCAACGGGTAATATTGACCTTTGTGGCGGTGAAACGGTGCAAATGCTGCATTATCTCGATTGGCTGATGCCTCATGACACAGTCATAGCTGCTGGCGAAGGACGGCCGGGGCTTTGGAAACGCTTTTCCAGCGTCTTTCGGACTTGACCTTTACCGGCTTCTGCCGCTCCGATGGTCGTGGCGCATTTAGGCGCGGCGATGGTGCAAAGGCTTGGCACAAAAGATCGGCAGCGCGGTTCTCGATCTCGAGCGCGGCACGTTGCGGCGCGACGGCCAGATCGTGCCGGTCAGGCCAAAGACTTTCGACTTGCTTGCATTCCTGGTGCGCAATCCCGCCCGTGTGCTGAGCAAGGACGAGCTGTTCCAAGCGGTCTGGCCCCATGCCATTGTGACCGAGGATTCCCTCACGCAGTGCATCCGTGACGTGCGCAAGTGCATAGGCGACGAGATGCAGTCCCTGGTCCGCACCGTTCCTCGACGCGGCTACATGTTTCAGCCTGCCGAAGACTTCGCGTCCGTTTCGCTGGCGCCGGCCACCACTGCGGTCGTAACCGGACGGACGCCCGAACCGATGGTGGCCATCCTGCCGTTTCACATTAACGCTGACGATGCAACGGCAAAGCCACTCTTTGATGGGGCGGTCGAGGAGATCACCAACGCACTGTCCTATTTCAAGACAATTGCGGTGCTGGCGCGCCATTCGGCTTTCGCACTCGCCGAACACTCTGTGCAGGACATCTGGGCGACCGCCGAACGTCTCGGCGCCGACTACGTCGCGGAGGGCACAGTTGAAAGCACTCCCGATGGTTACAGCACGCGCGTGGTATTATCGGAGACGGCCTCCGGCCGGAGGGTTTGGGCGCACACTTTTTCATTTCAGGTCAGCGAGATTTTCGCTTTTCAAAAAACGGTGGCGCAACGGATTGCCGGCGCGCTGGTCGCCAACATCGAGAGCGCGGCCATGCGGCGCATTTCCCCCGCACCTGCTGCCAACGTGACGGCTTATGTCCACATCTTGCGCGGCATTGCGCTGCTGCGCAGCTATGGCGAGCGGGTCAACCACGAGGCCCGCGACCATCTGCTGAAGGCGCTCGAAAGCGATCCGGATTCGGGGCTCGCCCACGCCTACATCGCTCTGGCCGATACAATCATAGGCGGTTACAGCTCCGCACCCCGATCTGTGCTGGACCAAGCGCGCGACCGGGCTCTCCATGCCACGGCCCTCAGTCCCGATGAGGCTCGATGCCATCGCATTCTCGCACTGATCCTGCTCTACCTGTCGGACTTCGACGCCGCAGCACAGCATTTCGCCCGCGCGCTTGAGCTCAATCCCTACGATGCTGACACCTTGGCCCAGACCGGCTTTTTCGAAGCCATCCGGGGCCATGGCGAGACCGGCCTGGCGCTGCTTGATCAAGCTATCCATCTCAATCCGATGCACCCGACATGGTATTATTTCGACAGGGGCGAGGCCCTGCTTGTTCTTGGCCGTTATCAGGAAGCGGTGGTCGCGTTTTCATGCCTGCCGCGCAAGAGCGGATGGTTTTGGGCTCGGCTTGCCGCATGCTATGCCCTGGAGGGCGACATCGACAGGGCCCAGCGGTGCGCAGTGGAAGGACGACAGCTGGAGCCTGACTTGACCGTGCAGGCCATCGTCGCTGATCTTCGCTTCGAGCGTGTCGAGGATCGGGAACGGATAAGGTCCGGTCTCGAACTTGCAGGTTGGGGGGCTAGCGAGACTGCTGGATAGTTCAAGTTAGACGCTCGACATCATGGCTGGCACAGGCTTCACCGAGTTCGAATTAGTCACGCTGGTGATGGTCGAGTCAGTGCCTGATCGATCCATTGGTTGTCTGAATGCCAGCTTGACACCAGTGACTGCTCTTCTTCCTTGCGCAGCAGGAGCGGGCCAGCACCCTTCAGCCCAAGAGCTCATTCGAGGTGAGTTCAGGGCAGGGTTCATTTCTGTCGTCTCAAGCTGTCGTCAAACGCGCTGGCGAAAATGTCGGCCTCATTTCGCGACCAGATCAGCGGCGGGCGCAGCTTGAGGGTGTCAGGCGTGCGTTTTCCATGAGGGTGTTTCGGGCAAGCATGTTCTCGGGCACCCGTGGCGCCCAAAACTCCGAAAATGGAACTCGCATTTTCGCACTGAAGGATATGGCTCGCGCATCGAATAACTCCTCCGCAGGGGCACGACATCATCCCGGTTGACTCTTGGCCAAGACGAGAACAAATGTAGAACCTATCACAGGTTTTCCGCGTTTCAAGGGTCAGATGAGTGTATCGGCGCCCCCCGCTGCCATTTCCGAGCTTCGAGAACGCATCGCGCGTCTCGAAGGTGGAAATAGGCGCGCGCGTACGGTTTTGCCGTTCGGAGTGGCCGCGATCGACAGGGTTCTGCCGGGAGGGGGACTGGCTTTTGGCGGTCTGCACGAGGTCGCGGGCGGTGGCAATGGCGCCGTCGATGGCGCAGCCGCGGCACTCTTCGCTGCCGGTATTGCCGCGCGCACGATGGGCAAGGTGCTGTGGTGCGTTACCCGGCCCGATCTTTTCGCGCCTGCAATCGAACAGGCCGGCCTTCCTCCGGGACGGGTAATCTATGTCGAAGCCGGCGACGAGAAATCCGTTCTCGCCTGTTTCGAAGAGGGTCTTCGTGGCGGTTTTGGCGCTGTCGTTGCCGAGATTGCACGGCTTTCGATGACGGCGTCACGGCGGCTTCAGCTTGCCGCCGAAAGCTCCGGCGCCATCGGCATCGCCATTCGCCGCTGGCGGCGACAGACTGAAGCAACCGATTTTGGTCAGCCGACAGCCGCCGAAACCCGCTGGCGGGTGTCGGTCCTGCCGTCGACGCCATTGCCGGTTCAGGGAGTCGGGCGTGCGCGCTGGCAGCTTGAACTGATCCGATGCCGGGCAGGAGAGAGTGCAGATTTTATAGTGGAGGCTTGCGATGCCAAGGGTCGTATCGCTCTTCCTTCCGATGTGGCCGACAGACCGTTTCAGAAGGAAATCGAGCGCCGCCGCGCCTCCGCCTGAGACGCCGCTCGTCCTCATCGGCCGCGACGGCCGCCGCCGTGTTGTGCTTGCCGCTGATGCTGCAGCACACGCAGCCGGTCTGCGTATCGGCATGCCGGCGAGCAAGGCGCAGGCTCTCATCCCGGGTCTCGCGATTCATGACGCTGAGCCCGAGGCCGACGAAATCGCGCTCGAGCGGTTGGCGCTGTGGGCGCTGCGCCGCTACGCTCCGATCGTCGCTGCTGATCCACCGGACGGCATTGTCATCGATACGACCGGCGCCGACCATCTGCATGGCGGCGAGGCGGCGATGCTCACGGAGATGGTCGAGCGGCTTGGCGCATCGGGCTTTGCGGCACGCTGCGCGGTCGCCGATAGCTGGGGAGCAGCCCACGCACTGGCCCGCTTCGGTACACGGCAGACGGTTGTGGTTCCATCCGGCTCCATTGCACAAGCGATCTTGCCTTTGCCGATCGCTGCGCTCCGCCTTCCCGCCGCGACGATCGATAGCCTGAGACGGCTTGGCTTCGAGACAATCGCGGATCTCGCGGGCACGCCGCGCGCGTCGCTCGCCTTGCGTTTTGGACCGGAGCCCGGCCGCCGCCTCGACCAGGCCTTTGGACGAGTGAGCGAACCGATCGAGCCGATCCGGCCGCAGGAAATCGTCGAAGTGCGCCGCAATTTTGCCGAGCCGATCGGCGCGGCAGAAACAATTGCGCGCTATACCGGCAAGCTGGTGGCCGAGCTTTGCGCCGCACTTGAGACGCGAGGGCTTGGCGCGCGCCGGCTCGACCTTCTGTTCTTCCGCGTCGATAATCGGATCGAGGCGATCCGCGTCGGCACGGCAATGCCCGTACGCGATGTGAAGCGCTTGACCCGGCTTCTCACCGACAAAATCGAGACGATCGATCCAGGGTTCGGCATCGAGCTGATGCGGCTTGCCGCGACCGTTGCCGAGCCGCTGCGGGCCAAGCAGATGATTTCCACGCTCGCCGAGGCGCCGGAGCCAGACGTTTCGGATGTGATCGACGTCCTCGCCAACCGTGTCGGCGAGGACCGGCTTTATCGCTTCGCCCCGGTGCAGAGCGACGTTCCCGAACGGTCGGTTCAACGCATTGCTCCAATGGCGCCTGATACCGGTGAAGGCTGGCCCAACCATTGGCCGCGTCCAACTCGGTTGCTGCCGCGGCCTGAGCCGATCGAGACGGTAGCACTTCTTCCCGACCATCCGCCCGTGACCTTTACCTGGCGCGGCGTTCGCCGGCGCGTGAAACGGGCGGACGGCCCGGAACGCGTCTTCGGGGAATGGTGGAAGCGCGACGGGGAGCTGGCTGCGGTGCGGGACTACTTCCAGGTCGAAGACGAGAACGGCGAGCGCTACTGGGTCTATCGCGCCGGCGACGGCGAAGACGCCGCGACCGGATCGCATAAATGGTTCATGCACGGGATATTCGGATGACTGGCTCAACCCGATATGCCGAGCTGCAGGTGACCTCGCATTTCTCGTTCCTGCGGGGAGCGAGCAGCTGCGAAGAGCTGTTTGCGCAGGCGGCATTGCTTGGCATCGAGGCGCTCGCCGTCGTCGATCGCAATTCGCTTGCCGGCATCGTGCGCGCGCATGAAGCTGCAAAGACGACAGGCGTCCGGCTGATCGTCGGCTGCCGTCTGGATCTCGCCGACGGCATGTCGATCCTGGCCTATCCCACGGACCGGCCGGCCTATTCGCGGCTCTGCCGGCTGCTGTCGCTCGGCAAGGGCAGGGCCGGCAAGGCAAAGTGTCATCTCGAATGGGATGATGTGGTTGCCTATGGCGAGGGACTGATGGCGGTGCTCGTGCCGGACGAAGCCGATGATCTTTGCGCCGTCCGGTTGCGGCGGCTGCGCGAGTCTTTCGGCGATCGCGCCCATCTGGCGCTCACCTTGCGCAGGCGTCCGAACGACCAGCTCCGGCTTTACGAGCTGGCTAACCTGGCGGCCGCGATGCGCGTCTCGACCGTCGTCACCAACGATGTGCTTTTCCACGAGCCGGCCCGCCGCATGGTGCAGGATGTCGTCACCTGCATTCGCCACAACGTCACCATCGATGACGCCGGCTTCCGGCGCGAACGTCATGCCGATCGCTATCTCAAACCGGGCGATGAAATGGCGCGGCTGTTCAGCCGTTATCCTGAGGCCCTGGCGCGCACCGTCGAAATCGCCGGCCGCTGCCGGTTCTCGCTCGACGAGCTCGCCTATCAATACCCCGAGGAAAAAACGATGCCGGGCCTCACGGCGCAGCAGGCGCTGGAAAAACTGACCTGGGAAGGTGCGGCCCGCCGTTACCCCGAGGGCTTGCCCGACAAGGTGATCAAGATCCTGAAGCACGAGCTGCGGCTGATCCAGACGCTCAAATATGCGCCGTACTTCCTGACGGTCAACTCCATCGTTCGCTTCGCCCGCAGCCAGGACATCCTCTGCCAGGGCCGCGGCTCGGCCGCCAATTCAGCGGTCTGCTATGTGCTCGGCATCACCTCCATCGATCCCGAACGCAACAACCTCCTGTTTGAGAGGTTCGTTTCGCAGGAACGGCGCGAGCCGCCCGACATCGATGTCGATTTCGAGCATGAACGGCGCGAGATCGTCATGCAGTGGGTTTACGAGACCTACGGTCGCGATCACGCAGCATTGTGCTCCACGGTTATTCGCTATCGCACCAAAGGTGCTGTCCGCGATGTCGGCAAGGCGCTCGGCCTGCCCGAGGACATGACCAAACTTCTGTCCTCGCAGGTCTGGGGCCATGGCGAAGCGGTCGATGAGCAGCGCGCCGGCGAGCTCAATCTCAATCTCGGCGATCGCCGGCTGCGGCTGACCCTTGAACTCGCCGAGCAACTTGCCGGCACGCCGCGTCATCTCTCGCAGCATCCGGGCGGCTTTGTACTGACCCATGATCGCCTTGACGACCTCGTGCCGATCGAGCCGGCGGCGATGAAGGATCGCCAGGTCGTGGAATGGGACAAGGACGATATCGACGCCCTCAAATTCATGAAGGTGGATGTCCTAGCCCTGGGCATGCTCACCTGTATGAAGCGGTCATTCGATCTCCTGTCCGAGCACAAGGGCATTGTCCTCGATCTGGCGACGATCCCGGCCGAGGATCCGCGCACCTATGCGATGATCCGCAAGGCCGACACACTTGGCGTGTTTCAGATCGAATCCCGGGCGCAGATGTCGATGCTGCCGCGCATGAAGCCCAGGACATTTTACGACCTGGTCATCGAGGTCGCTATCGTCCGTCCCGGCCCGATCCAGGGCGACATGGTCCATCCCTACCTTCGCCGGCGCGATGGTACGGAGGAGGTGACGTTTCCAAGGCCGGAGCTCGAGCGCGTGCTCGGCAAGACGCTTGGCGTGCCGCTGTTTCAGGAGCAGGCGATGCAGGTCTCGATGGTCTGCGCCGGCTTTTCCGCCGGCGAGGCCGATCAGCTGCGGCGCGCCATGGCCACCTTCAAGCACACTGGCGGCGTCTCGAAATTCCGCGACAAGCTGATCAACGGCATGATCGCCAACGGCTACACCCCGGAGTTTGCCGAAAAGACCTTCTCGCAACTCGAAGGGTTCGGCAGCTACGGCTTCCCCGAAAGCCACGCCGCCTCCTTCGCTTTGATCGCCTACGCCTCATCCTGGATGAAGTGCTGGCATCCGGATGTCTTCTGTGCCGCGTTGCTGAATTCGCAGCCAATGGGGTTTTATCTGCCGGCCCAGATCGTACGCGACGCTCGCGATCATGGCGTCGAGGTGCGTCCGGTCTGCGTCAATGCCAGCCGCTGGGATTGCACGCTGGAGCCGACCGATGCCGAAGACCGCTTCGCTGTCCGGCTCGGCCTGCGCATGGTGAAGGGTCTCGCCAATGATGACGGGGCGGCGATCATTGCGGCGCGGGCCGATGAGCCCTTCGCCTCGGTAGACGATCTCTGGCGCCGCGCCGGCGTGCCGGCGTCGTCGCTTGTCCAACTCGCCGAGGCCGATGCCTTTCTGCCGAATCTGAACCTTGCCCGCCGCGACGCGCTCTGGGCGATCAAGGCGCTGCGCGATGAACCGTTGCCCCTGTTTGCGGCCGCCACGTCCCGCGAACAGAAAACCGTGCCGGAGATCCAGGAGCCTCCCATTGCACTCAGGCCGATGACTGCAGGACGCGAAGTGGTCGAGGATTACGGCCATGTCGGGCTGACCTTGCGCAGCCACCCTATGTCGTTCCTGCGTGCCGATCTTCGTCGCCGTCGCATCGTGACCTGTCAGGAGGCCATGCAGGCGCGAGACAAACGATGGCTCGAGGCCGCCGGCCTGGTGCTGGTGCGGCAAAGGCCAGGCTCGGCCAAAGGCGTCATGTTCCTCACCATGGAAGATGAGACCGGCGCCGCCAACGTCGTTGTCTGGGTCAAGGTGTTCGAGAAATTCCGGCGCGTGCTTCTTTCGTCGGCCATGCTCGGCGTGCGCGGCCGCATCCAGCGGGAAGGGGAGGTGGTGCATCTCGTCGCCCACGAGTTGACCGATCTTTCGGCCGAACTCGCCAGCGTCGGAAACCGCGACACGCCATTTCCATTGCCACACGGCCGCGGTGACGAGGCCCATCATGGCGGATCGGGCATCGATCCGCGCGGCATGCCGAAAACGCGCGATATCGTCGATCCATACGAGCACATCGAACGGATCAAGGTGAAGACGCGGGATTTCCGATAAAGCTGCAGCGGTTATCATGTGGTAGTCTCGCCCGCATGACGACGCTTTTCTCAATTGGCGCGCAAGACGGTGAATCCCACAAAGCCGAACAAAACGCATCCGCCGAAATGGATCGAGCCCCAGCTGACGCGCCTGGTCGACGAAGCGCCCGACGGCCCGAACTGGCTTCACGAAATCAAGTACGACGGCTACCGCATGCACGCGCGGATCGACGGCAGCGACATCCGCTTGCTTACCCGCACCGGCCTCGATTGGTCGCATCGCTATCAAGCGACGATAGCGGCCCTGCGCGCGCTCCCGGTGAAAGGAGCGTATGTCGACGGGGAGCTGTGCGCCGTTCGGGCCGACGGTGTCACCTCCTTCAGCCGCCTGCGGGCCGCTATGGACGAGGGCCGCACGGGCGATCTTGCCTTCTTTGCTTTCGATCTTCTGTTCCTGAACGGGGAAAGCATTGCGAAGCTGCCGCTCATCGACCGCAAGGGGCGGCTGGAAGGCCTATCTCAAAGCGGATCGACAGCGCCTATGCATCCGGCAATCGCGGGCTATGGGTCAAGTCAAAGAGCCGGCAGGCGTGCTTGCGGAACGCAGGCCCGTCGCCGATCACGTGATCGCTGAAGCGCAGGCCGGGCATGTCTCAACAGAGAGGAATTCATCGTCGTCGGCTGGACCGATCCGAGGGGAAGCCGCCCGCATATCGGCTCGCTGCTTCTCGGCTATTACACCGATGATGGTCGTCTGATGTACGCGGGCCGCGCCGGCACGGGCATCACGGTTGCAGAGCTCAAGCGATTGGCGGGCCAGCTTGGACCACTTTAAGTAGATCGAATGCCCCTCGACGCCCCACCACCACGTGAGAGCCGGTTCGGCTCGCCGCTTGAGCTGTCGCGCGTCCATTGGGTCAGGCCTGAAATGGTGGTCGAGGTCGCCTATCTCACCTGGACGGAAGACAATCTCCTGCGTCAGGTTTCGTATCAAGGTGAGCGGCAGGCGTCACAACACGCCTCTCTTGAAGCTTCGGTACCGCGCGACAGCATCATCACACTCTGCTGCTCGGGCGATTTCACCGGCACGAAGCGCATGGTCGGTCGGGTCACCGCATCACAGATCGCCTCTACATCTGCGGCATCGTTCTTCTGACGCTTCAGATACGCCTTCACATACTGTGCCGGCAGTAGCGGCACATCATGGCCACGCGCAGTAAGTTCTCTCGCCAATCATGCGAGGAACTGCAGGCTTCGATCCCGACCAGGCATCCCGGTAAACTCTCGAAAAACGCCAGCACGCGCCCACGGGTCAGCTTCCTGCGAACGACAACCTCGCCCGCCGCGCGCACGCCGTGGACTTGAAACACTGCCTTCGAAATATCCAGACCAGGTATCGAACTATGTTGTCTGTCGTTGACCCACTCCCCGCTTCAATCGGCGATTCCGCCCGCGCCTCAGAACCGGCTGGAACGCTCTGCTGGTTGGGGCGACTTTAACCCTTGGCAAGAGCATTCCGGATTGGCCGGAAGTCGCGCTGCGGTCTCCAGCGCAACCCGCGAGGCGGTCATCGAGAGCTTCGGCAATACGTCTTTTTGTAGCAATTCCTGGCGGTTGCGGTCCATATAGTCATTAAAGCCTGCCGTTACGAACGCAAGAGGCACGAAACACGCGCCGATCTCGCGCGACAAGGTAGCCTCAGGCGCAATTGAATGGTTGATCACGTCCGCTCCCATGTTTCGATACGCCAGAGCTTCAGCGGGGGTTGTCAATCGCGGCCCGTAGCAGTGGGCAGCGACCAACTGCTGTTCGATGCCATGGACCCGGCATTCGGCAGGCCAATGGCGCCGGGCGGTCTCGGCCAGCAATGCCGCACATCTTGGACATACGATCTGCTTGCCCGAGCAGTCGAAGCTCTGGCGGCCGGGCAGCAGTGAAAACGGGGTCTGCGATAGTTCGATGATATCGGCGCTCACCACCATGTCTCCGGGCTGGATCGCCTTGTTGACGGCGCCGACGGTCGAGCAGGCGAGGACTTGCCGTACACCCGCGTTCATCAAGACCCAGAACGCACGGCGATGGCAGGAATGGTCGATATGGTCGCGCGGATTGCCGTGCGAATACATGCACAATGCACGTTTCGTTTTACCTTCGGCTGTAATCGACGCATCGAACTCGAGAAGCTTCCAGTGGTCGGAGCGACCGAAAGGCGTTTCAAAACTCATGTCGCGCCGCAAGGTGCGCGCACCCTCGAATTCGATATCTTCCGGGAAGGCAAGCCCCCAGTTTGCCGAGCCGGTGATGATGGCCAACCCTACTTGAGGTATGTCCGTTGATTGATACGCCAGATCGGCGGCTGGGTGATGATGTGTAGGCATGTTTCCAGTCTCGGTCAGGATTTTTGGCGAAGGCTCACAATCAGGACGACGGCCACGACGATGACGGTCCATAATGTCGAGATCGCCGCGATGGTCGGATCGATCTGATCGCGCAGCGACAGGAACATAAGCTTCGGCAGCGTGCTGTTTTGGCCGCTTGCGACGAAGATGGAAATGACGGACTCGTCTAGCGAAGTCAGGAAGGCCATCAATGTCGCCGACAACAGACTGATCTCAAGTTGCGGGACAATAATTCCGCCAATGGCTCTCGCCCAGTTCGCGCCGAGGCTGCGCGCCGCCTGCACCTGGTTCCAGTCAAAGCGGGCCAGAGCGGGCAACAACACAATGCATGCGACCGGAATGGCCAGCACCACATGCCCGACCAGGACACCGAACAGCGTCCCGACCAGACGTTGCGCCGCCAGAACAAAGAAGAGCCCGATCGCCAGAAGGATGCCCGGCACAATGGACGGGGTGAGCAGGATGCCCTGAATGATAATGGCGGCCTTTCCGCCAAGCCGATTTATCGAAATGCAGGCCAGCAGCCCCAGCGGTACGGCGACCACCGCCGTCAATGTCCCAAGGATCAGGCTCGTCCTGAGTGCGGTCATCCATGTCGCCGACCCGAAGAAAGTCTCGTACCAGCGCAACGAGTATGCGCGCGGCGGGAACTCGAGAAGATTGGACGCCGAAAAGGACAGCGGCACGACCACGAGCGTTGGCAACATCAAAAACGCCATCACGAGTACGGAAAAGCCCCACAGGAAAATGCGGAACAGCCTGTTGTCAGGATAGGCCTCAAGCATGGGCCGCACCGTTGCGCGTCAACAGTCGCCGTGCCGCCAGAAACATCATCCCGATCATCGCCATGACAACGAGGAGCAGAATGCCCAGGACGCTCGCCGAACCCCAATCCTGAAAGGTCGACAATGTACGCTCGACCCGGGTAGAGAGAGGATTAACTTTGCCGCCGCCAAGCACCGCCGGCGTGATGAAAAATCCTATGGTGTAGATAAAGACGATCGTCGAACCCGAGAAGATGCCGCCGGCCGAAAGAGGCAGAATGACTGTGCGGATCACTTGCCCGAGAGAGGCTCCCATGCTCGACGACGCGCGAATGAGGTTTGCGTCGATATCGCGCATCGCGGCATAAACGGGCAGCAAAAAGAGCGGCAGCATGTAGTGAACCATGCCGATGAGCGTTCCCGTGAAGTTGTAGACCAGCGGCAATGGCTCCGCTGTCAGACCTGAACCTGTCAAAGCCGCGTTGATCAAGCCATCGCGCCGCAAGAGCACGAGCCAGCCATAGGTTCGCACCAGGATTGAGGTCCATAATGGCAGCATCACGAAGGCCATCAGCAAATTGGCGACCCTTGGTCTGGCGCTGGCCAGAGCGAGCGCCAGCGGGGTGCCGAGAAGAATGCAGATCGCCAGCGTGGCCAAGGATAGCTCAAGGGTTGTGACGAGTGCCGACCATGTCAGCCCGCTCGAAAGCACCTTCTCGTAATTGCTAAAAGTGTATTCGCCTCCCGTGGTCAGGAAGGATTGCCGGATGATCCACAGGATAGGCAATACCGCCGCCAGTCCAACGATGAACAACGCTGGCAGCGAAAGCGACAGGAAGAACCGCCGCTCGCGCAGGGCGTCTGCCGCGAGTGCGGGATCCGCGGTTGCGGTCGCGGTCACGTTTTCGCTTCCGGCAACGGGTGAACTTTCGCTGCTGGCGCATAAGCGGTCACCCGCGCGCCCGTGGCAAGCTCGCCGCAGCCGCTGGCCAGGGCCGCCGGAATGCAGACAAGAACCTCTTGCCCGCCATCCAGCACCAGAGTCAAAAGCCAGTTCTCGCCGCGAAACGCCTTGGCGCGTAGTGTTCCGTCGAGCGCCATCCCATCTCGCCCGGCGTGCCTTGCATCAAGATGGAAGCTTTCCGCGCGGATCATCAAAGTGGCGCCCGAGGCATCGGCGCCGTCGATTCTGCGCACCAGGCCTGGGGCCACAATGTTGGCCTCACCCATGAACTCCGCGACGAAGCGGGTCGATGGGCGATCATAAATCCGCTGCGGCGTGTCGATCTGCTGGATGCGGCCGGAATTCATCACCGCAATCCGGTCTGAAATGATCAGCGCTTCGCGCTGGTCATGCGTCACATAGATCGTGGTGATCCCCAGATCGTCATGCAGACGCCGGATTTCGTACTGCATGGTTTCGCGCAGATTCTTGTCGAGGGCCGACAGCGGCTCGTCCATCAGCATCACGCGAGGCTCGAAGACGATTGCCCGCGCCAGCGCCACCCGCTGGCGCTGACCGCCGGACAATGCGGCAATGTTGCGCTCCGCCAGACCTTCCAGTTTCACGCGGGCCAATGTGTCAAGCGCTCGCCGACGGGCCTCCGCCTTCGGCATCTTTCGCAGCGCCAACGGATATTCGACGTTCGACAGGACGTTCATGTGGGGGAACAGGGCGTAGTTCTGGAACACTATGCCGATGTCCCGCTTGTTGGGGGCCAGGCGAGTAATGTCCCGATCGCCCAACAAGAGTTTGCCGGAATCCGGCCGGACAAAACCGGCCAAAGCCATGAGCAGCGTGGTCTTGCCCGATCCCGATGGCCCTAGCAGCGTGAGGAATTCGCCAGCTTGAATGTGGAGCGAAACATCATCCAGTGCGACGTAGGTCCCGTAAGACTTGCTGACGCTGTCGATGGTGATCGGGAGCGACTTCATCATGTGCTCAAGCCTTAGAGCTGAGACTCAGCGGGCCATCATCTCATCAAAGGCTTTTTGGGCAGCCTCACCGTTCTTGACCCACCAATCTGAATTCGAAAACACCGAAGTGCCAGCATTTTCGGGCGCGGTCGCCAGGGTCTTGAGACGGTCTTCGGGGATAAGGCCACCCTCATAGCCAGCAGGATTGACCGGGCCATAGGCTATGAAGTCGGTCAACTTCGCCACGCGCGCGGGCTGTGTCATCGCCGCGATGAGCTTCATAGCTGCTTCCTTGTTCGGCGCCCCCTTCGGCACCGCAAGACAGTCGGTACCAATGACCGAACCCTTGAACGTGTAGTCGGCCGCGCCTCCATCCGCTTTCACGGTTTGGGCCCGCCCGTTCCAGGTAACGACCAAATCCGCCTCACCATCTTTCAGCAACTGCGCCGACTGCGCTCCCGAAGTCCACCACACCGCGACATTTGGTTTGATTGCTTCAAGCCGCTTGATGGCGCGATCCAGACCCTCCGGCGTGCTGAGAACGGGATAGACGTCCGCCGGTGCTACGCCATCAGAGAGCAGCGCGATCTCAATCGAGTCTTGGGCATTGGCACGCAGCGCACGACGGCCGGGAAATTTGGCAACGTCCCAGAACTCCGCCCATGTCTTCGGCGGGTTCTCGCCATAGGTCTTGGTGTTCCACGACAAGACGGTGCCATAGGAGTCGAACGGATAGCAGTAGTCGGACTTTGCGCCGTCCGGCACGGCCTTTGGGTCGATGATCTTGTAGTCGAGCGGCTCCAGCAGCGATTGTGCGGCGGCCTGCGCTCCTTCCGGTGAACCCAGGTGAATGACGTCGGTCGTGACCGCACCCGAGGTGACCTGCATCTTCAGGGCGGCCAGGCCGTCGCTTAGGGTCTCCTCGCGGACATCATAGCCAAGCTCTTTGGCAGCAGGGGCCCACATGGCCTCCTTCATGGCGTTGCCATAGTCGCCACCCGCGGTCGTGATGGTGACTGATTGGGCATAGACCGGCACGGCCGCCGAGATAGCCAATGCCGTCAAGGAAATGCGTAGCCAGGACATAGGTTCTCCTCCCTAGGATTTGTCAAGATGCGCTTAAAATAGCCGCTTCTTTGTAATCGTAACGTTACGATTGCATCGCGGCGTGCCAGAGTCAAGCTGCTTTAGCGAGAGCTTGGATTGACCGTGAGGTGGAATCCGGTAACGTTGTGACGGTCAGCAAGATCAGCCGGCGCTTTCACAAAATGAGGTCGGGCGAGGTGGCCAATCTAAAACAGATCGCGGCGGAACTTTCCCTTTCGGTGACCACGGTGTCGCGCGCTCTAAAGGATGGGCCGGAAGTTCATCCCGCCACCATCGCTCGCGTCAAAGAGGCGGCGAAGCGGGTCAGCTATGTGCCAAATCATCATGGCCGCGCGCTCAAAACCGGCCGCACGCTGACGATGACGGCCGTATACCCGATGGAGACACAAGACCATCTGTCCGATCTGTTGAAGCTTCCCTTGATCGAAGGCATGACGCTGGCGGCGCGGCAAGCGGGTTATAGTCTGTCCATCTATTCCACCACGCCCGATGACGATCCCGTCGAGAGTGTGCAGCGACAGCTTCAGGCGGGCAGCACAGACGGACTGATTATCACGCGCATGGTCTCGGGCGATCCGCGCGTTAAGCTATTGCTGGATAGAGGCATGCCATTCGTCGCGTTTGGAAGAACTGACCTGGAGACAGCATATCCTTATGTCGACATCGACAATGAACAGATTGCCTACGAGGCGACCCGGCGGCTCATGGACAAGGGCTGCCGACGCATTGCGCTGCAACTTCTCGTTCCGGGGGACCAGGCGAGTGCCATGCGTCTTTCCGGGTACGCACGCGCAATGGCCGAGGCTGGTATTCCGATCGACCAGTCGCTGATCGGTCATGGAATGTTCACCATGGAATCGAGCGCAGCCTGGTTCGATCGCATGCTGGCCTGGCCAGATCAGCCGACGGGCTTGGCATGCGCCAACGAACTGGGCCTTCTGGGGGCATTACACGCTCTTGGCAGAAGAGGTCTCGCGCCAGGCAGTGACATCCACATTGTCACTCGGGACAGCACGCGGCTATCGCGCTTCCTGCCTGCGAAGATCGGCGTTCATTTCGTGGATATGGCGGCGGTTGGACGCAAACTTGTCGAAGTCCTGGAGAGCCGGATCGTCAATCCCCTCGGGCCGGTGGAGACAGTCTTGTTCAAAGGTGAGTTCGACCCCGGCGAATAGTCGGGGCCGACTTTGAAACCTTGTCAAACATGCATCACCCGCGGCATACCGTCGGGCGACCTTGAACAACCATGGGGGCGAGTTCGCTCCTCGCAACCGTTCCCACCTAACCTCGATGTTCCTGCCGGTCACGCTGCTGCGGCTACGCAGCGACCATCAGTGTCGGATCCGTCCGCCTTAGACCGGGCAACTCGATCGAACGACTGCTTCTGGGATCTACGGCCGCCGCTCCCAACGACCCCAATGAGGGCGTGCCGACGGCTCAATTGGGGCCGGCAGCAGACTGGCTGGTATTGTTGGGCAGCCGACGGTGGCGACGACGTAGGGGGCGGTGCCGGAGAGGGGAATCTGTGCTCTCAAACCAGCATCGACTGCTGGGCGAAGATGCCCGCCAGCGCGCCGTGCGATGATGCCGTGGTGACCGAGGCCATGAGGGGGTTGGCGAGGTCGCCGGCGGCGTAGATGCCGGGAATGCTGGTTTCGCGGCGCTCATCGACCTTGAGGGCGATGCCGCCGGGCGTATCGACCGTGGCGAGGCCCAGTGATTCATGCAGGCTTGCGGACGGCTTGTTGCGCGGATGGGCGAACAGGATGTCGGCCGCGACATTGCGGCCGGTCTCGAGATTGACGGTGGCGAGATGGCCCCCGCGATGGGCGATCTCGATGATCCGGCCATCGACGACAGCTATGTTGCGGCGCGCCAGATCGGCCCGGATATCGGGCGGAATGTCGTGACCATCGGCGAAGAGCGTCAACGTGTCGGTCCAATCGTGGAACAGCCTGACATGATTGTGCGACTGCGGGCCGGACCAGACGAGGCCCCAATGCTGGTCGGCGACTTCAAAGCCGTCGCAATAGGGGCAGGGCACGATGGAAGTGCCCCAGCCTTCGGCAAAGCCCGGAACATCAGGCATCTGGTCGGCGACGCCATAGCTCAGGATCAGGCGGCGCGCCGCAAGGCTTTCGCCATCGCCAGTGAGGACGGAGAAATCGTCGATGGCGCCGGAGATGCTGTCGGCCCGGGCATTGACCAGCCTGATCGTGGGATAGCGCGCCAGCTGCTGCCGCGCCTCGGCCAGGATGTCCAGCGGCGGCTTGTGATCGTGGCCGAGCAGACCATGCGAATGACCCGCGAAGCGGTTGCGCGGCAGGCCGGTATTGAGAACGGTGACCTTGCGGCGGGCACGGCCGAGCTGCAAGGCGCCGGCGAGACCGGCAAAGCTGCCGCCGATGATGATGACGTCATCCATGGTGATAGGCTCCGTGTCGTGGATGGAGGGGTAGATTTGGTCTGGCGCGAAAGCCGTGCAGGGAAACTCGGTTTGGAAGACAGGGTAGAAATCCAATCTTGGCTTGCATATTTCTGATACTGAATGGTATCGTAATCCAGGAATAATGATACTGTCAAGGACTGGAATTGTCATGAGCGAAAATAGTCAGGCCCGGCGCGGCCGGCCCGCCAACGAGGCGCTTGGCCAAACGATAGTCGACGCCGCGTGCGAACTCTTTGTGGAATTGGGTTTTCAGGCGACGACATTAGACAAGGTCGCCCAGCGGGCGAAGATATCCAAGCTCAGCATCTATCGGCATTTCGAGAACAAGGAGGCGCTGTTCAGCGCGGCCATCGCGACCGGCTGCCATCAGTTGTTTGCACCACAGGCCCTTCTTGAAGGCGTCGACGGTTCGGCCGAAGATCAGCTCATGGCGGTGGGATCATCCCTGCTTCGCACGCTGTTGAGATCAGACGTCCGCAGTGTCGAAGCCATGGTCATGGCCGACAAGACGAATCAAAAGTCGTTAAGCAAGCTCCATTACGAAGCCGGCCCCGCCCATGTCATCGCCCAAATCGAGGCCCTGTTGCGTCAGTTGCATGCGCAGGCGGTCCTGAACGTGCCCGATCCTCTCCGGTCCGCCCGCTTGTTTGCCGCGCTTTTCAAAGGATCCGATCTCCTGATTATCGCACGCTTCGATGAGGCGCGAGCAGAGGACGACAACGAAATCGAATCCTATTGCCGGTCGGCCGTCGCCATGTTCATCGCCGCCCACGGTGGCAACGACCACGCGGCAGGATAAGATCGACATCATCGGTAGCTCTCACCCCTTCGAGAACGATGCGGTCAGTAATGTAGAGCGCGGTCGTGCAGCCGCCGACGAAGACCAGGCGCGCGCGCGCAACTCCTCGCCGAGTGCCTCGGCGACGGCCTTCAACAATCTTCAACGGACCCCGGACTGTCACCCCAGCCTGTGTACGAGCAGGTCGGCGGCGAGCTTGCTTTCGCGTTGATTGCCGACGCGGATCGCGTCGATGAGGGCCAGATAGGCGTAGAGCCGCCTGTCTTTCTCGCAGGCCTCCGGCACGCTTTTGAACAGCGGGTCGACCGACTGACCCATTTGTTTTGCATGCGCGTAGGGCCAAACGCAGATGAGATTGCCAGCGCTGTGCAGGGATTCACGTAGCACAGGGGCAGCGAACGCCGTCGGCAACCCGCGCTGCATGGCGCCTGGTTTCGCCGGAAAGACGAATTTCACACCGTGGACGATGAACTCGCGCAGATGGCGCCGGCTCGGTTTAGGCCGGTCTGTCTTCCTGTCCTTGATCGCGAGGCCCGCCGCAATGCTGCGCTTGAGCGAAGCGCCGATCTCCGTTTTGCTGATTCCGAGGGCTGCCTCGAGGCCGCGCACAGAATAAGGATGCTCGCCCGCGGCTAGCCCGAGCGGCGTAGATTCGTCACCGATATCCTTTGCGCTGTCCTCCAAGCTCGCCAGCTTGAGCAGAACGACAATATCCTGCCTCTTCATCATGTCCTCTGTCCTCGGACAGAGGACAGCTAATCATCATACACACTGAGTGTCAACGATCACAAATGGGTTGTTCTCGGCGGTGAGTCGACGGTTTCCACAGCAACCGCTCGGCATGCCGCTAGCAACCGCAGTCCTCGAGCCTCGTCCTCAGTCCCGGGACGGTGGACAAGCGCGGGATCGATCCCCCCCACCACACCGGTTAATGCTCCGAGGTGCTGGAGGAGCCCGGTCTCCCAAGCCAGATCAGCATCGCTCCGCCAAGGCGGGCTGCTGCAAACCGCCGACCGACTTGCACGCTCCAAACATCATTGGCGACTCCGCCAGTGAGCCGCTCCAGCCGGCTGGCGTCTTTCCCCCAAATATTTCGAGTGCTTCCCATCGCATTCGCGACACTTTCAAGGCTTCAGGTCAGTTGGGCAATGATACCGTCGACGACACTCGGGACGGTGCCGGCCGTGTCGACATTGATCCCGGCGGGAAGGTATTCGCGGGTCCCATGGTAGCGGAGTACCAACGCACGCTCGTCTGGCTCGAAACCCGGCTCATTTGGCCGTCCATCCAGACGTCGGTTCAGCGTCTCGACATCTATATCGAGCAGGAAAACCTTGTCGAATAGGTGCAGGAACTTATGGAAGTTACGGGAGCCGCCGCAGAAGAAGGTGACTGGGTGGGTGGTGTCGGCGACCAAGGATCGGACTTTGTCGACAGGCCAAATCCAGTGCGCGTAACTCCAGGCGAAGCGGTCCGCGACGCCTTCAGGTGGTCCGGCCAGTGCCTGGCCTGTCTCGGGGTCGCCGACATAGGCCAAGACCCGGTCACCATGGATGACGTGGTAGCCGCGCCGTTCCAGTTCGGTAGCGACAGACGTTTTTCCAGTGCCGGAACCGCCCTCGATCAGATAGTTCTTGATGCCCATGGGCGCCGTTTACCACGGCTTTCAATTCGGCGAGAAGAGACTCTATGTGCGGACGGTTCACCCAACGAATTAGCCTAATCAAAGGCAGCTTTCAGGACTTTGCGGATTTGCTGTGAAGGTCCGAAATGGGGTCGTTTGCCGACCGGCGGCTTTCATGTTGCGGCGGAATCTGATTCAGGTCCGCATGAGCCGATATGACCTGACCGACTTCGAGTGTCGCCTGATCGAGCCGCTTCTCCCCAACAAACCGCGTGGCGTGGCGCGCATGGTTGACCGTCGCGTGTTGAACGGCATCTTCTGGCTGCCGCGATCCGGTGCGCCATGGCGCGATCTGCCAGAGCGCTACGGTCCGCGCACGACCACCTACAATCGCTTCGTGCGCGGGCGAAAGGCCCGCGTGTGGAGCGGCATGATGGATTCCATCGCGGCAGCATACGACGGCAACATTCAAATGGTCGACAGCACATCAATCCGGGCGCACCAACAGGCTGGCCTCCCAATTCGTCAATGCTCGTCTTCCTCGATATGGCCACCCCGCGTCTGGGGCAGACAGGCGTCTAACAGCGCGGCCGGGCGAGGAACAGAGACAAATGCGCGCGGACCTGCTTACCCTGCGGGAGCCCTAGGTCAAAACTCAATCAACTGGCTGCCGCCAATGGCCGGGATGGGTGGAAGCAGTCGTCTAACAGTCTAGTTGATGGTATTTCCATCCCGGAAGATAGCTGCGCCGCGCTGGGCTGCCGCTGAATGCTGGTGATTGATGTCGAATATCTGCTCCGAGTCCCAACTACGGTTGCGCAGCGTCGATGCGCGGAATCTTGGCGAAAGAACAAGAAAACCTGGCTCAATTCCTGAAAGTCTCATCAGAGAAGGCTACACCGAAGCTGAAATTCGCTCTGGTATCAGGGTGGTAACGCCAGAGGAGGGGCTGGAGCACTGGACGCCTGCGAATCCAAAGAGCGTCGCTTTGGCGCTCAACCTGTCGATAGGGTGGGACAATGGGGTTGGGGCTGACAATTTTACCGTCTATAGTAAGGCCTAGACGGAAAGGCCAAGGTAAATAGTGATCTCGGTCTTGCCCAGGCTGGGTTTGAGACGGTCAGGTACCCTGCGGCGGTAACGCCAGCTCCCGCTCGCCATCTCTTGCGCGTATCGCAAAATAATTCCCATGCGGCTCCTCCGTGTACAGCTCTGTGTACAGAAGGGGCCCGCAGCCTACTGGCATCGTTGATTTACTTGGCAAATTGCCAAGGGATTGGTGCCCAGAAGAGGACTCGACCGCCGAGCGGCGGTACGGCGTTTCTGGCCGCTGCTTGTGGCTTTGCGGTGCGTTGTGGCCGCGATAGCCGGCGTCGGCGAGATGCGGCCGATCTCGTTGCCGATGGTCTCTTCCACATCGGGGATGACACTCACCAGTGTGTGACGTCATAGGGATTGCCGGGCAGTGCTTTTGTATGCAGAGCGAATTGGCCGCCCTTGGAGCGCCTCAACTTGCGGATAGTTCACGGCCGACTCTTCAAGCTGAAGCATTTTCCGTCGCGTTGCCACTCGCGATGACAAGTTGGCCGACAACCCTTGGCCGTTGAGAAGAGCCCGCATTCGTCGAGCTTTGTTTCGAAGCGAGATCGTCCCGACTGCCAACGGCGGAAGCTGATCGATGGCTGTCACATGAACCAACTGATGAGCATCCCGAACATGCACATCGCCATGGCGATCGTGGAGGCCCAGCCCAGCCAGCGCAACCACCCCTTGATGGTGAAGTCGCCCATGACCTTCGGCTGCGCCGTCATGACCATCATAACCGTCATGACCGGAACGGCGACGACACCGTTGATAACAGCTGTCCAGTACAGCGCTTTGATAGGATCAATTGGACTGAACGTGATCGCTGCTCCGAGCCCCGTCGCTGCGGCAAGAGTGCTGTAAAACGCCACAGCTTCCTTAGGTCTGCGCGACAATCCCACCGGCCATCGTCTCGCTTCGCCAATGGCGTAAGCCGCCGCGCCGGCCAGGATCGGCACCGCTAGCAACCCAGTACCGACGATGCCGAAAGCGAAGATGGCAAAGGCAAAATCGCCGGCAATCGGCCGCAACGCTTCGGCCGCTTGAGCGGATGTCTCGACGTCGGTGGTGCCGGCTTTATGCAAGGTCGCCGCGGTCGCGAAGATGATCGCCAACGCGATGATATTGGAGAATGCCATGCCTATGAGAGTGTCGCCGCGAATTCGCGAGAACGCGTCGAGCGCCTGACGTGGAGCCCTCAACAACGATTTTCTGTGATGTTTTGCGTGGACCTCTTCAGCCTCCTGTGACGCCTGCCAGAAGAAGAGATAGGGCGAAATCGTCGTGCCGAAGATCGCGAGAAGTGTGGTGAAGAACTCGCTGCTCCAGATGATTCTGGGAACCAGCACGCCACCGAGTGCTTCGCCCCAGGGAACTCGCACGGCGAATACGACCGCGACATACGAGAACAGGCTCAATGTCATCCACTTCAGGATGAGCGCATAGCGATCGTAGTTCACGAAAACGATTCCGACCACGCAAACCGCTGCGAACAGCACGACGTAGAGCACCGCCGGCCCGCCAATCAAAAGCTTCGTCGCATCCGCCATGGCGCTGAGGTCCGCGCCGATGTTGATGGTGTTTGCGATGAACAGAAGAGTTACGATGGATTGCAGAAGCCAATTTGGATAGTGGCGGCACAGATTGCCTGCGATGCCATGTCCGGTCGTCCTTCCGACGCGCGCACTGATTTCCTGAATTGCGACCATCAGAGGATAGGTCAGCAGCATCGTCCATCCGATGCCAAACCCGAGTTGCGCCCCCGCCTGACTATAGGTGCTGATCCCGGATGGATCATCGTCGGACGCGCCCGTGATGAGGCCCGGCCCGAGTCTGCCCAGAATCTTCTTCGCCGCGGGAGCGGCAGAGGAACTCGGCTGGTCTTTCCTGGCGGCCGTCAGTTCATCCATCGTGACCGATCCACAGAGCAAAACCAGCGGCGCCGATGGCCGCCAACACCTGCCCGACGACGATCAAGGGAACCGTACGGCCAAAGTGCCTCTGAAGCAGACGTGACACGACGGTGGCGCCTAAAGAGATCGCCAAAAGAACACCTGCCGTCTGCGTCCTGCGGAACATGACGTTGTCCGGCTGAGAGTGCATCCATAACTTCTTAGAAGGATTAAGGTTCCTGGATGTGCTTATCCCACTGGGAAGGCACAACTTTCGTTGCCCACAACCGCTCGCGAAGATCCTTGGAAAGAGGTCGGGTCATCAGATGCTGGCCTCAATCCCCTTCGATTCCGCCAACCGCTCTAACACTGCTGGCAGTCCGGGTGGTCTTATTTGGCGGTCGAAAACTCAAAACGATCGAAACGGAAGACTGCCGTATACTCATTGGGTCGCTCCGGCGTCCCGGCAGGATTGCGGAAGATCGCGCCGCAGGTTGTCTGATCTTTCGGAATGGCGTCGCACAGGAAGTTCTGCTGCACCCAACTGGTTCCTTTATCTATCCATGCGCCTCCCCCGCGCAGGTCACGACTGAGCATGAGCGACCTGATCTCCGAACCGGTAAGCCGGTCCTTCGCATCCCGATCGACCTCTTCCGGTAACTCCGGCAAACCGGCCTTGTCCAGGCCGTCCAGCAGACGCCCGACGTCAGCCGGGTTCTTGAACACAAAATACCTTTGCGTGACCAACTGATTTGCCCCTCCATCCTTTCGTTCCAACATGACGTTCCTTAGCCTGTCACTATAGGCCGCGACCTGGTCACTGCGCCCGAGATGTGCGTAGGCCGAAACCAACACCTGCAGGCCATAGAATTTCGGCCATGGATCAGGCGATTGGAGATCGATCCTTTCGAGGTAGTCGACAGCTTCCTCGAAACGACCCTGGCCAAATGCAGCCAGCCCAGCCTGGTAGCGCCGATGGTCATTGTCGCCTGGGTCGACACGGTTGGCCGCGACGAGATAGTCGCGCGCCTCGTTCGGCCTGCCATTGAAATTCAGGGCCTCTGCCAGCCCGACGTAGTTCAGGGGATCGCTCGGGTCGAGCGCCACTGCCTTGAACATAACCGCGACTGCCTCGTCGGACCGATGCTCGCGAACCAGCAAACTGGCGACGAGCTGATAGTAGGACGGCGAAGGATGCTTGGCCGCCTCGCCCAGGTACTTGTAGGCGTTATACAGCGCACCGATGTCCGAAACGGTTAAAGCTTTGATCCGCGGCCCGTCCATGTCCCAATAGGCCCTTGCGAGCGAGGCTGCCGCTGCGCCGAAATCCGGATCGAGTTCCAGCGCCTGCTGGAAAAACCTCACCGCCTGCGCAAACTCGTCTGGAGTATTGCGACGATTGTAGATTTCCATGCCCTGGAGGTAAGCTTCGTAGGCTGCAGGATTGCGCGTGCCGCCCGCGACATCTGCCTTGCCTTGGACGCTCACGAGACGGAGCTTGAGCGCGCCTGCGATGCTGACTACGACCTTGTCCTGCAGCGCAAATACATCCCTCCACTGGCCGTCGAAACGTTCTGCCCAGAGATGACCGGTGGTCGAGCCGTCGATCAATTGCGCGTTGATACGCATGTCGTCGCCGACCCGGCGTATCGAGCCCTCCAGAATGTACCGGACACCAAGCGCTGCGGCGACCTCAGCGGGTTTGGTCTCCTTGTGCTTGTAGGTGGAAGCCGCGTTTCGCGATACGACGAACAGGCCGGGCACGCGTGCAAGTTCTGTGGTCAGGTCCTCGGTAAAACCGTCAGCCAGATAACCTTGCGCCTTGTCGTCGCTGAGATTGTCAAACGGAAGCACGACGAGGGATGGCCGGGTGTCGGCTTTCGTATTGGCTGTCAGAGCGGCGGGCCGAAGCGGTGGCTCCCACGGCCGCCACCACGCTGCTGCAAGGCCGACTGCGACGACAAGGACCCCAATAGAGACGGCCAGATTACGCCTGAAACGTGGGTGTCGATTTACAGCCATGGGCTTTGCCGCCACCGCGGGATCGAGCAGCACCCGATACGCCTGCACCGGTTCGGCGATGTTCTTCAGCTTCTGTTGGCCCATCGGCTCAAAGCCGAAAGACAATTTCTTCTCAACCTCTTTTGCGACCTTTGCCGAGACACAGATGCCGCCAGGTTCCGCTAATTGTTGGAGTCTGGCAGCGACGTTGACGCCCTCGCCATATCGGTCCTCGCCCTCCACAATCACCTCGCCGAGATTGATCCCGATCCTGACGCGAATCCGATGATCCTCGGAAACGGCGGCGTTGCATTCCGCCAGGGTGTGCTGCAACGACACGGCACATTCGACCGCGTCCACGACGCTGCCGAATTCGGCCAGCAGTCCATCGCCCATCAGCTTGAAGATGCGGCCGTGCTGGCGGGCAATCTCAGGCTCAAACAGTTCCTTGCGTCGAGCACGAAGGCGCTCGAACGTGCCGGCCTCATCGCGTTCCATCTGAGCGGAATAGCCCACAACATCGGCGGCGAGAATGGCGGAAAGCTTACGGTCCATCGATCTGGCCTGTCTTCCGTGGAGTATAGACCTGGTCTCATCTAAATGAAACGACCGACCTCTCCAGCGTCCGTCGCCGGTGTCTCGGGATCATCCTCAAAGCTATGGGATGCATAAGCTCTTCTCCAAGTACCGTCGTGAGGGGATACGCGGTTGCGAATGGTCCCTCGGTGGCCTGGTGTCCGCTGCGGCCCAGGTTCTGAAGTGACAATACCCCGACCGGGGTTGGGCCGGAGAACGAACCTGCTGCGCGGGATGGGCGCTCGCGGGTCAGATAGAGATCACGAACCGGATGTCGCGCTCGCGCTGAGCGTCGTTCGGCTGGAGTAGCATGGCGGACTTCTTGAACAAGGAGCCTGACCATGCACCATCCTATTCTCGATGCACGGATCAGCCCGCTGAGCCAGCGGCTGATCGACGACATGAAGATCCCCGCGGTATCGGACGCCTGGCGACATTTCCTCGGGCGTTCAACAAACACAGCGACCCCCGACGACCTACGTCGGTTCCAGATCGTCCAGCAGGAAGACGGCGTTCCCGTGCCCACGATGAACAGCATCGTGTCGGCGCTACGCTCTTCTTCACCCAAACGCTCGACCGCCCGGACCTGGCGCGCCGGCTCGTCCGGCTGTCGCATCCGCGCAACCTGCCCGTGGTGCTCAGTCGCGACGAGGTCGCCCGGCTGCTCAACGCCACCACCTGCCTTAAGCACCAGGCCGCGCTCTCGGGTGCCTATGGCGCGGGCCTGCGCGTCGCCGAGGTGTCGATGCTGAAGGTCGCAGATGTTGACAGCGAACGCATGCTGCTGCGCGTCGTACGTGGCAAAGGCGGGCGATATCGCAACGCCATGCTCTCGGAGGACCTGCTCACTCTCCTTCGGCAATGGTGGAGGGTCGGGGCGGCAGCAGGGATGCATCGCGACGGCTGGTTGTTTCCCGGGCAGCACGCGATGAAGCCGATCAGCACGCGGCAGCTCTATCGCATAGTCATCGAGGCGGCGCAGGCGGCCGACTCGCCAAGCGGGTGGCGCCGCACACGCTGCGCTTTCCTGAAGAAGCGCTTAGCCGACAGGAGGTCACGATGCTCGCTGAACCAGAATGCCGACCATGTCGCCGACACTGTCGATAGCGCGGCAGAGAGATACATCCTTCACCGAACCTTGATGTAGGTTTCGTCGACATGCCAGTTGCCGGTGACGGCACGCTTGCGGCGGTTGAAGCGCTCCAGCAACCGCGGTGCGAAATGAATGACCCAGCGATGGATCGTCGAATGATGGACGCCGATGCCGCGTTCGGCCATCATTTCTTTCAAGTCGCGCAGGCTCAGATTATAGGCTAGATACCAGCGCATAAAAGATGACGGACTGGTCGAACTGACGTCCTTTCCTTTCCGAAAATTGATGCAGGGTTCCTCCCGCGCGACCAGTTACCAAAACTTTGCAACACAGCCGACTGTGCTCAGCCACCACCGCGTGTCGCGAAATCCACCTATCGAACCGCGATCGAACACCCTCTATGTTCGTGGGTGGAGACCCTCAATGGCATTTCGATTCGTACATACGGCCGATATTCATCTCGACTCGCCGCTGCGTTCACTGGCGCTGCGAAACCGCGAGCTTGCCGAGCTCGTCGGTGACGCCAGCCGCCAGGCATTCGTCTCTACTGTCGATCTGTGCCTGGCAGAGCATGTCGATGCGCTGGTCATTGCCGGCGATCTCTACGACGGCGACCAGACGTCGATGAAGACGGCGCGGTTCCTGGCGGCGCAGATGATGCGCCTGCACCAGGCCGGCATCAGGGTTTTCAAGATCCGTGGCAATCATGACGCCCTGTCGCGGATATCGAAACAGCTGGTGTTTCCGGACACGGTCACGATCTTCGGCGGCCGTGCCCAGTCGGTGCTCCAGACAGCCGGTGGGCTGGACGTCATGTTCCATGGCTTGAGCTTCGCCAGCCCCAAGGCGCCGGACAGCCTGCTGCCAAAATATCCGGCCGCACGCGAAGGGGCGGCCAATGTCGGCATCATGCACACCAGTCTGGCCGGATCGCCGGGCCATGATGTCTACGCCCCCTGCAGCGTCGTCGACCTGCACGGCCATGGTTTTGATTACTGGGCGCTCGGGCACATCCATGTCCGCCAGGTCCCTCCTGGAGCAAACACGGTGGTGATGCCGGGCATCCCGCAGGGCAGGGACATCAACGAGGCCGGCGAGAAATCCGTCACCCTGGTGACGGTACGAGACGACCGCTCCGTCGAGATCGAGGAAAGGCTGACCAGCGTCGCGCAATTCGAGCGGGCGCGCGTCGACCTGACCGGGACGGCGGAATGGTCCGACGTCGTCGGACGCTTCCGCTCGGCGCTCGAAGAAACCCGGGCCTCCGTCAGGTCGCGCCACGCCGTGGTGCGCCTTGCCCTGACCGGAGCGTCGCCTCTGTCGTGGGCGCTGATCCGCGACCGGGACCTGCTGTTGGCCGAAGCAGAGCAGGCTGCGGAACAGGTGGGGGACACGTGGGTGGAAAAACTCGAGCTTGACCTTGCTGCGCCGAGGACGGAAGCAGCTGAGGGCGCCGCGGACCCGATCCTTGAACTCGCTCAATCCATGCGCGCCGACGCCGGCTCGGAAGCTTTTCGTGCCGAGGCGAGGGCGCTTGTCCAGAAGATGATCGCGGACCTTCCCGCCGACGGGCGAGACTTTGCCGGAAGAGACGAGGCTGGGCTGAACCTGTTCCTCGACAGGGTGCTTGCCAGCGGTGCCGACCTGGTCACAGCCCGCCTCAAGGCAGGCGGTGCGCCATGAGGCTCCGGCGCCTTGACCTCATCCGCTACGGAAAATTCACCGAAAGGATGATCGACTTCGGGCCCAAGCCAGAGTCAGGACCCGACCTGCACATCGTGTTCGGCCTGAATGAGGCCGGCAAGTCGACAGCGCTTTCCGGCTACCTGGACCTTCTGTTCGGCATCGAGGAGCGCAGCCGCTACAATTTCCTGCACGAATACGGCGCCATGCGTATCGGCGGGGTGCTCGAATTCGACGGGGCGGAGCACACGTTCACGCGCACGAAACAGCGCAGCAACTCGCTCTTGAACGCTATGGGCCAACCGGTGAGCGAGGTGGCTGTAACCGCCCATCTCGCCGGCCTGTCCCGAGACGCGTACGCGACCATGTTCTCGCTGGACGACGAGACGCTGGAAGCGGGCGGCAAGTCGATCCTGGAGTCGCGTGGCGACCTGGGCAAGCTGCTGTTCACCGCCAGCGCCGGTCTTGGGCATGCGAGTGACACGTTGAGCGCGCTCGAGGCCGAGGCGGACGCGCTCTATCGCAAGCAGGCGCACGGAACCGAGCTTGCGTTGCTCAAGAAGCGTCTGGCCGACCTCAAGTCGCGCCGGGATCAGATCGATACCTTGGCCTCGACCTACGAAGGCCTTGAAGCCGAACGCCTGGACGCGGCGGAAAAATACGACCGCAATATCACCGAACGTTCGGTCCTGTCTGCCAGGCTGGATGCCATTGCCAGGTACCTCCGTGCAGGCCCGGTCCTTGCGGATATCCGGCGCAGGGCAACCCGGCTGGCCGAACTGCCGGACACGGCCTCACCGCCGCGGACCTGGACGGGCAGCGTCGCCGGACTGATCGATGACGACGCCAGCCTGAGAACACGGTCGGCCGGCAACACCGACGAGGTCGAGCGCTTGACGACGAAAATCGCCTCCGTCGATGTAGACGAAGTGATCCTTGCGATTTCCGAGCGCGTTCGTGGTCTGGCGCAAGGCAAACTGCGCTATGGCTCGGCAGGCCTTGACCTGCCCAATCGCAGGACGGACTTGCAAATCCTCAACAACACCGTGGCAAGCTGCCTTGCCGCGTTGGGACGGTCTTCAGAGCCTGATCCCGCCGTGCTGCTTTTGCCTGCAGTCACTGTCGGCGTTGTCCGCACCATGGTTGACCAGCGATCCGGGATAGCGACCGGCCTGCGCGTCGCCCGCGACGAAGCCGCAGCGGCGCTTGATGCGCTCCAGACGGCACGCGAGCGGGTCGGCGAGGAAAGGGCGGTGCCCGAGCCGGCCAGGGCAAGGCTGGGCGCGGCCTTGTCGAAGGCGAGGGCGAGCGGGCACCTCGGCGAGATCAAGGCGGCACGTGAGGCGGACGATGCGGGCGCGGTGCGATGGAAGGCCGCACTCGGCCACTTGCACCCATGGTCCGGCGACGCAGCGGCGTTGAGCAGGATTTCCGTACCGAGCGCCGGGCAGATCAGCGCCTGGAAGGCGCTGTCGACCGAACTAGGCAGGAAGAGAGCCATACTGTCCGAACGCCTTGCCGAGTACGAGGGCAATCAAGAGTTGCTCGCGGCGCGTCTCGGCGCGCTTCGCGCATCGGTCGATGTCGTCGACGATGAGGCGGCGGCCGCGATCCGGCGATCGCGAGATGAGGCCTGGGCACGCCATCGCGGTGTGCTTACCGGCGAAACCGCTGATGATTTCGCCGCGACGTTGGCGCGCGACGACAGTGCCGGCGCCGGCCGACTGGCCAACGCGTCGGAGCTTGCCGAAATCCGCGCTACGACGCGCGAGCTCGCCGAAGCCTCGGCCGACATCACACGCCTGCGCGAGCAATATGCACAGGTCGACATAGATGTGGACGTCGCCCTGTCGGACCTGCGCGCGGCGGCATGGGATCCGCTTGGAGAATGTCGGGAATTGTCGCTGGAGCGCCTGATCGAACGCATCGAGGACCGCATTTCTGGCCGCGCCGATGCGCTTGCAGCCTGGGAGGAGATCGAGCTTGCCCGCAAGAAGGCCGGGCGGGCGGCCGATGAGGGGGAGCGAATACGACTGGAGGTGAGCGGAGCGCTGGAGAGCGTCGGCATCGGCGTGGACCCCGGCGACTGCCTGGAGACGATCATGGCCGGCGCGGAGCTGTTCCTCGACCGGCAGCGCAAGGTGGACGCCCAGCATGCCGAGGCGCTCAAGACAGTGGGCGCCAAGGAGGAAGAGCTGGCCACCAGGCGACGAGCCGTGGACGTGGCGGAGCGGCGCGAGGAAGAATGGTTGGCTGGCATTGCCGAAGCGCTCAAGGGGACCTGGCTCGAGAACGGGCTTTCGGCATCCGGCGTCGGCATGGTCCTCGACCAATTGGCTGAGCTGTCCAGAAACCTCCAGGAGCGCGACGCCATGCAGCTCCGCATCGAGAAGATGCAGACCGACAGGGACAACTTTATTGTCGAGCTCACCGCCGTTGCCGCCGAAGCGGACGAGTCGGCGGACGGTGAACCGGAACAGTTGGCGGTCCGGCTTGCCGAGCGCCTGGAGCGTGCCGATCGTACGCGCGAGATGAGGGCGAACCTCGTGAACGATCTGCAGCGCCTGCGGGATGCCCGCGAGGTTCTCGATGCTGAGATGTCGGCACATGAGCGTCGCAGGAACGACGTCCTGGGTGTCTTCGGTGTTGCCACCTTGTCCGACGTCGTGGAACGCGACGAGCTGCTGCGCGACAGGGATCGCCTGCGCACTGCGGTCGCCGAACTCGAGGAGCAGGTGGCGGCCGAGCTCGCGGTGGACGGGTTCGAAAAAGCGCGTTCTATCCTGGATGCTCTCGATTTCGCCAGCCTGGCGATCGAGAAGGCTGATGGCGAGCAGCGGCTGCGCGATCTTGACGAAGCAATACAGCAACAGCTGATCCGACAGACGCGCGCTGCAGACAAGATGGACGCCATTGGCGGCGACAGTGCTGTTGCCCGCATCGACGCCGAAAGGCGCACCGTCCTTCTGGACATCGAGGAAAAGGCCGTCCGCTACATCGAGCTGAAACTGGGTGTGATGTCGGCCAGCAATGCCCTGCGCGTCTACCGCGAGCGTCATCGCTCCGGCATGATGGCACGGGCATCCGACGCATTCGCATTGATGACGCGCGGCCAGTACTCGGGGCTGACAACCCAACCGGTGAAGGGTGGGGAAGTGCTCATCGCGTTGCAGCGCGACGGACAGTCGAAGGTCGCCGATGCGCTGTCAAAGGGCGCTCGCTTCCAGCTCTACCTGGCGCTGAGGCTTGCCGGATACTATGAATTCGCGCAGTTCCGGCCCTCCGTACCGTTTGTTGCGGATGACATCATGGAAACCTTCGACCATGTGCGCTCGGAGGAGGTTTTCAGGTTGTTTGGCGAGATGGCAAGTGCTGGTCAGGTGATCTACCTCACCCATCACCGGCACCTGTGCGAGATCGCCAGGACGGTTGTGCCGGGCGTCGCGATCCACGAGGTTGGATAGATCCGCAGGGAACTGGCTGCGCCGGGATGAGCGGCGCAGCCATTCCAACCCGCCATGCCTCGCCGGCATGCCTCAGCGATTGCCGACGAAGCCATTTTGCGCGCGGTTGATGACGGCTTCGCTGGGCAGGTCGCATTCCTGGCCGATCTCGTGCGCTTTCCTTCCAGCGTGGCGAGGAGCACGCCGCGCCTTCACCAAGCCGGGATTGAGGTCTCCCGCCGCAGGAGGCAAGTGAGATGGGTATGGCGTGAGCGCGGAAGGCGGCCCGAAGCACGGCACTGGCCTTCTCCGGAAATCGCTTGCTAGTAGCGGCGCCACGTCCCGCCGATCAATTTGAGACGGCAAGTGAGAGCGGCAACCGCCGAGCTTTTGAGCCAAAAGGAAGTCGGCGGCCCATCTTTCGATGAGCATTGCCTGAACCCGCCGACCTGCGGATTGCCAGTGGCCCCGCGATTCGCAGCTTTGCCGGAACGGAGGCATGCCGTCTAGCAATGTAGGCGTGTAACGTTTCAAGGACGGAAATTTTCAGGACTTCTGCGTCAAACCTCTCGGCCATCGCTCGCGCAATCTGTGCTGCCTATGAAGTTGCGCAGCACAGGGTGATCTAAGTTGCAGGGTTGGCGCTGCAGGCGTCATGTCCCTCGGCCAGGAAACAGGCGCCAGCGCTCAACAAAGCAGCCGGGACGGTTTTCCGGATTCATTCCCGCCATCGACGATTTGCTCACCAGCCTCGCCACTCCGCGGTGCACTCCTGAGAGTCCAACTTTCGCTCCGCCGCGCCGAAGATCACAGAATGCGAGTGAAAGCCTGACGCTTGGTATCCGATGCGTAGCGCAGCTCAGTGTGGAAAATGTTCGCATCCGGCTAGAGTCGCTCCTCGAAAAGCGCGATCAGCCGAGAAGAGCCCTGGTCCGAGCGCGACGCCCGCATGTGCCAAACCGTGTTCCGAACATGGCCAATTGGCTGCCGAACGATGAGGCCGATCAATTGCGCTTTGAGTTTGCCCAGAAAATGGAGCCGCTAAGACACGCTGCTTATTTTTTGCCAGAGCGCCTCAGCAAAAAAGCCCGCCCCGCGGCAGGCCTCGTTCGTCCGGCAGCGCCTGGTGCTCAGAGACTCGTCGCCGAAATGCACCGGCACCGGCTCCTCCCCGCCCCGGTCACCGATTAAGTGTTTTGTGAACAGCATCGCACTTTGCTAACATTGCCGTCACTGCGCTCGGCGAGGAAATCGCAGCATGTCGGGGAAGGGTCCGGTCGCGCTGCCGGTGGCGTCGGTGGCAACAGGTTTTCTGGGCGGCAACGGCAACAGTGCGTCTGAAGCCCGGCATGAGCGGCGGATCCTGACCGCGCTCTGCTACGATCTTGTCGGATCGACCGACCTGCTTGCCATCTTGGATATCGAAGAATTCGAGGAACTGATATCAGCCTTCCAGCGGGCGGCGAGACAGGCGGTCGCGTCGTGCTCGGGTGCCGTCAGGGTCGAGGTCGGCGATGGCGGTGTTGCCCTGTTTCCTGCCGAAATAGACGCCAAGGACGCGGCATCGCTGGCGATCCGGGCCGGGCTCGAAATCATCGACGCCTGCAGGCGCGTCGGTTCGGACAAAGGCTGCGCCGATTTGCATGTCCGGGTCGGAGTCGCGACATCGATGACCCTGATTCAAAAGGGTGATGCCGACACCGCTCATGACAATGTCACCGGCCCTGCCTTCGCGATGGCGACGCGGCTCCAGGCCCTCGCGCAGCCGGATACGGTGGTGGTCTCTGACGAGACGCGCAATCTGGCGCGACGGTCGCATGTGTTCAGCTTCCGGGGCATCCATGCGATCAAGGGGTTTGCCGAGCCGGAGCGGATCTGGCATGCGCTGAGCCACAAGCGCGAGGTCGACCGCTTCTTCGCCTTCGGGCGGCTGAGCAGTCCGCTCGTCGATCGCGAGGCCGAGCTAGGCACGATCGCCGAAGCATGGGACAGCGCCGTTGCAGGAAACGGCGGCGTGGTGGTGATCGAAGGCGAGGCCGGGATCGGCAAGTCGCGCATTCTTCACGAAGTGCGCCGGCGCACGCGTCACCAGCGCGCGAAACTGCTGCTCTTCCAGTGCACGCCCGGCGGCTTGCGCTCGACGCTGCATCCGCTGCTGCAGAACGTGCGCAGCGATCTCGCCAACAACGAAGGACAGCTGAGCGCTGGCGCCGTGGCGGAAGTATTCCGCGATCATGACGTTCGCGATCCCGAAATCATCGACATCTTCTCCTTCCTGCTCGGCGCTGCGGGAGCCGATCCGGCGCTCAAGGAGATCGATGCGGGGGCGATGCGCGAGAAAGCCAATTGGGCGGTTCGCCACTCGCTCGAAGCCCTGTGCGCCAGTGGACCGATCGTCCTGTTGGTCGAGGACATCCATTGGATCGACCTGACGTCGAGACAATTGTTGGCTGACCTTGCACAGTCGGCCCGTCACTTCCGGGCGCTTGTCATCGCAACCACACGCCCTGGATCCGGGAGCTGGCTGGCAGCATCGAATCCAAGGTATATCGCGCTAAAGCCCCTCAACCGCGAGCAAACGCGGCTGGCGATCGCGGCCATGTGGCCGCAAGGCAAGCCGTCCACTTCCCCGGAATTGCTCGACGTGGTGGAACGCGTGACGGGAGGCGTCCCGCTGTTCATCGAAGAAATCTGCCAGTGGATGACTGAGAACGCGGTCTCGGCGACGGATCGGCTGGCACAGACCGCGACGCGCAGTCATGCCTCGATGTTCGAAAGCGTGCTCGAGGCCAGGCTCGAAACGCTGGGGCCGGCACGGGAGGTCGCGCGCGCTGCGGCCGTCGTGGGCAATCGTTTCAATCAGGAATTGCTTCGCGCGCTGTTGCCGGAGCTCGACGATGATGTCATCGCAAACGCACTGAATTCGCTGAGCGAGGCCGGGTTCCTGATCCGCGTGCGGCCTTCAGGCGTTCCCGTCTACGGCGTGCGCCATGCGCTTATCCAGGAGACGATCTACAACGCAACGCTGCGCAAGAGACGGCAGGCCTTGCACCGGCGGCTGTTTGCCGCGGTGAGCCGCAACCGAAACCTGGCCGGGTGGCTGGGGACTGCCGAGGTCGCCGAGCACGCCGAGCGCGCAGGCCTTCTGGAGGACGCGATCGGTCAGTTTGTGATCGCAGGCACGGAAAGCTCGTCCCGCTCGGCAATGGCGGAAGCAAGGCAGATACTCGAACATGCGTTGGAGCTCTGCGAGCGGGTTGCCGCGACCGAAATGCGAGACGCGCTGCGGCTATCGGCAATGGTCGTGCTCGGTCCCATCCTGACCGCTGTCGAGGGGCCGAACTCGGCGCCCGCCCGCAAATTATACGAGGACGGCGTGGTGATCGCCCGGCGGCGGCCGGTAGCCGAACGGGCCAAGTGGTTCCCGATCTACTGGGGCTGGTGGTTTACCGATACTGTCATGGACGGCGAGCGCGCCGAAGTCGTGCTCAGCGATCTCAGGGATGTCGAGGACGCCGAAGTGCAACTCCAGGCCAGGCATTGCGTGTGGGCAATCGACTTCAATCTTGGCCGCCACGACCGCTGCATCGCGGCCGTCGACGTCGGGCTTTCGCTCTATGAGCACGGCCGGGGCAAAGCGAATGCTGCGTTGTTCGGCGGGCATGACGCGAGGGTCTGCGGGCTCGCTCACCGCGCCTTGTCGTTGTGGTTCGTCGGAAAGCCGGCAAGCGCGATCCATTCGATGTCGGAAGCCAGGAGCTGGGCGCACGAAACCGGACATGCCGGCAGCATCGCGCATGCCTACCTCAACGAGGCGATGCTGCATTGCTATCGCCGCGATTTTTCGGCGCTGCGAAGCGTGATAGCGGATCTGCGCCACTTGACGGAGCGCCATCATATGCCCGCCCTCGCTGCCGCCGCACAAATCTTCGAAGGCTGGTGCGACGGCAACGCCGGCCAGGTCGAGAGCGGCAGGGAAAAAATGCGGCAAGGTCTTGGCCTCCATGGCGAGTTCCAGACACCTGAGGACGAACCGGTCTATTGCAGCATGCTGGCAGAGCTTTTGACACGAACTGCCGAGATCGATGAGGCGCTGGCGCTGCTGGGCTCGGCTGCGGCGCAGGCCGAGGCCGGCGGCAGCCGCTTCTGGCTGGCAGAGCTCTACCGGCGAAGGGCGGAGCTACTTCTTCTCCAGGGCTACGCGAAGGCGGACGTGATCGCTGCCCTCGAAAAGAGCATCGCCATAGCCGCGGAGCAAAGCGCGGTGCCTTTTCTCCTCAGTGCATACGAGATCCTTCAATCATCAGGCCTGGCACCTGAACTGTCGTGGCGCTTTCGCGACCGGGTCGAACGTGCGAAATCCGCTCTCGAGCCGGGCGCCGCGCTGATCGTCAATCCCGAACCGGCCGTCCGGCACTAGCCGGCCCTGCAAGAGCGTCCGCGATGCTGGAGCGATATGAACGCCTGGGTCCGCCGCCCGATGAGGCGCTGGCGCGGCTGATAAAGATGCGCAAAGCCCTGGGCATCACGCGGATCGCCGACCTTACCGGGCTCGACAAGCTCGGCATCCCCGTCGTGCAGGTGACAAGGCCTTTCTCGCTCTCCAACGTGGTCGCGCAAGGCAAGGGCGCCACCCTGGCGCAAGCCGCCATATCGGCCATGCTGGAATCGGCCGAGAGCTTCTTTGCAGAGCAGGTGGCGAATTTCGACACAGTCGTCGGCTGCGCCGATCAATTGGGCATCCCGCCCGATCGTTTCGAACGCCATCTCCAGCACGGCACCGCGCCCGGATGGCGGGGCAGGGAGACGGCGTGGGTAGCCGCCGACAATCTTCTCACCGGCAGCCGTGACCTGGTCCCGTTCGAGCTCGTGCATACCGCCTATGTACTGCCGTCACTTCCCCATGACGGCACTTTCGCGGCATCGACGAGCGGTCTGGCCGCAGGCTTCGAGGAGCCGGATGCCAGCGTTCATGGCATGCTTGAATGCATCGAACGCGACGCGATCGCCACGGCATACCGGACCCACGGTTTTTTCCACCGTCAACGCATCGATCCCGAGACGATCGATGATCCGTCGCTGCGCGATCTCCTGGAGACTTTGGCGGCCAAGAACGTGCTGGTCGGCCTTTGGCAAGCTGTGTCGCCGTTGGGCATACCGGTGGTTTGGTGCCATCTGCTGGAAGACGAACCGACGGAAAAGGTCCTTCTGGATCATCCGGCTGATGGTTCGGCTGCCGGTTTCAGTCCCGCCGGCGCGGCGGCGAACGCCATCTACGAAGCGGCCCAGGCCCGTCTGGCGGCGATCTCGGGCGCGCGCGATGACCTGACGCGCGCGTTCTATCCGAAATACCCCGATCGGCAGATGATAGCAGCGCATCGCCGGCTCCTCCGCGATGGCCCGCGCAGCGTGGATTTCCGTGCGCTCCCCGAGCAGAAGTTCAATACGGCGTCGGACGGGCTGTCGGTTCTCCTGGCAATTCTCGAAGAGAGAGGATTCGATGCGGTTCACCTGGTCCGGGTGATAACGAAACCGCTCGACGACCTGTCGGTTGTCAGGATCGTCATCCCCGCCTTGCGGCCGCTCTTGCAGGGATAGAGACCATGCGCCCGAAACTCGTCTTCACCGGCCCCACCCTGTCCCATCCCGACGCGTTGAAGGTCGTTGATGCGGTCTGCCTTCCCCCGGCCGTGCAAGGCTCGATCGTTTCGGCCGTACAGCGTTTCGACCCGAGTGCGATCCTTGTCATCGACGGCGGTTTTCAGGCCGAGCCCGCGGTTCGGCACAAGGAAATCCTGTGGGCCCTCAGCCGCGGCATTCATGTCGTCGGCGCGGCCAGCATGGGTGCCCTTCGAGCAGCCGAGCTGTTCCCCCATATGCAGGGCGTCGGGCTTATCTACCGATGGTATCGCCGCTTCGCCTTTGCCCCCGACGACGCAGTAGCGGTATTGCATGGACCGGCTGAGGTGAATTTCACTCCATTGACGCATGCGATGATTGACCTGCGCCGGACACTTCGCGCTGCTTGCCGGCGCGGCATGATTTCACCCCAACAGCAGGCGAAGCTCGAGGGTGCGGCACAGGCCGTCAACTTTCGCGAGCGCACCCTCGCACGCATGGTCCGGGATGCGCACGACGGCAAGGACGACGTCGAGAAATTGTGCAGGGAGCTCGGCGCGGCTTTCGTCCAGCAAAAAAAGCAAGATGCCCTGCGGGCACTCGAACTTTTGCGGGAGCAAGCATTTGAAAAAGCGCACCCCATGCCGGAATTACAGCTAACGTCGGCCTTTTCCAAGGATATGGATGATACGGGGCTGGCGCTGTAGGACCTGACCTCTTGGCGGCCCACGATTTACGCAGCGTAAGCGCCGTGATAGCGTGGTTAGCGTCAGAGGGGAGCAAGCAATTGGACGCGGTCGATCGTGTCGTTGCGCAAGATGCGTTGCTGGGAACGCGGTTCCTGGTCTACCCGCAGGTCCCTCACCTTTCCGGTTACGGAACACCCGAAACAGTATGGATTTCTACTCCACCCGAGCTGATCCGCTCCGGCCCGGAAGATCACCGCATCTACGTTCGTGATCCGCTCCTCGACAAGGAGCCTTACGACTACCCTTATCTGCCACCGTTTGTCGGCGAAATCTTTCCGCCTGCAGAGGCTGGCTTTGACGGCCATTTCGATCAGCTTTCCCTGACCTCGCGGCAGTTCCTTTCTGCGCACGCTTTCGCCTCGGTCAGCCGCGTGCTGGACATCTGGGAAAGCTACCTCGGCAAATCGATTGTCTGGTACTTCGCCGAGACCTACGAGCGGCTCGAAATCATCCCCTTCGTCGACTGGGAGAATGCGCAATCGGGCTATGGCTATCTGGAACTCGGCCGCGAGCGCGGCATCGACGGACGCGACTATCCGTATGCACTCAACTTCGATGTGATCGCACATGAGGTCGGCCACGCCATCTTGTTTTCGCTGTTCGGGACACCAGCCGGCGGCCTGGCCCAAGGCGATTTCGGACCGTTCCACGAGGCCAGCTCGGATCTGGTCTCGCTCTTGTCCTTCCTGAATTTCGACAGCGGCATGGACCGGCTGCTGCGGCACTGCGATGGCAACCTGCTTGTTCTCAATGAATTGAACCGGATAGCCGAGCTGACTGGCGATCGGCAGATCCGCCTCGCCAGCAATGCACGCCGCATGTCGGAGGTGACGGCGGAAATCCATGACAGGTCACGGCCGTTCACGGGGGCCGTGTTCGACACGATCGTCGACGTCTACCACGCGGCACTGGTGCACAAGGGGTTGGCCGACAAGCGGCTGCTGGGGATTGATATCAAGGATGTCGACCAGTCCGACATGCAGCGCATCTCGGATTTCACGTCCCGCGCCTTTCGCGCTCGGCCCTTGATGTTCAAGAGCATGCTGATCAGAGCAAGGGACGAGGTGGCTCTCGCCCTTGCGCAGGCGTGGCCCCGCCTCGATGCGGATGACCTGTCGTTCGAAAAGGCCGCGGTGATGGTGGTGGACGCCAGCGATCGGGTCGCGCCGATGCTCGCGGAAAAATTCGACGAGAACTTCAGATGGCGGGAGATCTTGTGAGCTGAACGATGTAACAAAAAGGAGCGAGGGAAATGGGCGACGATTATCACAGGCCAACCTACACTACGCGCGATCCCCACAGTGCATTCAATGCGACGCAAGTACGCTTGTATGGCATACCGGGCTTGCCGCGATTGAAAACGACAAATGATATAGCAGAGGTAAATACTGCAATCATAAATAATCAATTTGCTCTTGTTGGCGCGAGGATCGGAATTGATCCCCCTACAGGCGATGACGCGATGACATTTCTGAAAAATATATTTGATAACAATGCAACCAACAGTTCGTACGTTTTTGTCAATTCGATCATCGCCAACTACATGGTCATGATCGGCGCAATCGACGTCAGGCCATCAGAGCCCAAGACGGAATTCACCTCCGGGGTGATATTCGGTTACGCATATGAAGGGCACACGTACGATTTGCCAAAACCCAAGATCATGCTGATTCCAGCAGCTCCGGAACCAAAGATTCCCGACGATGACTCCGGATATGACGAGAAGCAGCTAGAGGGCTATGCGGTCTGGATCGTGGACAAGCTCAACCAATGCGTCGAATTCGAAATGAACCAGGGGTTCGTTGAGCAGATCGTCCTCGAGGCGAACCTTCCAGGCAAGCGCTCACCGACGATGTACGCTTCCAAGATGACCGTGGGGCACCGTGGCGGAAAGCTGAACGACTAGAACATTCTGTGATGTGACGGAAATCGTGAGGGATGCGAAGTACGAACCAATATGGAGCCGCCGAGGAAGAATCCTTGATGAAGGCCCGCAAGTCGGGGTTGATGACGTCCGCGTGCGTCGTCAGGCATTCCGTGCGGGTGAGGAATCTGTCTTAGGTCGTGAACCCATAAACGGTGAATGATTGAGACGCTGGAATGCAATCACCCGCCGGTTTAAAATCTGGCTATGCCGTTCGCCCGCAAACTCATTCTTCACGTTCCGGTGTCGGACGAAACCTTGCTCGATGACTTTGTTGAGCAATGTCTGAATGACGGTGTGTCGCTCGTGGCCGTAGTCGGACCGGGCTGCGCGAGGATCGAAGACGTTATCGACGAGATTGTCGCCGGTGACGGAAGCGACCAGACACGGTTTCTATGTACGACTTCTCATCCGGATGAGCTATTCGAGGATGTGTTGAACATGGCAAAGACATGGGAGTTCGAGCGCGGCGATCCCGTCGAAGAGGTCCGGCTGTAAGGTCGCTGACCCTCCGAAAATTCGGCTTCTATGCCACGCCGTTTTCTGATTCAGGCTCCGCATGAGCCGATATGACCGGACTGACTTCGAATGCGCGTGATCGAGCCGCTGTTCCCCAACAAGCCGCGAAGGGTGCCGGGCGTAGATGATCGGCGCGTGCCTGAACGGCATCTTCTGGGTGCTGCGATCCGGTGCGCCATGGCGTGATCTGCCGAGCGATACGGCCCACGCACCACCTGCCACAAAGGCTGCCATGCTGTCTTGGGCTATTGCACTGTGCGTCCACAGCCGAAGCGCTGGCGGGCCAGTTTTACGATGTAGCCAGCATCCACGCGGAGCGATGCAGCATGAAAAGCGCAAGCACGATCCGGCGCGGCTCGACCTGTTTGCCTGGGCGGCAACACGGCCGACGTCCAAGATCATCAGCGCCATCCCAGGCCTCGCCAAACGCATGTGGAGGGAACGGGATATGGTGCAGCCAACAACAACCCGCCGCATGTGGTGCCGCTGCGGAGGCGAGCATGATCGTCGCCTGTTCCCTTGGGGAACACCCGCATTCGGACCAGCGTCCGACACCGGCCTATCGCTCCGCCGGCATCAACAGGACCCTCGGCCACCTCGCCGAGGCCGTGGAGCAAATGCCCGACGATAGCTTATTGGCCGAGCACGAAGCCGAACACGGCGCGCTCGGCATCCATAGACGCGGTGGCCGCAGTGCTCGAACGCCAGTGGTGGAAGCGCTGGCCGGAAGATCGAGACGAGTGATGCGGGCTTGGCTTTCACATGCCGAGCGTCTGAGTGCTTCCGGAAGGCTGAACAGCCTCGGCGAACAACTCCGCCGCCGCCTGGACCTTTTCTGCCGCATCGTCGACCCTATCGAAGCGCTTCAGCACCCGATCGTGCAGCATCGACAACTTCGCGGAATGATAGAGCACGCTACGCAAGGTGTCCGTCCGAGTTCAACGGTTCAAACAGCATTGTCATGGCGGCAAATCCTCAGTGTATTGGGATGATCTTCGCGAGGCGCCTTCTGGCCGCTTTCGCACTCGCCTGCTCGGCCCGAATGCGGCTGCAAAGGGCGAGACTGACGGCGAGCCCAACGTTGTCGTCGAGCATCATCTTCGCCTGCTTGAGAGAGAGTTCCGCTCGCTTCACTCGTTGCCTGGCGATCGCTTGTTCCAAAACCAGAAGCTCAACCATTTTGCCGCATCCTTTGCCTCTGCGATCCCTTCCATTAGAAAACCGTCACGTATCGGTTTAGTTCCGGTTGCTGCGGGGGGCGCATGACGGACCCGCTCGACATCCTCGCCGATCATCTGCAAGGGCTCGCCGATCAGGTATGGCCGACAAAGGCCAGTATGCCGGCGGCGCCTTCGTCACCTTCAAGGCCGACAAGCGCAAGCGTCTGTGGGACCGCGTGCAGGGCAAGGCCGGTGGGCCAGTGCCAGTAGGCCTCAAGAGCGACAAGGCCGAATGGCTGAAGCCTGGTCTTGTCGGTCGCGTGCGGTTTCTGAAGGGGGAGGAGAAGCTTCGGCACGCGAAGCTCCTCATCGTCGATACGTTTGCGGCCGCAGTGACGTCAGGCTGAGAGAGCCCAAGAAGTGCTCGCGCCGCTCGAAGCTGATCGGGTGATGCCATGCTGTATTGACCTAGGCCGTAGACCACTACCGCGGAGCCAGATACGAACGGAGACGAGTTTGAGGGCGCCAAGATAGTTTTCTGCCAGCTTGTCCTATCGAGTTGCGATGCGACGGAACTGCTTGGCTTTGTTGAAGAAGCGCTCAACGAGGTTGCGCGCCTCGGCGTGCTCTATCGCCGCCTGCAATATTGATTCGCGGATCGTGCCTACCAGTTCCCAAAAGCCGGAAGCGCCAAAGTCGAAAACGGTTCGCACAGCATCGATAGCCGCGTGATCCAACAGTCGAGCCCGTAGCGGCTTGAGCAACGCCTTGGCGACCGTCAGCTTGCCGCTTGCCGGTGCCCCATGAAGGAAGATCAGCTTCATGTAGGCAATCCTAGATCAGATCCGGATCGCAGCGCACTGGCTATTCAGCTCCCACTCTTCCGAGAACGGTTGAACCGGAAAGATAGATCCAACCAAGCCGTTTGACCCCGCGCTGGCAGCTGCTGAGTAGGCGAAGTCCGCATCGCCTCGATCGCGCCACTTGCCGACCTCAGCACCTCTAAGCGCGAACGTCTGGTGTGATGCCCGATGCGCGCGTTTGTAGGGCATCTCGCTGTTACATAGCGGTGACAAAAGCACCGCCACGGTGGCGTCAACCGGTTACGCAGGGCAGGAAATATCTCCGACCTTCTGGGAGTGGCGTGTCAGCGTCCCCAGAGGCTGCGTGGGCGTGTCGTCGGTTGGCTGTTAGCGCCGCGACTGGAACGCTCCACGCCTCGCAAGCGGGATAGCGAAATCTCGTGAAGGCAAGGTCGAGCTGCGTTTTCCGTTCTGTATCGGCGACGGGCGGCGACCGGGAGAGATGGATACCATGCACATGGGGCGTCTGGAAGTTGGCAGGGCATGGACACGGGGCGGCCCGCGTGCAGACGCTTGGCTGAGCGGTGCAATGACAACGCAGCGCCACCTCGCAGCGATCCTGGCTTGCGACGTGGTCGGCTATTCGCGCCTGACGGAGCGCGACGAGCGCGGCACGCTCGAGCGGCTGAAGTTCTACCGCAAGGATCTCCTCGGACCGCTGGTCTCAGAGCACCAGGGTCGGATCGTCAAGCTCACCGGCGACGGCATGCTGTGCGAGTTCGCGAGCGTCGTTAACGCGGTGACCTCGGCGATGGCGATCCAGCAGGCCCTGGCAGAACACGAGGCGGAGACGCCCGAGGAAGAGCGGATCCGCTTCCGCATCGGCGTCAATCTCGGCGACGTGGTCTGCGAGGAGGACGGCGACCTCTACGGCGACGCGGTCAACATCGCCGCCCGCCTCGAAAGCATCGCTGATCCCGGCACCGTGGTCGTCTCGGGCACGGCCTACGACCACCTTCAGGGCAAACTCGGCTGCGGCTTCACGCCGCTCGGCAACCTGCGCCTCAAGAACATCGAGCGGCCTGTGCGCGCCTACCGCGTCGAGACCGACGCCAGCGTCTCGGTGGCTGCCCTGCCTCCGCTGCCCGAGAAACCCTCGATCGCGGTTCTGCCCTTCACCAACATGAGCGGCGATCCCGACCAGGAATACTTCGCCGACGGGTTGGTGGAGGACATCATCACGGGATTGAGCCGGGTGAACTCCTTCTTCGTGATCGCCCGCAACTCGTCCTTCACCTACAAGGGCCGGGCGGTAGACCTGCGCCAGGTAGGGCGCGAGCTGGGCGTCCGCTACGTGCTCGAAGGCAGCATCCGCAGAGCAGGATCGCGGGTGCGCATCAGTGGGCAGTTGGTGGACGCGATCAGCGGACACCATGTCTGGGCCGGCCGCTTCGAGGGCGACGTGAGCGACATCTTCGACCTGCAGGACAAGGTGACCGAGAGCGTCGTCGGCGCTGTCGAACCGAGCATCCGGCTGGAGGAGATCAAGCAGGCGCGCATGAAGCCGACCGACTACATCGGTGCCTATGACCTCTACCTTCGTGCGCTGCCGCGCTTCTACAGCATGACGCGCGAAGGCTTCGCCGACGTGCGCCGGCTCACCAACGAGGCGCTCAGCATCGACCCTGGCTTCAACTTGGCGAAGGCACTCGGCGCCTATATCCGCAGCCTATCCGTGAGCCAGTGCTGGCACGAGCCCGACGATATCCGAGTCGCGGCGCGCATGGCGCGCGAGGTGCTGGCGGACGCGCGAGACGATCCGACAAGCTTGCGTTTCGCCGCGCAGGTGATCGCCTTCAGCGCGAAGGAATACGAGATGGCGCTGGGCACGATCGAACGATCCCTGCTGCTCAACCCCAATTCGGCGCAGGGCCATACGGGCAGCGGCTGGGTGAACGCACATTCCAGCCGCCCGCTCGTCGCGATCGAGCACTTTCACAGGGCAATGCGGCTGAGCCCGGTCGACCCCGAGAAGGGCATCGCGCTCTCCGGCATCGGGATGAGCTACCTTATGCTCGAGCGTTACGAGGAAGCGCTGGCATGGGGAGAACGCGCGCTGCACGAGATGCCGAACTACGGCTCCTCGCACCGGGTGGTGATCATGGCGCTGGTTAAACTCAACCGGCTCGACGAGGCGCAGGCGGCGACGCGGCGGCTGATGGAAGCGTTCCCCACCTACACGCTCACCCTGCAGAGACAGATCAACCCGTGGCTGGACAAGGTGTTCGCCGCGCGTTACGTCGAGGCGCTGGGCATCTCCGGCGTGCCGGCGTGATCGTCGCGGTTGCAAAGATGCCCTCTCCTGCGCGTCATCTCCGGCGAGGCGACGTCCCTTGAGCCCGCGACACGCGTCGCGTGGTCTCGCTCTCTCGGTCGGCGAAAGATATGAGGCGGCCGAAAAAGAGTTCGAGCAGGCTATCGCAAGTGATCCCAGTCTGTTTGAAGCGCATCATTTCGACGCGCGCGCAAGGCAAGCTCAAGCAGGCTTCCCACCACTACGAACGTGCCGCCGAGATCAAGCCCGATGATTACCAGTCTGTTCTCCTGCTTATGCAGGTTTATCGTTCTCTAGGGCGGCCAGAAGACGAACGGGAAGCGGCTCGCAGAGGGGTAGGACGCGCCGAGCGCGAATTGGTCAACTACCTTGAGAACCCCCGGCCAGCCTATCTCAGTGTTTAGGCGCTCCATCGCGGTATAATCCGAGCCCATGCGCCAACGCAGTGTATGATGAAAGCTATGCGGTATTGCGCGATCAAGCTGGACTGCGATGCGTGTTCGCTGAAGCTGCGGTGTTGTCCGAAGGCGCCAGCGCGCAACAAGGGTCGTTGGCTAGCGCGGAACGTCTGTCAACGAGCTTAGTGCCCGCCGGATGGAATCGCGCGAAAACGGCTTCTCGACAATTGGTCGACCAGACCGTGCAAGGAAGCGCGCCGCAGCGCCGCCGAGCGTGTCGCCGGTAACGAAAACGAAGCGCTCCGCTATGCCCGAGGTTGCCTGACAGGCCCAGTCGAACAAGGCGGGACCGTCGGTGTTCGGCATCCGCAGATCGCAAAAGATCACATCGAAAACAGCACTCATCAGCGCTGCCTTGGCGGCGGCGCCGTCCTCGACGATCCTGACGGCAAAACCTTCAGCCTTTAGTAGTTCTGCAATCGTTTCTCCAACCTCCCGCTCGTCATCGACCACAAGGGCTGTACTACCGATGCCCGCGACCGAGTGCGCCGCAACACCTTCGACTGAATCTGACAAAGTGCAGGCCTCCACCGGCAACAGCAACCGGAAATGCGCGCCGTCCGCACGGTCAAGCAGGGCCAGCCGTCCATTGTGCGACTGCACCACGCCGAGCGAGAAAGCGAGCCCGATCCCAGTGCCCGCACCCTGAGCCTTGGTGGTAAAAAACGGATCGAAAATGCGATTCCGGATCTCGGCGGGCACACCGGGGCCATTGTCGGCGATCACGATCTGGAGGTCATTGCCTTCAAGCGCCGTTTCGATCTCGATCCGCCGCGGTCCCGGTATCTCCTGCAGGGCGTGTTGCGCGTTGACGATCAGGTTGTAGAACACCTGATGCATCTGGTCAGGGTCGAGTTCCAGAGGCGGCAGGCTCTCGGCGAGCCGGCATTGCACCTCGATGCCTGCCGTGCGCAAACCGTAGCCGGCAATATCGAGAACCGCGCGGATCAGATCGTTGACGTCGACACTGCGGCGCTCCGGCTGGCGTTGTCGCGCCATTGCCAGGAAGGTCTTCACGATGCGCGCGCAGCGCTCGGCGGCGAGCCTGATCTTGCCGGCCCGCTGTGCGTGGGCGGTTCCGGCTACGAATTCTTCCAGCAACTGGGCCTGCGCCACGACGACCGCCAAGGGGTTGTTGAGTTCGTGCGAAACGCCGGCAAGGAGCGAACCAAGTGCGTTGAGCCGCTCGCTCTGCGCCAATGCCTCGCGCGACCGCGCCAGTTCGGCTTCAGCCGCCTTGGTTGCGGTGAGATCAAGAATGCTGCCGACGATCACCGGTCGGTCGTCCAGCTCGATGTGGCGCCAACTCAGCGATACGGGAAACACGGAGCCGTCCAGACGCCGAAGCTGAGCCTCCACGCCGTCGGCGCGCGGCTGCTGACCTGACAGGGCTTTGAGGCGCCGATAGTCTTCCCGTGTGGCGAACCAGCGGTGCCGCCGGAATCGGTCCTCGTCATGCGGGCCTATACCCATGATCTCGCGGAAGGCGGGATTAGCGCTAATCAGCTGCCGCGTTCGCGAGTCTATGAACACGACCGGAACCGGATGATGGTGAGTGAGGTCTCGGAAGCGCCGCTCGCTTCGTAGCAGGCGCTCGGCCGCGCGCTTCTGCTCGGAAATGTCGATATCGAAGCCGCCGATGCGCGCCTGCTGCTGATCGGCCCCCAGAACCGGAAAGCGGACGACAAGGGTCCAGGCATAGTCGACCGCGTTTTCTAGAAATTCCTCGATTGCAATCGCCTGTCCCGATTCCAGGACGCGGCGATCGTTTTCCGCGATCATCGCGGCCTCCTGGGGCCCGAAAATGTCGGCCGCGCTTAATCCGATCGCGCTCTCGGCCGGCCGGCCGAAGACCTTTCCCATTTCGGGATTAGCGATCAGATAGCGCCCGTCGGTATCCTTCAGGTACATGCCTACGGGAGCATGCTTCATGAACGCCGCCAACCGGGCTTCGCTGGCACGCAGAGCGGCGTCGACAGCGTGGCGCTGCGACAGGTCGCGCAAGCTCGCCGTGAAGAAGCGACATTTGCCGCTCCGGGCTTCGGTGATCGTTAGTTCCACCGGAAACTCGGTCCCGTTCGCTCGCATCGCAGTCTGCTCTGTTCGACGCCCGAGCAACCGCGGGGCGCCACCCGCAAGATAGACGGCAAGTCCGTTTGCGTGCGCCTTGCGCAGATGCGGCGGGACGATGAGCTCCGAGATCTCTCTGCCGACCGCTTCAGCGCGCGAATAGCCGAAGGTCGCCTCGGCCGCCGGGTTGAATTCCACAACCAATCCGGCTTCGTCCGTGACGATCACGCAGTCGAGCGATGAGCGAACCACCGAAGCGAGGATCGCCTCTTGCAATGCGTTATCGGCGTCGTCTTCCTGCAAGGGCGGGCACTCCGCGATGACCCGTCGGAACGCTGGCCGTCGGGCAGGCAAGCATGTCATTATCCTGAGTTCCGGCAAGATGCTGAATCCGACCGCAGTACGGTGCGGAGGTGGGGAAGCTTGCACCAGCAGGACAAGCAGCGCCATCCTTGCCGTTTGAACCGGTCATCGGCAACGAGCACAGAGCGCCAGAACCGGGCGTTCCCGACTCTACTCCAAACCTGACCTTCGCGCTACAGCTTGAGGCGACCCGGTGCGGACATCGATCCGAGTTCCCGACGGCTGACGTTAATGCCCGAGAAGTCTTTGATCGCAGGCCCTCGCCGTGCTCGGCGGCCTGGCGCTGGTCGCGGTGCGTGCAACCAGCAATATTGCTCAAACCGCGGCGGCAAAATCCTTTTCGCCGGTTGAAAGGCAAAGTCAGTTTGGCTCGCCGGTGGTCAGCGACGACTGGCAGCTCAAGCCGGCGGCGATGCTGAGCTTCGCCGCCATAACCCCGAATGCCTTTGGCAACCTCTCAGAGCTTTTTGGCCCGTGCGCGTGAGACGTCGTTCCGGTCAAAAATGGCCAAGCCCCCGAAGAGGACAACGAAACCGACGATTGCGATCCAGCCAATGATCTGTCGCATCCGATCCTGTCGCTCTGGCATTTGAAGCGCCTCGACCTTCGGCCACATCACGTTGATATACCCGTCCCGCTCTGCGATCAGACCTTGGTCCTCCGTGCCGATTTCGAGCATTACGCCTTTGATGGGACCCTCGGTCATCACCATGACGTGGGCAGGAGCTTCTCGTGCGATCACTTCCCCGTTGCGGCTCACCTGTGCCCAGCCCCAAAGGGCGATTTCGGGCCGTACCTTCGGCAACTTGCCCGTGCCGACGCCAGTATTGCCATGCATTTCGTGCTCATAAGCCACGCCTGACCATGTCGTATAGTTGCCGAGCGGGTGGCGCGGCATCGGCTTGTCAATGCTGACCGTATAAGCAACGTCGCCGGCGGTGAACTCGGCCGAGACTCGCAAACCATCCGTGTTCTGTACATGCGACCAGCGGTTGCCCATCTCCACGGTTTGGATTGATATGGTGCCGGTCATGGGCACGGTGCTGTTCATCGCATACGGATCGGCCCCGGTCACCCGCATACCCTCGCCAGAAGCCCGTGCGGTTGCGATCAAACCGTCGGTGCCCCTCGATTGAGCGTGGGCAGGTTCGGTAGGGACACCCAGCAGGACTGCTAGCATCCCGATGCCGGCCACGCCGATTACGCGCCGCTTCTTCATCAGCCAACCGCCGACCCACCAGCCGATAAGTGCCGAAACGAAACCGCCCGGAAACGACAGCCACCAAAGATCCCTGTAGCCGGAATAATAAGGCTGATCGAGCGGCAGACCACGTGGCCCCAAATACATGTTGTAAGTGGTCCAGACGAAGGCGAGCATTAGCGCGCCGATGGTCCAGCCCAGCCGACCGGCACCGGCGTAAGCAGTCCAGACACAGACAAAAACGAAGCTGATCAAAAGGTGCTGGACGAAGAAGGTGATGCCTGGGAAGTTGCGCAACAGCACCGTCTGGGTCAAAACACCGTCTGCTGCAACGATGATCATCGCGGTCACAAGCCCGTAGACAACGAACCGCCACGTCTCCCCACGTTCGGTCTCAGCAACAACATGGTTGCGCCGCCAAAGCCACAGCGCCATCAGATAACCACCTAGGATCGCCAAGAAGTGCACCGGCACGCCGGTAGTCCACAGGTGATTAAAGTCGAGCCATTCGGGTTCCTGGGGCAGCCCCACGGGTGCAAGCCATTGATAGTAAATCTCCAGAATGAGCGTGTGGACCGCCGTCAGGACCAAGCCTGGAATGATGCCAATGCCGAGAAAGGCGGTGCCAAACAGAAAAACGGTTGCGATCAGGAAAGTCTTGGTTATCCAATAGGTCCAGTATGGATCATTTTCCCAAAGCAGGCCGTGGGCGATAGACGCATCGACGAATATAGCTGAAAGCGCCACAAGAATGCTGAACTTAATTGTATCTTTTGCGAGCAAAAACATCTGCACGCTCCCGCATTGCGCGATATTAACGCCAGTTTTCCATGTAAGTTCCCTCGTTGGGCTGAGCTGACAGAAACCTCTGCCCGTCGCTGGCGCGCTCTGTCCGCTGTCGGGACGAATTTCTCCGATGCGGCTTGGCGCTGCCGGTGCCCGCGCGCGCAACTGCTCAGTGATCAGGGACGAGTGATCTCGGGCATTCCGCTATCGACCTCGTTTTCTGATGAAGGCAAGTGTGGTAACGGATCAGGCTGCGGGAGCGCCCGGAATGAAGCTGATGGAGCGGCTTGAGCCCAAGCGGCGATAAACGACGTCGTCGTTCAGATTTTCATGCAATCGGGCTTCGTCCCGACCGAGCTCGAGTGGCCCTCGACCTGGACTGATCACATCGACCGTGACCGCACGCCATCGATCCCCAGGCACGAACTGGCCGGAGTGGTCACCGCCGCCTGGCTACGGTACGACGGGACTGTCGGTGGGCCAGCGGGTGTTCGGCTCAGATTGGTATCGTGACGGCACGCTCGCGGAGTCTGTAGCCATGGAAGCACGCAACCTTGCGCCACTACCTGGGATGTCGACTTCATCATGGGCGCGAGCCTGCCGATCTCGGTCTCACCGCGTGGCAGGGACTCTTTCAGCACGGCCGCCTTCAGGCGGGCCAGAGCGTCCTCGCTCACGGCGCGGCTGGCGCAGTCGGTTCGATGGTAGCGCAACTCGCACGAGAGGCCGGTGCCTACGTCATCGGCAGCGCGACGCGCCGCCGACCGTGAGAAGGTGCTCGATTTCGGCGCAAATGAATTCGTCGAGCTCGATAACGACGGCTTGGAAGACGTCGGTGGAGTCGATCTGGTGTTCGACGTCATCGGCGGCGACATCCAGAAGCGGTCCGCTGCCCTGATCCGAGCAGGAGGAACGCTGGTGACCGTCATCGGAGCGGCCGCGTCGCGGCCCACGGACGGCCTGGTGACCGACTTCGTTGTCGAATCCGACCGTGCTCCACTGATTGAGATCGTCCAGCGGGTGCGGGACGGACCACTGCGGTCGAACATCGGCAACATCTCGACCCTCGAGGGGGTCGTTTCCACCTTCAACTCGACCGAGCGACGCTCGGGGAAGACGATCATCCGCGTTCGTCCATGAGCGGCACGCGCCCATTCTGGATGGTCACCAGCCCCTCAGGGTAATAGGAAGGTGGAGACGGCCTAACCAGCTCTTCATCAATGCTTCACCATAGGGGCAATGGTTACGGAACCTTCCTGGTTGCTGCGGACTTCTGGAGTTCACTGTGGATCGGAACGAAGAGGTCCTCGATGAAAGTCACCGCAGCAGGAATCGACCGCATCAAGATCGGCAATGCCGATGCGAGTGGCCAGGGCGCGCACTTTGTCGTTTGGCTTTATCTTCAGGTCGACGAAGGCGGCACACAGACCGGTCAAGAACTGGTGGTGTCGGTGCCATACGATGCGCAGATGACGTTCGACGATCTCGCTACCCAGGCTTTCGAGAAGGCACACGCCATGCTTCTCGCCTGCTGCGAGATAGATGAGTCCACGTGGTGGAAGCAGTTCAACCGCAGCCTGGCACCGCTGCCCGAATGGACGCCCGGCGCCCAGTAGTGGGCAGACTCCCGAACCAAGCATTGATCAACCGTTGCGGCAGGCGGTCGACGCTGGTGTGGGGCTTGGAGGCAGAGGGGAGGGCAGATTCCTGACGGCCTGGGAGGTTCGGGGAGAGGCCCCGGCCACCCGTCATGGAGATCTGACATGGCAAAAAACGACATTCAGAAGATCGCGATGAGCCGAAGCAAGAGCAATCACTCTCGGCTCGGTAGAAAGCAGTTTTGGAGATCACCTCTGGCCCGGCACGCGACTTTTTCTTGGCCGTAACCTCGTCTCAACCGTTCGGACAACAAGATTCGTGGCAACCGGGAAAAATACTGCGTCTTAACGATTTAACCCCGCTCTAAGCTCAGAAGAGGGCCTTCGAGCTAGGCGACGGATTGCAGCCACGGAGCGGCAGACAGCGCTAGGCCGTAAACTCATAATTGTGGACCACTAACGGAAGCGATGGCAGAGGGCGTTTGACCGTGAGGCTCTGGAAGGTAGGATACCCCGATGCTCCACTTGAAGACCAGCGATGGGGCGAACTGCAGCATGCATACGGCCGCGCGGCGAACGTTCCGGGACTGCTGCGGGAGCTGCGCTCAGCCACCAGCCCCAAGAAAGACTATCAGGACGAGCCGTGGTATAGCCTCTGGTCTAGCCTTTGCCACCAAGGTGACGCTTATTCAGCCTCTTATGCAGCTGTTCCGCACATCGTGAAAATCGCAGCCGAGACGCGAACCCCCATCGATTTTTCATTCTTCCAGCTACCTGCAGCAATTGAAGTCGCCCGGAGAACGGGTCGAGGGCCTGAGATCCCTACCGAATGCGCCGACGATTATCACCGCGCTCTGGCGAGCCTGGGCGAGGTCGTGAGCCTCCATCGAAATGATGCTTGGAATCAATCCATGCTTTTGTCGGCAATGGCTGCACAGGCCGTTGCTAAGGGTCATGTCGATGTCGCGGAGGCCATACTGAATTTGGACAGCGATTTGATCGCCAAAATCAACAGGCTTGAGTTCAATTAGACTTTCCTTCTTCCCCCCAAGCTGATTCACCGTTGGCATGAGCCGATATGACCTGACCGATTTCGAATGACACTTGATCGAGCCCCTGTTGCCCAACAAGCCGCGAGGGGTGCCGCGCGTCGATGATCGGCGCGTGCTCAACGGCATCTTCTGGGTGCTGCGATCCGGTGCGCCGTGGCGCGAACCTGCCGGAACGGTATGGAGCGCGCACGACCTGTTACAATCGCTTCGTTCGATGGCGGAAAGCAGGTGTGTGGGACCGCCTCATGGACGATAATACCAAAGCCCATGACGGCAAGGTGCAGATGATCGATACATCCATTGTTCGCGTCCATCAGCAGGGTGCGACGGCAAAAAGGGGAATCGCAATCATTGCCTCGGTGGATCCCGAGGCGAGCTGACAACCCAAATCCATGCTCTTGTCGACGCCCAAGGCAGGCCGATCAAGCTGACGCTCACGGCAGGCCAGGCGAGCAACATCGCCTCCGCTGCGGACTTGATCACGGAATTGCCCGAAGGTGCCATGCTGCTCGCCGACAAGGCTACGATGCCAACGCATTGCGCACTGCTGTCACCGAGCGAAACGCATGGGCCAACATCCCGCCCAAGGCTAACCGCAAGGACCCGATCTGCTTCAGCCCCTTCCTCTATAAGTCGCGCAACCTCGTTGAGCGCTTCTTCAACAAGGCCAAGCAGTTCCGTCGCATCGCAACCCGATACGACAAGCTGGCAGAAAACTACCTTGCCGCCCTCAAACTCGTCGCAATCCGCATCTGGCTACGCGGTAATGAGTCTACGTCCTAGACCGCGATGCCCCGCCCAACCAGCCCCCGCCGCCACTATGGCGGCGAGGGTGAGGCCAGTCCGGCCTGCTCGTTTCATGGCGTGGCCCCAGGGCCGGTTTGGTCAAGATCGATGGCCTGCCCAGCGACCTAACACCCGCAGAGGCCAACCGTATCCCACAATGATCACAGCGATGGCCGCTATGCACAGCAGCGCAGGCTTCGTTGGATCACCGATGAGAGCCCTGCTCAGCAACGCCCGGTTTGCAGGCGGTCAGACTAAATATGTCGAGGTCAATTGGCCTCATACCCGGCAGCTTTGAAGAAGTTTCTGTATTTGGCCGGCTGCAACAGGTGGCAGATATCGCCGAGATCCTGGCAGCCTCAAAGGTTCTGAACGCTTTCTTTCGCAGCCGCGCGTCGCGCGCAAACCGACTATCAGCTGGAGGGCGGCGCCGCAATCGTCGCCCCTCCTGCTAAGACGGATCAATAATCACCGTTGTAGTACCGATCGTCGCAGGGCGCGGTGTAGATGCGACCGTAGCGGTCCTGGTAGCGGCAGAGCTGTTCGCCGCGACGCTGCGGGGTCGTGGCTGAACCGACGACCGCTCCGAGCAGCGCGCCGCTGGCCGCGCCGATGACCGTGCTCTTGGTGTTGCCGCCAATCGCCTGGCCGACGAGCGCGCCGCCGGCGCCGCCGATCAGCGCCCCGGTTCCGGCCCGCTGCTGACCCTCTGTCTGCGCGCAGCCTGCAAGTGCGGCGGCCACCAGAATTGTTGCAATGGCTTTGTGACGATTCATCGTGAGGTCTCCTTAAACGCCTGAAATCCCTATGCCTTGTCAGATCAGGCTGCTTTGCGGCGGAACGGCGGCAGCCGCACTCACGATATGAGACATGGTTTCTCGCTGGTTGATGATAGGCCGCAAGATTCTGATGAGCTGATTTGAGAAGACCAGCCCCATTAACCACGTGGGAGGCTTCAGCCTCATTTGCGGCGATTTAATTACGGTCATTCGCCGGATATTGCCAATGACGGCCAAGAGTGGCCTCGTTCCAAGGGCGCCCCGACCAAATGCCCGAACAGCGCTATGCTAGTTGTTGTGAATACTCTGGCCTTCGAAAGCTGTCTGTTGGGGCGGCGAGGTGAGGCCGCCCCTGCAGGCGTTAAATCCTGAGTTCCGGTCGTCGGGCGGATGGCAGCTTTGGCGCCACCACGGCCCTCAGCGCGGTCGCCTGCTACGGCAGCTTTCAGGAAACGGCAAAGCTGAGCTATACGGCCGAGATTGGGAAGGGTTTCGGGTGCCGTCGGGCGTACGAAAGCCTCTCATGCAGGAACCCGCGGGCCACAGTCGATGTCTATGGGGATT